>JALYRV010000274.1 GCA_030855205.1 Acidobacteriota bacterium | reverse complement strand
GTGGTGCTGGCCATCGCCGGCGCGCGCGAAGCCGCGCGCGCGGGTGTCGAGGCCGTGGCCGTCAGGACGATCGCAGCGGTGATTGAACACCGCAAGTCCGCGCCGCGCGTGTCGGAGACCGGGCTCGCGCGTCAGCTCGCGGCCCTCGGCCGTCTCGAGAAGCGCGGCCTCACGATCCTGCCGGTCCGCTATGGCACTGTCGCGCAATCGGAAGCGGAGATCCGGAGCCTGCTGGCGCCGCAGGCGGCCGCCCTCAAGTCGGCGCTCGCGATCGTGCGCGGACGCCGGCAGATGACGATCCGCGTGCGCGGCACCCGCGCGCCCGGCCGGCCCGCCACGGGCGCCGCATATCTCGCGTCGCGCGTGGCCGCTGCGCACATTCCCGAAGCCGACCTCCTGCGACGCGCCGTCTCCGCCTTCGTCGTCGAGGAGCGTGTCGATCCGCCGTCCCGGCAGGGATTTCTCGGGACCGTCTTTCATCTGATCGGCGCGGATGACGTCGCGCGCTACAAAGACGCGGCCTCCGCGCTCCCCGAGACGTCGCACCTCATGATCAGCGGGCCGATGATCCCGTTTGCCTTTGCCCCGCCGCTCGATGGGAGCGCGACGTGAGCGCCGCGAAACGGAGGCCCGCTCCACGCGTGACTCGAGCGGCAAAGTCTCGCAAGAAGACGCCGCCGGCCGATCCGTCGCACAGTCTGTCGGTCAGCGAGATCGACGATCTGCGCGAGGAACTCACGCGCCTGCGCATGGCGTCGCAGAAGCCCTCGCGGTGGAATGCCGAGCCGGACGATGTGCGCAAGTCCGTAGGAAAGCTCGTGCTCACGCTCGTGGAGTTCATCCGCCGCGTGCTCGAGCGCCAGGCAATCCGGCGGCACGAGAACGGCACGCTCACGCCCGCGGAAGCGGAAGCCGTGGGCACCGCACTCATGCGCCTCGAAGAAACCATTCTCGAAATGGCGCAGACGTTCGGGCTCAAGCCGGAGGAGCTGAATCTCGAACTCGGCCCCCTGGGGCGTCTCTACTGATGTCGCGATCGCGTCTCATTCTCAATCCATCGTCCGGGACCGACAAGGCTTCCGGCCTGCTGCCATCCATCAATCAGTCGCTGCGCGAGCGGTTCGGCATGATGGAGATCGTCATGACCGCCGGGCCGCGCGACGCCGAGGAAGCCGCCGCGCAGGCCGTGCGCGACGGATGCGCGCGCGTCTTCGTCGCAGGCGGCGACGGCACGCTCAACGAGGTCGTCAACGGCCTGATGTCGGCCGGCGCGCTCGATCGAGTGCCGGTGGGCCTGCTGCCTCTCGGTACGGGCAACGACTTTGCGCGCATGCTGCACCTGGCCGAGGAGCCCGAACAGGCGATGGCCGCGTTGTACGACGCGCGCGAAATCTCGGTCGACGTGGGCACGCTGAACGGCCGCGCGTTCATCAACGCGTCGGGCGGAGGATTCATCGCGGAAGTCTCAGGCGCCGTCGACGATCGGCTGAAGTCGATCGCCGGCAAGCTTGCGTTTCTCATCGGCGGCGCGCAGGTGGTGCTCGACTACGAGCCCGCAGCCGTGCGGATCTCGGTGCCTGCCGGCGGCTTCGGGCCGTGTTCGTTCGAGACGGAGGCAGACGCCGGCGAGGGTGAGGGCTGGCGCGACGCCGGAGACGTCCGCGTGCTCGAGACGCGGCTTCACATGTACGCCATCTGCAACGCGAGGCTGATTGGCGGCGGCCGCCTCATCGCGCCGCACGCGCGCATCGATGACGGCTGGCTCGACGTCTGCCTCGTCGACGAAATGCCGACGGTCGAGTTCATCGCCCTGCTTGCGAAGGTCGCGGCCGGCGGCGCGCACCTCGCCGATCCGCGCGTGCGCTACTTCCGCGTGCGCGAGATGGAGATGGCGTTCGACCGGCCCGTCAACGTCAACACCGACGGGGAGCTGTTGACGGCCGAGGTGTGCCGCTACCGCGTCATGCCTGGCGCCGCGCGGTTCTTTGCCGGCACCGCGACATCGAACTCGTAGCCGCCGGGCGTCACGATCAGCCGTCCGCCGCGGCTGAAGGCGAGGCTCGCGGGGCGGATGACGCCCGCACCGTGCAGTTGCACCGTGCGCCTTTTGTCTCCCGATTCATCGAACACGACCACGTAAGGCAGCGACAGCGCTATCCAGAGACTGCCATCGGGCGCGGCCGCGGCCGCTTGCACGTTGGGCACGATGAGGGGCAGTTCGCGAGCCGTGCCGGCACCCCTGCGCGGCCATGTCGACGGCAGCGCGCGGATCACGGGATCGAGCTCGACCCCCTCGATGTGGCGCTCGAAGAGCAGTGTGCCGTCAGGGCCGTACCGCCGCAGCATCGGCACGCCGGCCTGGAACACGAACCACAGTCCGCCGTCTGCCGCCGCGACCGGGATGCCGGTGTTGAGCGCGATGTGCGCGTCAGGGTCCTTCTCATGACCTGTTGCACGGAGGTGTCCGATGTGCCGGCGCGCCTTGCCGTCGGTCGCGTACTCGGTCACGAGCCATCCGGTATCCGGCTCGCTCAGCAGCACGGCGTCGCGCGTGTACTCCAGGCTGCCGGCGCCGTTGAGCACCGTCGCCCCCATCGTCACGCGCGGGAGGCTTCGGATCTGAGGCTGAAACGCGCCGAGCGCCGTGCCGTCGGTGTAGAACAGCTGAATCCGGTCGACGCCAAACGGCGCGTCTGAGATTACGAACAGATCATCGGGACCAAGATCGAACGCGCTCGGCTGCAGCAGTTGTCCGCGCTCCGTGCCGATGTCGACGACGAGCCGGCTGGCCGTCCAGCGCGCGTCGATGCGATGCACGCTGTGCGAGCGCTTGTCGAAGGCGAAGTAGCTGGAGTCGGATGCCTGCTGGAGATTCGCGAGTTCCCGGAACCGCCCGCCAATCTCCGGCGGAAGCGCTCTGACCGCCGAGAGATGCTCGGGCGGCGGGGGAGAGAGGGCAAAGGGCACACGGCAAAGAGAGACGAAGGCCAGAAGGAAAAGGGCCAACGTGACAGGGGGGCGAGGCGGGGCTGCGTTCATCCCTTGCGCCTCTTTGCCCTGCGCCCTCTGCCGTTCAGTACCGTGCCGTCTCGAGAATCGCGGCGAGCACGTCGGCGGAGCCCGGGAGGATGACCTCTTCGAGATCCGGGGCGTAGGCCACTGGCGTGTCGAGGGCGCCGACGCGGCGCACGGGAGCGTCGAGATACTCGAAGAGCTCCTGCGAGGCACGCGCGGCCAGCTCCGCGCCGAACCCGCACGTCACCTGATCTTCGTGGGCGACGATGAGGCGGCTCGTGTCCTTGACGGCGGTGGCGATAGCGTCCCAGTCGTACGGCATGATCGTGCGCAGGTCGATGACCTTCACGCTCACACCCTCCTTCTCGGCCTGCTGCGCCGCGAGCAGCGACCGCTGCACGAGCGCGCCCCACGTCACGACCGTGAGGTCGGTGCCTTCGCGCTTCACGGCTGCCTTGCCGAACGGGATCATGTACTCCGCACCGGGATACTCCGCCTTGTTGTAGGTCTGCCGGTACAGGTGCTTGTGCTCGAGGTAGAGCACCGGATCGTCGCAGCGGATGGCTGTGCGCAGCAGACCCGCGGCGTCCTGCGCGTTCGACGGATACGCGATGCGGATGCCGGGGCAGTGCGCGAAGATGCTCTCGCCCGACTGGCTGTGGTACGGCGCGCCGCCTCGCAGGTAGCCGCCGATCGCCGTGCGCACGACCATCGCGCACGAAAACTCATTGTTCGAGCGGTACCGCATCATCGACATCTCGTCGCGCAGCTGCATCATCGCGGGCCAGATGTAGTCGAAGAACTGAATCTCGACCACCGGCTTGAAGCCGCGGATGGCGAGGCCAATCGCGCGGCCCACGATGTTGGCTTCGGCGAGCGGAGTATTGTAGACTCGCGCTCCTCCGAACTCGCGCTGAAGGCCCCAGGTAACCTTGAAGACGCCGCCCTTGCCCTTGACCTTGTCGAGATGCTCCTCGCGCGAGACGTCGGCAACATCTTCGCCGAACATCAGCATCTTCTCGTTGCGGCGCATCTCCTCCTTCATGCACGCATTCAGCAGATCGACCATCGTCGTCGGATCGCCGGTGAACTGCGGATCATCCTCGGTGTCGAACTGCTCGCCTGTCGGATCCACGTCTGGCGAATAGACCGCGAAGTGGATCGTGTCGGCGCCAGGCTGCGGCTGGGCGAGTGCATCATCGGTGGCGGCAAGGACGATTTCGTCGACCTGCTCCGCAA
>JALYRV010000273.1 GCA_030855205.1 Acidobacteriota bacterium | reverse complement strand
GTACCAGAGCGCGATCTGCGCGACGTCCACGCCCGTGGCAATCCAGAACGCCTTGACGTGCGCGACGTTGTCCATCATCAGACGTGAGACCGCATGCACGCGCAGCGTCTCGGTCGCCGACGGCGCCGGCAGCTTCCTCATCTGGTTGTTGTCGGGATGGAACGCGAGCGGGATGAATGCCTGAAGCCCGCCCGTCTGGTCCTGCAGCGCGCGCGTGCGCAGCATGTGATCGACACGCTCCTCGATCGTCTCGATGTGCCCGTAGAGCATCGTGATGTTCGTGCGCATGCCAAGACGATGCGCCGTCGCGTGTATCTGGAGATAGCGATCCGCGCCGCACTTGTCGTGACAGATTTTCCTGCGCACGCGATCAGCGAAGATCTCGGCGCCTCCGCCAGGCAGCGAGTCGAGCCCCGCGGCCTTCAATTCGCTCAGCACCTGCTCATCGGTACGGCCGTAGAGATCCGCGAAGAACGCGATCTCGACCGCCGTGAAGCACTTCAGATGAATGCCCGGCCGGATCTGTTTCAGCCCGCGCAGCATGTCGGTGTAATAGTCGAACGGCAAATCCGGATGCAGGCCGTTGACGACATGGACTTCGGTGAGCGGCTGGCTCGCGCGGGCCCGCAGCTTGTCGAAGACCTGCTCGAGTGACATCAGATACGACTCGGGATCGCCAGGCTTGAGTCGCGAGAACGAGCAGAAGAGGCACGACGCCACGCAGACGTTGGTGGCTTCGAGGCGCAGATTGAAGTTGTAGTAGGTCAGGCCGCCGTGGCGCTTCTCACGCTCACGATTGGCGAGCGCACCGACGGCATAGAGGTCAGGGTGGGTGAAGAGCAGAACGCCATCCTCGAACGACAGACGTTCGCCGGCGTCGAGCTTTTCGGCAACCGTGGTCAGCACTTCTGGAACTTCGAACCGCGAACGTCGAATTACTGGGAGATCCCCATGACCTGGATGCGCAGCGAGCGCGCGCGCGGGCCGTCGAGCTCCGCCATCAGCACGCGCTGCCACTGCCCGAGCACCACTTCCCCGCCGCTGATCTGCAGCGTGAGGCTGTGGCCGAGGAGCATGGCGCGCAGGTGCGAGTCGGCGTTCATGCGATCGCAGTCGGAGTGATCGGGATCGTTGTGCATCCACTCGGCGTCGCGCGCGACGACGGCCTCGAGGAATTTCTTGATGTCGGACTTGAGCGCGACCTGCCACTCGTTGATGAACACCGTGCAGGTCGTGTGCATCGAGAAGAGGTTGACGAAGCCCTCGCGGATGCGCAGGCTCCGCACGAGCGACATGACGCGCTCGGTGAGATCGACCAGCTCGACACGGTTGTCGGTTTGAACGGTAATCGTTTCGCCGTGCACCGAAAACCCGTTGGCTGACGCGGTCGTCACCTCCGAAAGCGGCTGCTCGCGGACCGTGACGGTCGAACTCTTGCTCATGCGCTCCTCAATTTGAAGGCGGACGCTCTTGACCCGGGGTGGTCGCATACCACGCCCAGTCAATCGGTCCGCTGTGATCCGAACCTTGAATGTTACTGAAAACAGCCGACTTGGGGCAACCATAACCCCAGCTCGGCTGTGAGAGATCGCCCGATTTTGCCATGCTATAGTGCCTCCCACAACTGAATCCCCGGCGGTCACGGGAAGCGGGTGAGAAGCCCGCACGGTGCCGCCACTGTAAGCGGGGAGCGTCTGGCCACTCGAAATGGGCAAACCCCATTTCCGTCACTGCAGATCGAACATTCGAGGGCGCCTTCGGGCGCCTCGGCGAAACGCCGGCTGCGGGAAGGCGAGGCCCGGCGCACTGCGAGGTCCGGTGACGGATCTGCGCAACCTCCGCGAGTCAGGATACCAACCGCTCGGGGGTCCTTCTGCCGGCGCGTGCAAACGCCGGAAGGGAGCCTCGCGTGTTCTCCACGCTGCTTGCTGCATTCCTGCTCGCCCAGTCCGTCTCGACTCCAGCCGCCACCGCATCGCAACCCCAGGCCTCTGGCGCGGCTTCGATCACCGACCACATTGTCGTGTCGGCGTCGCTTGTCAGCTTGCCGCTTTCACGCGTGACCGACAGCATCACGCTGATCCCGTCAGTTGAGCTGCGCTCCCGTCAGCACGAAAGCATTGCAGAAGCGCTCCGCGCCGTCAGCGGCGCCGGCGTAACCGCGTCGGGGGGACGCGGCGCCGTCACATCGGTCTTCACCCGCGGCGGCGAATCGGACTACACACTCGTGCTCATCGACGGCGTCGCCATCAACGAGTTCGGCGGCAGCGTGGATCTCGCGCATCTGTCGCCGGCCGGCGTCGATCGCATCGAGATCGTGCGCGGCCCCCAGAGCGCGCTGCATGGCAGCGGCGCGATTGCCGGCGTCGTGCAGATCGTGAGCGCCGAAGGAGGCTCGCCTGCGGCGGGCGCGCAGGCCGAGGCAGGGAGCGAGGGGTTTCGCCGCGGAGCGGCGGACGCGCGCGGCAGGCACGGCCGCTGGAATCTGGGCGCCGGCGCCGACGTCCTCTCTGCCGCCGGCTTCACGGGGCGCGACGCCTCCGGGGCGCAGGTCAGCAATGACGACTACAGGAGGATCGAGGGATCCCTCGTGGCATCGCGGCGCATCGGCGCCTCGGCGCTCGTGCGCATGACGTCGCGATGGAACGACAACGAGCGCGGGTTTCCCGGTCCCTTCGGATCGAATCCCGGCGGCACCTACGGGGGCATCGACACGATTTCCCGCGGCGACAACACGATGGGCACGGTGAGCGGCAGTCTCGACGCCGCGACCGGCCGGCTGTCGCACCGCGCGCTGGGCACGTGGATGCGTCTCGAGAGCGGATTCGCGAGCCCGTTCGGTCCGTCCGAGTCGTCGACGCACCGCGCATCGGCGCGCTATGTTGCCGACATGGCGCTGACGGCATCGACCGCCCTCAGTGCCGGCGCGGAGGTCACGCGCGAGAGCGGGCGCAGCACGTTCATCGTCGATCGCGCGGGCGCCGAGATCCCCGTCGCGCGCACGCTGGCGGGCTACTTCGCGGAAGCAAGGGGCTCACGCGGCACGCGCCTGCTCTACACGGCGGGCGCGCGGCTCGATCAGATCCATCGCCACCCGCTCGACGGCGACGCGAGCCCGTTCGGTGCGCGGCCCGACATGACGGCCTCCACGGTCTGGTCGCTGAATCCCCGCGTCTCGGCCGTTTTCTACCTCTCGCCGGCCTCCTCCGCGAACGCGACGCGGCTGCGCGGAGGCTACGCCGCTGGCATCAAGGCTCCCTCGGCGTTCGAGCTGTCGTCGACGGACAATCCATCGCTCCTGCCCGAGCGCAACCGCAGCGGAGAAATCGCCGTCGAGCAGACGCTGGCGCGCGGCGCGGCGAGCCTGGCCGCCACGGCGTTCTGGAACCGCTACGACGACCTGATCATCACGGTGCGGATTCCAGGCGCGAGCCGCTATCGCAGCGACAACCTCTCGAACTCGCGCGCGAGAGGTTTCGAGCTCTCCGCCTCGGCGCGCGGCACCGGACGGCTCAGCGGACTCGCGATACGGGGTGGGTACACGCATCTGCGCACGGAGATTCTCGCCGCCGACGGTGTGACGGTCACCGGACTCGCGCCTTTCGCCGTCGGCGATCGCCTCCTGCGCCGCCCGGCCCGTCGCGGCTTCGCCGACTTGTCGTATGCGCGCGCAGGCGCGTCGGCGTTCATCGCCGTCGACGCCCGCGGACGCACGCTCGACATCGATCCGTCGTTCGGTCTGTTCGGCGGCCTTTTCGAGAACGGCGGCTACAGTTCCTCGTCAGCCGGCGCCTCGTGGCAGATCGCGCGGCGGCTGTCGATCTTCGCCCGCGTCACGAACCTGTTCGACCGCCGCTACGAGGAGATCTTCGGCTTCCCCGCCGCGGGACGCCGCGCGGCCGGAGGTGTGCGGGTTGCTGCAGGCCGCTGACCTCCGCTTCGCCTATGACGAAGCGACGCCGGTCGTCGACGGCGTCTCACTCTCGCTGCCCGCGGGCCGGATTGTGGGGATCATCGGGCCGAATGGATCGGGCAAGACCACCCTGCTCAAGCTGCTCGCAGGCACGCTGGCACCGGGCGCGGGCCGCGTGTTGTTTCGCGGCCGGGATCTTCGCACGCTGTCGAGACAGACGATCGCGCGGCAGCTCGCGGTCGTGCCGCAGGATACGCACCTCGCGTTCGATTACACCGTGCTCGAGATCGTCCTCATGGGACGCTATCCACACCTGCGCGCGCTGCAGATGGAAGGGCCGCGCGATCTGGCGATCGCGCGCGCGGCGCTCGAAGCCACCGGC
>JALYRV010000272.1 GCA_030855205.1 Acidobacteriota bacterium | reverse complement strand
AGCGCGGGCCGTCCGATGGCGCGCCCGGCATGGCGCGCGAGCAGTTCCGCGCCGTCGATGGGCAGGCCGAGCGCGGCGAGCCGTGCCGTCATCTCCGTCACGCGGCGGCGCCGATCGGCGCGCTGCGTCTCGAGGAACTCGGCGAGCCCTTTGTCGGCGCGGTTGAAGAAATAGCCGAGCACATGGATGTCGCGCCCGTCCTCGACCGCCGTGATCTCGATGCCGGGCACGAGCCGCAGGCCGCGCGCAGACGCCGCGGCACTCGCGCGGTCGAGGCCCGCGACCGTGTCGTGATCCGTGACGGCAAGCACGCGCACGCCGGCAGACGCCACGCGGGCGACGAGCGCGTCGGGAGCCAGATGCCCGTCCGACGCCGTCGTGTGCAGATGAAGGTCGATCAAGCGGAGCGGCGCCGCCTGGCGGGCTGGCCGCGGCGCTGACGTTCGAGCAGCGCGCGGTATTCCCGGATGAGCAGATCGAGGTGCTGGCGCTCCTCGTCGGCGAACTCGAGGAAAATCCGCTTCCCTTCCGACTCCTCGAAGCGCTCGCCGTAGCGCTTGAAGAACCGGTGCGAGCCGCGCTCGCAGCGGATGCCGATCATCAGCGCCTGCTTGTCGTCGACGCCTTTGACGAGCTGCTCGGTGCCGGCCGCGAAGATGCCGTTGGCCGCTCCCTTGAAGAACAGGAACGTCGGATAGGACTCGAGCTGCGGATCGTCTCGCAGCAACTGCTGGTAGCGCGCCTCGAGCGTGCCGAGGTGTTCCTTCTCTTCCTCGGCCAGCTTGGTGAAGACCTTGCGGCCGCGCGCGTCCTTGGTGAGCCGCGCCGCGCGCGTGTAGAACTCGAGGCCGCTGCGCTCGGTCGCGATGGCGATACGCAGCGCGTCGCGGGAAAAGACGAGATCGGTCGCGACCTGCGCGCTCTGCGCGGGGCGGCCGGTCTGGCACGCGTCGCATGTGCCGTAGATCTGCAGCACGCTCTGGCGTGCGGCAAAGTTGCGCGCGATCGCGACTTCCTCGAGCAGCGTCTCGATGTCGGAGCTGAGGAACTCGAATGTCTGGTTGCAGGTCTTGCAGATCAGATGGAAGTGGCGCGGGTGCCTGTACGAATGCTCGAACCGGAAGCGCCCTTCGCCGAAGTCGACCTTGCGCGCGATGCCGGCCTCGACCATCCACTGCAGCGTGCGGTAGACGGTCGCGCGGCTGATCTTGTGATCCTCACGCTTGATCAGATCGACGAGATGGTCGGCGCTGAGATGCCCCTCCTGGCGAAGGAACACGTTCACGATCAGGTCGCGCTTGTTCGACCGCCGGCCGCCGGCCGGACGCAGGCTGTCGATATACGCGCCGGTGTCCATCTTTTAACTCAGCTGGCAACTCCCCTGGGCTGCCAGTGTCAAACGTTGAACGAACTACCGCAGCCGCAGGTGGACTTCGCGTTCGGGTTCTTGATCGTGAACCCGCCACCGGCGACGTTGTCGACGAAGTCGACTTCCGCACCCTGCAGGTAACGGAGGCTGATTGGATCCACGAGCAGCTTCACGCCCTGGACCTGGAACACCTGGTCGACCGACGCGTCACCCTCGCCCTCGTCGATCATCAGGCCGTACTGGAAGCCCGAACAGCCGCCGCCCTGAACGAACACGCGAAGGCCCGCGTCGATCTTGTTCTCTTCGGCGAGCAGCTCGCTGATCTTGGTTGCTGCGGTTTCGGTGACATTGATCATGATCTGAATTATAGCGCGTTCTGCATTCCAACGACTCGAACAAATGCTGTATCTAGTTGACTGACAAGGACTTCGGGCGGATACTGGCGTTCGTGAAACAGGGCATGCCCGAGCTCGAAGTCCGCAATCCTTACGACAACTCGACCGTCGGGAAGGTCCCGCTTGCCGACGGGCCGGCCTTCGAGCGCGCGGCCGATGCGGCGGTCGCCGGTGCGGCCCGCGTGGCGCGCATGCCGGTACACGAGCGCGCCGCGATCCTGATGCGCGTGTCGGCCGCCATCCTTGCAGATCGTCACGGCATTGCACGCACGCTCGCGGCTGAAGCGGGAAAGCCGATCAGGGACGCGCTCATCGAGGCCGATCGCGCGGCCATGACCTTTCACGTCGCGGCAGAGGAAGCGCGGCGCATGACCGGCGAGGTGATCCCGCTCGATCTCGCGGCACACGGGGAAGGCCGGCTCGGGATCGTGCGGCGCTACCCCATCGGACCGGTCGCGGCCATCTCGCCGTTCAACTTCCCGCTCAACCTCTCGGCCCACAAGCTCGCGCCTGCGATCGCGGCGGGCAACAGCATCGTGCTGAAGCCAGCCTCGAAGACGCCGCTGTCCGCGATGACACTCGGGCGGCTGCTCAACGACGCCGGCGCTCCCGAAGGCGCTGTCGCGGTGCTGGCGATGGATCGCGACATCGGCGATCGGCTCGTGACCGACGAGCGTTTCAAGCTGCTGACGTTCACGGGCTCGTCGCCGGTTGGATGGGCGATGAAGGCACGCGCCGGCAAGAAGAAGGTCATTCTCGAGTTGGGCGGCAACGCCGGCGTGATCGTCGATGCGGACGCCGACGTCGCATTCGCGGCCAGGCGCGTGGCCGCGGGAGGGTTCGCGTACGCGGGCCAGAGCTGCATTTCCGTGCAGCGCGTCTACGTGCACGACCGCGTCTTCGATGCCTTCGCGACCGAGCTCGTGCGCCTCATCGAGCGGCTGAAGACCGGCGATCCACTCGATGCCCTCACCGACGTCGGGCCCATGATCGACGAAGGCGAAGCCGCGCGCGTCGACGGCTGGGTGCGCGAGGCGGTGACGGCCGGCGCGACCGTTCTGACGGGCGGCCGCCGCCTGGGGGGCGCACTCTACGCGCCAACCGTCATGACGGGCGTTCCGGATGATGCGAAGCTCTGCACCGAAGAGGTGTTCGGGCCTCTGGTGGGGCTCTGGCGTTTTTCGGCGCTCGGGGATGCCATTGCCGCGGTCAACCGCTCGCGCTTCGGTCTGCAGGCTGGCCTGTTTACCCGCGATCTCGCTGGCGCGTTTCTGGCGTATGACTTGCTCGAGGTTGGCGGGGTCGTCATCAACGACGTGCCCACATGGCGAATCGACCACATGCCGTACGGCGGCGTAAAGGACTCGGGGCTCGGCCGCGAAGGCCCGCGCTACACGATTGAAGAAATGACCGAACCCAAACTGCTCGTCATCAACCGGACCACTCCGTGAACAAGAGCGCACTGCTCGACACCCTGATCGCCGACGACGTCACCGGTCGCATCTGGAAGCGAGACCCCGATGTCTTCGCGCCCGCGCGCGGCAATGCGGCCGTCACGCGCGACGTGCTCAACCGGCTGGGCTGGCTCACGACGCCGTCCGACATGGACGCGCATGTCGAGCGCATCCGCACATTCGCCGAGGCGGCAAAGTCGGAAGGACTCGACCGCGTGCTGCTGCTCGGCATGGGCGGGAGCAGCCTCTGCGCCGAAGTGTTGCGCGATGTCGGAGGCACCGCGCCCGGCTGGCCCGACCTCGTGGTGCTCGACACCACTGACGAGGGCACGATCCAGCGCGAGACCGCGCGCCTCGATCCGGCACGCGCGCTCTTCATCGCCGCCAGCAAGAGCGGTTCGACGATCGAAGTGAGTTCGCTCGAGCGCCACTTCCGCGCGCTCGTGACCGCCGCGCTCGGCCCCGAAGCCGCCGGTCGCCGCTTCGTCGCGGTCACCGACCCCGGCACCGCGCTCGAAGCGCACGCGCGCGAGCACGGCTATCGCGAGGTCTTCGTCAATCCCCCCGACATCGGCGGCCGCTTCTCTGCGCTGTCGCTCTTCGGCCTCGTACCCGGCGCGCTGCTCGGCATGGATCTCGACGGCTTCCTGGCGGCGGCGCGTGACGCGGCGGAGGGATGCCGTCAGAACTCCGCGACGAATCCCGGACTCGCGCTTGGCGCGTTCATGGCGGGCGCGGCGGCGGCCGGCCAGGACAAGCTCACGCTGCTGCTGCCTCCCGCATTCAAGGCCTTTGGCCCGTGGGTCGAGCAGCTCGTCGCCGAAAGCACCGGAAAGCTGGGCGTCGGACTGATCCCGATCGCCGGTGAACCTCTGTTCGACGCGGAGAGCTATCGCGCCGATCGCGCCTTCGTCATCGTCACGACCGACGAGGACCGCTCGCTCGAGAAGACGGGCGACGCGCTCGAGCGCGCGGGACGCCGCGTCTTCAGGATCCGCACTCGCCGCGCGCACCTGGGCGCGGAGTTCTTCCGCTGGGAGTTCGCGACAGCGGTGGCCGGCGCCGCGCTCGACATCAACCCGTTCGATGAGCCGAACGT
>JALYRV010000087.1 GCA_030855205.1 Acidobacteriota bacterium | reverse complement strand
TAGAACCCGCTTCGCGTCACGCGCAGACAGCGACACAGCCGCGTGACGTCGTGGGTGGCCTTCTCCGCCGCAATGAACCGGAACCTTACCGGCTTTGCTTCGCGAAGAAGGCCGTGGTGAGTTCAAGGCGTCGACGCAACGCGATGATTGATCGGAGGGATCATGCAGCGCGTGCGACGATCGCGGATTTGCGGGGGCGCGTGTTGAGGCGCCGCGCCACCGCGTTGAGCTTCGCTTGCGTGTCACCCAGACGTTCACGAGGCGCCCGCATAGCGGCGCGATCGCGCAATGGTCCGACGTCTACGAGCTCCTGGGATCGGGACGCGGCTACCTCGACGTGCATCTCGGAGGATCTGGCGCGCCCGTGATGCGGGCCGACCTGACGGCGCAGAACGCGGACTGGCTCGGCTTCATCCACGCCAACTGCTCCTGACAGCGAGGCTGATCATCCACCCAACCGCACCGCAGGCCAGCGTTCATGAAATGGTGCGCCCGGAAGGGCGCGCCACTTCCAGGTCACTGGCACCCTTCCCTCTGAACTCGGAGACGCGTGGTCCATCGGTGGATCGTGCCGGGCAATGACAAGAAATATTCGACCCTGAGCACATCGTGAGTGGTGTTGCAGCCGCCATCGGAGAGCCACGCGGAAAGGAAGCGCACCGATTACCGAACAACGAACGTCAGCTCCCGGCTGGCGACCGGCACGCCCGGAGCGCTCACTTCAACTCGCAAGGTGTATCGGCCCGACGGGAGTCGCTCTACCGGCACAGGGAACGATAGATCCGCGAAGCGCCTCGAGAACTGCTCGCGGAGTATGGTGCGTTTCGAGGCCTCGATCGACGTTCCCCGCCTATCAACGACGCTCACGGAGGCCTCCACACGCCGCACCTCCTCTGAATCCCCCTGGTAGACCCGGAGGAACCCGGTCACGGTGTCGCTCCCGGAAAACTCGCGCAATGTCGAAACCGCGATCGGCAGCGTCGATCGCATTCCCGGAATGACCGCCTGTTTCGGCGCTGCGGAGGTTGCCAGGACGAGACCGGACAGCGACAGGCGCTCGCGGGAGAAGTCGGGCACATCGACGTCCAGGAACACACTGCCGCTCTGCTGAAGGGTCCTGCTGCGCGCGCCAAGTCGCAGACGGTACCGTCCCGGCTTCAGGCGGACGCTGGTCGTCACCTCGTAAACAACGCTAGCGGCAACAGGTTCCGTCAACCGTATGCTTGCCTCCTGATGCTGCATTGCGCGCTGCCGTCCGTCGTGTTCGAACGCAGCGGTCACCAGATCGATCCGATGTTGGCGCGTGCCGGCGGCAGGATGGCGGAAAGCGATGACGATCGCGACAATCGCGTCAGCGCGACTGGGTCCGGCAAATGAGGCAGCCATCGCCTGCATCGGGAGGTTCGTGATCGGAATGGCGCTGGCTAGGGCCCCGAACGCGCTTGAAGAGGCGCCTTGACGGCTGGAGGAGCGTGAGGACGTCTTAGGGCTGAAAAAGAATGGCCGCGCCTTCGCTGTCGTACCGGGTCGCGTCGTCCGCACGTCCAACCGTCTGAACCGGCCGTCGTCCGGCGGCTGGGGCGTCTCGTAGCCAATCAAGTAGTACGAGGCGGTGTCCTCGAATAGCTGATCCAGCCATTTGTCGTAGCCATTCGTCTGTACGGCGGCGCGCCCACCTGTGTTCGCCGCGATGTCGCGAAGAAACTCCCGAAAGCCGTCGGGATGGCCGCCTACGCGGCTTGACGGATGCCCTGCGTTAAGCGCTTCGAGACCACCCAGGCCGCTCGGATCGAAGGCGTAAACCGGCGTGGTCGACCCCGGCGCTGATTGGGTCAGCGCCCGCCACTCCTTGAGGAAACCGGCCGCCCCGCCCGGAACGCCGATGCTGACGTAAAGGATGGCCTTCCGATGCCGGGGCACGTCGCGCAGCGATTCGGCGATGTTCAACAGGGTGAGGATGGAGGCGTTCCACAAGCGCCCGCTCCCCCGTCCGGACGTATCGAAGCCCACTGTAGTGCGCTCGATCGCACGTCGCAGGCGCTCCCGGTCGCGGGTGAAGTCCTGCGCGTGCCTGGTATGACCCGTGAACACGACCGACATCACGTCGGCGGGACCCATCCGCTCGACGGCGCCCCACGCGATGTCCTTCGCCGCCTGGACCATCGCGGCATCGGGGGGAATCGTTGCGTCATCGATGAACAGGATGAGCAGACGCCCTTCAGGCTCTTGGTTGTCGGTAACGTCAAGACGGGAAGACGCGGCTGCGCTCGGAGACCCGACGGGAATTGAGACTTCGGTGACCGCAACGATTCGGCGCGGCTCTCCGTTCTCGCTGACGCTGAAATCTGAAGCGGTCAAGCCTCTGACGGGGCGACCGGCTCTGTCAAAGGCGACCGCGTCCACCTCGACTACATGGACGCCGCTCTTAAAACGCGGCGCGGGATCCTGGCGCCCGCCGACGATGGCAGGCGCCAGGAGAGCCCACGCCACTAGGAGTGGCCAAACCGCAGCTCTAATAGGCTTCTGGAGAGCAACAGGTCCTGACCGCAAAAACGTCATCAGTCTCCCGCAGGCTGGTTATCAATCGGGCAGCCAATAGTGGCAGCTGCAGGAAAAGTCCGCTGCCCCCTGGTTCTCGTAGCACGAAAAATTTTCCATAGCGTTTAGCTTGCCCTGCGCTCTTCCCCAGTCGTTGCAGTTGGCCTCGCACGCCATGAAGCCCTCGTAGCAGCTGTCGCAAGTCCCTGTGCACCCAAGAATCCCACAGTTCATTGTGCTGCATCCAGACGACGCATTCACCGTACGGGCCAGGACTAACACGATCATGAGCACCAAGAACGATGCGTTCCGAATGTGACGAATCATCTCTCTCCTCCTATCGTTGTGACTACGATTGCTGCCTCACGTATTCAGTTAGTCGATCAATCCTTTTGTTCCCGCGCGGAGTCTCGACAGTGCGCTAAGGATCTGGTCCTCGACCGCGGGGGACACCTTCCCTACCCAGACTCCCGCCACACGACGATCCCGGCCCAGTACGGCCAATGTCGGTGTGCCCGAGAACTTGAGAGTGCCGGGGCGGTGATTGCTGACCGGCACCGCTCCGAGCCCGTTCTTGTTCAAGTACTCTCTAAGCTGGCTTTCGGGCTCCGGACCCATCACTATTACGGACTCAGCGCCATGGCTTTCGACTGCACGGCGATAAAACGCCATGCTTTCCCCGCAATATCGGCATTGGCTTTGGAGCCACAGAATCGCGACAGGCCGATCAGCAGGAACGTTGGGCACAGCTGGGAACGTTTCGCCCGTGGCATAACTCTCGTGCGTGGGCCGCGGTGGCTCAGGGTTTCCGATAACGCCGAAAAGCGCCAGAACAATAGCGATCGCAGCGGTCAGCATTGCCAGGCTGGCGAGCACGTCGAGGAACTCCCGAGATCGCAAGCGCATTTGTCCTCCCAGAATTCAGACTTAAAGGTTTAGTGGTGCAAGAAGACAAAAGTACGCAACCGTCTACGCAGGTCTTCTCTCTGTCCAACCGCTGACGATCTGGAGTGAGGCGCACGGCCGGATCTGCGCAAATGCCTCCCGGAGGGTCTTCCTGGCCCGCGTCACTGCCGTTTGAACCGTTCGGATCGGACTGCCACAGGAGCTCGCAATGTCCTGGAAAGAGTGGCCCTCCAGTCGCATTAACAGGAAGCGACGATCTCGTGAGGGTATGATCCGCATCGATTCTCGAAGCTCTTGGAGGTAGAGGTTTCTTAGTTGCTGGTCCGAGATGGTCCGCCCCGCCTGTGCGTCTTCAGCAGTCTGCGTATCCCACTGCAACTCGACTTGTGTTCGACGAACTTGCTTCCGCTTCCAGCGGCTGGCGGCGCGCAGGCAGATTCCAAACAAATACGTTTCTAGACAGCTCTCACCACGGAACCGTGCAATTGCGCGCTCGCCATCGGCTACAAGGTAGAGCCAGAGCTCCGAACGGAGGTCGTCGGCGTCCGCTCCGCTCATGCGATAACGCGAGACTACTTTGCCGATGGCAGCTTCGATGACGTCCCAGTGCTCCCGTAGGGGATCGGAGTTCTCCGCCATGCCTCTCATGAAGGTCCAACCCGCTGCATCTGGGATGCCAGTCTGGGCGTAGAAGGGCGAGTGCGCGTGGTCGAGCCGTAACCTGCTGATGGCGCAACATAAACCTCGCTGCGCTTCTCAGGCCCGCTTCATGACATCCTGCACTGGGCGGTCAATCCATTGGCCGGTAGGTCAAAAAGCTAGCCGTTGAAAGCGCCTTCGTGATGGTCATTCAGTTCGTTGAGCACCGAGAAGCGATCTGTCACAGTCCTCGACCCCGCGGTTCCGGGATCTGCATTGGGCGTTGGATGCGGCGGTGCTCGACGTCCAGCCCTGCGCCACGCGCCGCAAGATCACCTGCCGCATTTTGACCGTCGTCTTCGCGTTAACATGAATATTCATTCGGGAGAGCCTCCAGAAACGTTGGGTTGGTGTTGCAACCCCCATTGTTTCCAGAGCCTCCCGGATGAACAACCTGTTTAGCATTCACAGCTAGTTGCGGCGGGCGATTCTCACGCGCTTGGTGCGATCGGCGCCGATCTCCGTCCACGCGAAGACGAGACCATTGCCGTCGGCGATCATGCGGGGATAGCCGCTGTTGCGATCGGTCTTCATCGCGGTCAGCGTTTGCGCCTCGCCTGCGGCGCCGCTGGCCGCAATGCGGCGCAGCAGCACACGGCCGTCGCCGTCGTTGTGATCGAGCCACGCGATGTGCGTTGCCTGGTCGCTCGTGATCGCCGCCGCGACACGGCCGAGCGGAATGCCGCTGCTCAGCGTCACCGGCGTCCCCCACGTCCTGCCGCCATCGCTCGAATGCGCGACCTTGACCGACGGCTTGTTGTCGGCGCCCGTGAACCACGCGAGCGCTACGCGCGCGCCGCGCGCGGCCAGCGCAGGGCCGTTGACCGGGCATCCGCTGATCTTCCAGTTGTCCTTCAGCGTCACAGGCTTCGACCACACGCCGCTGGCCAGACGCACCACGGAGATGTCGCGCACTTCTTCGGTCGAGCGATCGCGGTAGGCGACGATGGACGCACCCGGCGTGGAAACCGCCGCCGTGGGACAGCAATCGCAGACGCGGCCGTCGAGGAGCGCCTCGCCTGACGTGCCGGTCGCGCCAATGGCCGCGGCGCGCAGCGTCATCGCGCCGGCGCCGTGCCCGCTGTGTCCGCCGCCGCCCGTTTCACGCCCGTCGAGCCATGCGAGGCCCGGCTTGCCGTCGGGCCGCGTGAAGAACGACGCGAACCCGTGCTCGCTCGGCGAGCGGTCGCTGTGCGCGATGAACGGCTTGCCCCACGTGCGCCCGTGATCCTGCGACGCGCGCACGGCGACGTCGTAGGCGTAGGTGCCCGCGCCGCTCTTCTGCAGCCAGTGCGCGAACAGCATCCCGCCGTGTTCTGACACCGACGGCACGTCGGCCCAGTTCGCGAAGAACTCTACGCCCTCGGCGATCGTCATGGCCGGCTCCCACGCGCCGTTGCGCAGACGCGCCGCGCGAAAGCGGTGCTCCTTTGCACTCGGAGACTCGAGCCACGACAACAGCACGCTGCCGTCGGCCGCGCGCGCAAGCTGCGGCGCGAAACTGCCGGCCGGCGCCGGCGTGTCGAGCGCCTGCGGCGCCGCCGCCGATCCAAGCGAGACCGCGAACAGAGCGGCTATGGGGAGGACGATCAGAAGACGCGGCATGCGGGACATATTCGAGAAAGTTAGCACAGGCGGGTGCGAGCGTCCCCCATGTTGGCTGTAGGATGCGTGCGGAGGATCTGCATGGCGAACAGCCGCGCGTACGTAGCGGAGTTTCTTGGGACGTTTTTTCTGTGCTTTGCCGGGATCGCGGCCATCCTGAGCGGCACGGCCGCAGTCGGTGGCGGCGGAGGACTTGTCGCCATCGCGCTGGCGCACGGCCTCGCGCTGTCGGTAGCCGTCAACGCCTTCGGCGGCATCTCGGGCGCGCACTTCAACCCTGCCGTGACGATCGCCATGGCCGTCACAGGGCGCATCGGGCCCGCTGCGGCAGGCGTCTACATCCTCGTGCAGCTCGCGGCCGCGACGGCCGCCGCCGCCCTCTGCCGCGCAATCTACCCGCCCGAAGCGGTCGCGCAGGCCCTGCTGGGCATTCCGCTTCCCGCGCAGTGGGTGTCGACCGGCACGCTGATCGTCACGGAGATCGTGCTGACGTTCCTGCTCGTGATCGCCATCTTCGGCACAGCCGTCGACGAGCGGGGCAAGGCGGTCAAGATCGGCGCCTTCGGCATCGGCTTCACCGTCGCGTTCAACATCCTCGCGGCCGGCGCGGTCACCGGCGCCTCGATGAATCCCGCCCGCTCCTTCGGCCCGGCACTCGTGCTCGGCGTCTGGAACTTTCACATCTATTACTGGATCGCGCCAATTGTGGGCGCGGTGCTCGGCGCAGTGCTGTACGACCGGGTACTGCTGGACCGGCGGCCGTAAACCAGTTTCGCGTTTGAGTTCTGAGGTGTGGTTCCTGAAGAATTGGTCGAAGACCGAAGGTTGTTCCCTCGATCTTCGACTCGACCTATGGCCGCGAGCCTCTGAGGCCCGGGATAGGGGATAAGAGCGCAGTCACACGGCTTGCGATGGCAGGAGCAAGCCAACCGGCTCGGCGGGGGTAACGAGACTCAGGCTACAGATCCCAACTGGACGGGCCGGTGCGTCCGGACCATCCGCCGCGGGCCCGGATCGACGCGCACGAACACGTCTCCGGACCTCATCAAAAATTTGGCGTCGACGAGCGCGCCCAGAATCGCTTCGCAGAAATCGGCTTCCATGCCCCACAGGCGCTGCGCCTGCGCGGTCGTGAGCCGCAGCCCAGGCATTTCGACGAACTCACCCTTGATTCTGCGGAGTGCTTCTTCGACCCGTGCTGTCTGCGTAAACATCCTGACCTCACTTTCCAGCCACTCGAGCCGGACGCGGGCACCAGAGCAAGGGTCGTACCTGAACCAGGGCCGGGCGACGGCGTGCCATGGGCAGGCCGAATGCCAGAAGGCGCAACAGTTTAGGAGACCGTTGGCGGGGAGGTGATCGGGGGAGAGAACGGCCGGGTGATAGGTCGCGCTACACGGGCACGTGCGCCCCTGCAGGGTATGGCCGAGGTCGCTTGATTACAGCTCCCGCAGGGCCGTAACGATAGGCAGTCGTGCCGCCCGGATGGCCGGAAACAGGCCGCCAATGAAACCCATCACCAGGGCGAACAAGAGTCCCTGCACGAGCAGCGCGGGTGTCACGGCAAACGAGAACGCCACCTGGCTGAACGTCTGAAAATTCATCGTCGCCGTCTGATATCCGTTGAAGGCGGCATACGCGACGAGGCCGCCGATGAGACCGCCGGCCGTCGCCAGGGCGAGCGACTCGCCGATCACGGATGCGACGACGGGGAGCGATCCGAAGCCGAGGGCGCGCAGCGTGGCGATCTCGCGCGTTCTCGACGCGACGGCGTTGTACATCGTGTTGATCGCGCCGAAGACCGCGCCGACGCCCATCAGGACCGCGATCAGATAGCCGATGGTCGTGATCAGGTTGCTGAGCATCACCGACTGCTCGGCGTAGTATTCACTTTCCCGCACGACCTGCACGTCGAGCCTCGGATCGCTGGTGAGCGCGTTCTTGAAGCCGTCGAACGCATCGGCCGAATTCAACCGGACCAGCACCGACTGGTACGACGTACCGCGGCGGTAGGCCGACTGCAGCACCGACGCGTCGACCCAGACCTCGGATTCCGACACCGATCCGCCGGCTTCGAACGCGCCGACGACTTCAAATGCGTTCTGGCCCGTCGCGATCCGGGACCCGACCTCGAGACCCGCGAACTGGCCCTGCGCGCCTCGACCGACGATCACTTCGTTTCTGCCGAACTCGAACATGCGTCCTTCGACGATCCTGAGCGCATCGCGTGTGGCGACCGCTTCGGGTTGCACGCCGCGGATCGGCACGTTGGCGGCCGTGCCCGTCGATTTCTTCGGCAGATCGACGATGACGAACAGCTCGGCCGACGCCATCGGCCCGGTCGATCCGGGCGCGATGCCGGGCGCCTGCTTGATGATGTCGACGGAGTCGCGCATCAGGATGCTGCTCAGTTCCGTGTCGGCGCCCGCGCGCATGATCATCGCCTTCGACGGCGACCCCGTCCCGGCCATCGTTTTCCGGAAGCCTTCCGCGATCGAGAGGACCGCGACGAAGACGATGACGACGCCGGCGATGCCGATGACGGCGACGGTCGACGATCCCAGACGCTGCGGAATCGTCCGCAGGTTGAGCATGGTGACCGCGGCGAGTTGTTTCAGGCCTCTCACGCGAGCCTCAATTCTTTCTGAGCGCATCGACGATGCGCAGGCGCCGCGCCTGAAGCGCGGGCAGCAGGCCCGCAAGGATGCCGAGCAGGGCGATCAGGCCGATGCCGATGAAGATGTCGCGCACCGGCAGTGAGAAGGCCGGCAGCATGTACGTGGGATCGCCTCCCTTGGCGAAGAGCCATGCGAGCAGCAGGCCGATCGACCCGCCGATCACGGCCAGCACGAGCGACTCGGCGAGCACGAGCCCCAGCACGAGGCCATCGGGGAAGCCGAGCGTCTTGAGCACCGCCAGCTCGTTGGTGCGCTCGCGGATCGACTGCGCCATCGTGTTGGCGACGACGAGCAGCAGGATGAACAGCGTCGCGGCGGTCACCGCCGTCATGATCGCGCCGATGTTGCCGATCTGGTTGGCGAAGCCCTGGATGAACGCCTTTTCGCTCGACGTCTTGGTCTCGAACGACGAGTTCGCGAACATCTCGTCGAGTGTGCTGGCCACCGCCGGCGAGCTCGCGGGATCGTTGACGCGGATGATGTACCAGCCGACGATCCCGGCCGCGGGACCGTCTCCTCCCCGCGATTCGTCGAGATAGTCGTAGCGCAGGAACATCTGACTCGGGTCGATGCCTTCTTTCGACTCGTAAATGCCGTCGACGATGAACTCCCAGGTGTTGCCGTTCTTCGGCCGCCAGATCGTGCCGAGCAGCGGCACGCGGTCGCCGATCTTCCATCCGAATCGCGTGACGAGCCCGGGACCGATGATGACCCCCTGACGATTCGACATCCACGCCTTCATCTGGTCGGGCGGCACCGTGTATTCAGGATAGATGTCGATGAACTTGTCGGGCACGACTGCCATCTGCGCGAAGAAATTCTTCGGGTCCTGGTAGACGCCGCCGAACCACGTCTGGTGCGTGACGGCCTCGACCCCCTCGGTCTGTGCGATGCGGTTCTCGTAGCTGATGGGCAGCGGCTGGATGAAGCTGACCTTGTGCACCATCATCAGCCGGTCGGCGCCTGCGACGTCGACACCCATCGAGAACGACGTGCGGATGATCGCGAGCACGCCGTAGAGGATGAACGTCACGAGGATCGCGCCGACCGTGAAAATCGTGCGCGTCTTGCGCCGGAGCAGGTTGCGCCAGACGAGGAAGGCGTACTTCATGCGACGGTCCCTTCGACGAAGGAGCCCTTCTCGAGATGCAGCGTGCGCGTGGCGCGCTCGGCCGCGTGCGGGTCGTGCGTGACCATCACGATCGTCTTGCCGTGCTCGCGGTTGAGCGTCTGCAGCAGCGTGAGGATCTCGTCGCTCGCCTTCCGATCGAGGTCGCCGGTCGGCTCGTCGCAGAGCAGCAGCGTGGGGTCGGTGACGATCGCGCGCGCGATGCCGACGCGCTGTTCCTGTCCGCCCGAGAGCTGGCGGGGATAGTGCCCGGCGCGATCGGCAAGGCCAACCACCCCGAGCGCGATCTTCGCGCGCTTGCGGCGCTCGGCGCGCGACAGGCTCGTGAGCAGCAGCGGGAGCTCGACGTTGCGCTCGGCGCTGAGCACCGGCAGCAGGTTATAGAGCTGGAAGACGAAGCCGACGTGGCGCGCGCGCCAGCGCGAGAGCTTCGCGCCCGAGAGGCTCTCGATCGCCTGGCCGTCGACGTCGATCGCTCCGGCGCTCGGCCGATCGAGGCCGCCGAGCAGGTTCAGCAGCGTGGTCTTGCCCGATCCTGACGGGCCCATCAGGGCGAGGAACTCACCCTTCGGAATCGACATGTTGACGCCGCGGAGCACTTCGATGCGCTCGGTGCCGCGCTTGAACGTCTTTTCGAGACCGGTGATCGTAACGAGGTTCGTTGACATGGCTGCTTATGCTCCGCCTTCGGTCTTGATGACGACCTGCTTGCCTTCAGTGAGATCCGCCGGCGGATTCACCACCACCTGCTCGCCGGCCGTGAGGCCCGAGAGCACGACGATCTGCGTGCCTTCGACGGCGCCCACGCGTACCGCGCGCCGCTCGACCCTGCCGTCGCGTACGACGAACACATCCCGCGTGTCGCCCGTGCCGCGGGCCGCCGCGGCGGGCATCAGCATGCGAGGGCGCGCATCCGGCGCCGGCGACGCCGCTTCCTTCTCATCGTGGAACGCGACCTTCACGCCCATATCGGGAATCAGACGCGCGTCGAGCTTGTCGAAGCCGATGCGCACGAGCACGGTGGCCTTCTGCCGATCGGCCGCGGGGATGGAGGTGATCACGTGCGCGGGAATCAGCCACTCGGGGTACGCGTCAAGCGTGGCCGTGACCCGCTGACCCGGCTTCACGCGGCCGATGTAGCTCTCGTTGACGTCGACTTCGATCTCGAGCGACGTCATGTCGACCAGCGTGGTGATGCCCGTGCGCGTGAACCCGCCGCCGCCCGACACGGGCGACACCATCTCGCCCGGCTGCGCGTCCTTGGAGATCGCGACGCCGTCGAAAGGCGCGCGTATGACCAGATCTTCGAGCGCCGTGCTGTAGACGGCCACCTGGCGCGTGGCGACCTCGACCTGCTCGCGCGCCACCGCGGTGCGCGCGGCGAGCGAGTCGACTTCGGCCTTCGCCGCGTCGACGTCCGCCTGCGTGATGACGCCCTCCTTCAGGAGGGCCGCGCGGCGGCCCAGGGTCTGCCTCGCCTCGGCGAGTCGCACGTCGGTCTCGGCGACCGAGCGCCGTGCCGATTCGGCCTGCGCTGCCGCGAGATTGAATGCCGCGCGCGCGCTCGCGTCGTCAAGCCGCGCGAGCACCTGCCCGCGGCGCACGCTCATGCCTTCTTCGAGCATGACTTCGGAGATCTTGCCGGTGACCTTCGACGACACCGTGGCTTTGCGCCGCGCCGTCACGTAGCCCGTGGCATTGAGCACCGCGGCCGATTCCCCGGCCCGGCGCTCGACGACCGGCGCCGTCACGACTTCGAGGGTCGTCTCGCGTCCCATCGTCCACCACGCCGCGCCGCCCGTCAGGGCGAGGACGAGCACGGCCAGCAGCACCCACTTGCCCCGCCCGCCCGGGCCTTCGTCACGGTGATCCAGACGCAGTGCGTCCAGATCGGTTTTCAGATCGCTCAAGACTTCAACTCCCAGGGAGACTTTACGGAAGGACGAAGTCTAGCGGATCAGCCCAACCGGCGAATGGCGGAAAAGGCCCGGTGAACGGCGAAGGCGCGGGGTCGCGTCAGCGGCCCGGAACGCCCATCCAGCCCCGGGTCAGGTAGTCCGTCATGCCGATGGAGAACATCAGGAGCAGCCAGAAGACCGACGCGCCGATCGTGAGCCACGTCAGGCGGCTCGCCCAGCGCACGTGCATGAAATACAGCACGACGAGCGTGGCCTTGGTGCACGCGATACCGAGCGCGACCGCGGTGTTGAGGAAGCCCAGGTCCACGTACGCGACCGCCACAGTGAGGACGGTGCCGACGATGAGCGCCCCGAAAACCCCGAGGTACATGCTCATCGGCGCGATGTGCCCGTGCGTGTGTGCGTCGTGTCCGGCGTGTGCGTGTTCAGCCATCGGTTAGTGCCGTCCCAGCAGATACAGCAGCGGGAAGAGGAAAATCCAGACGATGTCGACGAAGTGCCAGTAGAGGCCCGACACTTCGACCGGCGTGTAGTACGTCTCGTTGAAGCGGCCGCGCCAGGCCATGATCAGGATCACCGTCATGATGCCGAGCCCGACGATCATGTGCAGCGCGTGGAGGCCCGTCATGGCGAAGTAGATCGAGAAGAACTGCTGCGCGCCGGTCGGATCCGCTTCGTGCCACTCGAAATGCGTGCCCGGCACGACGTGGTCGCGGAACTTCGCCGCGTACTCGATCGCCTTGATGCCCAGGAACGCGGTGCCGAGGATCATCGTGAGGATCAGATTGACGATCTGTCCCTTGCGATTACCGAGCTGCGCCGAGCGCACGGCGAGCGCCATCGTGAGGGAGCTCACGATCAGCACCAGCGTGTTGATGAAGCCCCACTTCAGGTCGAGATGGTGGCTGCCGCCCGCGAACCCTTCGGGGTTCCAGTAGCGGAAAAGGATGTAGCAGAGGAACATCCCGCCGAAGAACATGACTTCGGTGACCAGGAAGATCCACATGCCGAGCGTGGATGCCTCCTGCTGCTGCGGCATGTCGATGAAGTGATGCTGCAGGTTCGGATTGTGCGGCACGCCGTGCGCGCCGTCATGACCGTGCGCGCCGTGCGCATGGGCGCCGCCCTGCAGGGCGGCCTGATTAGCGTCCGGCAACTTCGACCTCCCGCTCCGGGTTGTAGTTGTAGGCGGGCTCCGTCACGATCGGCGTCACGAGGAAGTTCTCCGTGGGCGGGGGCGAGGGAATCGTCCACTCCAGCCCCTTCGCGCCCCACGGGTTTGCCGGCGCCGCCGGGCCCTTCACGAGCGAGTAGATGAAATAAATGAGCGGCAGCGTGTAGCCCACGCCCAGTACGGTCGCCCCTGCCGTCGACATGACGTTGAGCACCTGGAACTCGGGCGGATACATCGCATACCGGCGCGGCATGCCGAGGTAGCCGACGACGAACTGCGGGAAGAACGTCAGGTTGAACCCGACGAAGATCACGACGGCCGAGATGCGCGCCCAGCCTTCGTTGTACATCTTGCCGGTCATCTTCGGCCACCAGTAGTGCAGGCCGCCGAGGTACCCGAAGATCGCGCCGCCCACCATGATGTAGTGGAAGTGCGCGACGACGAAGTACGTGTCGTGCATGTGGATGTCGAGGCCCATCGTCGCCAGGAACAGGCCCGTGAGCCCGCCGATCGTGAAGAGCCCGATGAAGCCGATGGCGTAGAGCATCGGCGCGTCCCACGAGATCGATCCCTTGTAGAGCGTCGCGGTCC
The DNA here is from genome assembly GCA_030855205.1 of Acidobacteriota bacterium. GTDB lineage: Bacteria > Acidobacteriota > Vicinamibacteria > Vicinamibacterales > SCN-69-37 > JALYRV01. The sequence continues at coordinate 1,080 of JALYRV010000087.1, read as the reverse complement.
AGTTGAAGACCTTGACGGCCGACGGGATGGCGACCAGCATGCTGAGCACCGAGAACACGATGCCCATGTAGGCCGACTGGCTCGAGACGAACAGATGGTGGCCCCAGACGACGAAGCCGAGTACCGCGATGCCGAGACTCGAGAACGCCACGAACGAATAGCCGAAGACGTTCTTGCGCGAGAAGGCCGCGACGAGTTCCGACATGACGCCCATCGCGGGCAGGATCATGATGTAGACGGCCGGGTGCGAGTAGAACCAGAACAGGTGCTGGAAGAGCACCGGGTCGCCGCCGCGCGCCGGGTCGAAGATGCCGAGCCCGAACACGCGCTCGAAAGCGAGCAGCAGGATCGTGATCGCGATGACCGGCGTGCCCAGGATCATGATCAGGCTGGTTGCATAGTGCGCCCAGACGAACAGCGGCAGGCGGAACCAGGTGAGCCCCGGCGCGCGCATGCGGTGCACGGTCACGATGAAGTTCAAGCCGGTGAGGATCGACGAGAAGCCGGCCACGAAGACGCCGAGCCCGGCGAGCACGACGTGCGTGGGCGACACCGTGCTGTAGGGCGGATAGAACGTCCAGCCCGTGTCGACGCCGCCACTGATGATCGCGGCGAGCGTCATGATCCCGCCGATTACGTAGAGGTACCAGCTGATCAGGTTGATGCGCGGGAACGCGAGGTCCTTGGCGCCGATCATCACCGGCATCAGCCAGTTGCCGAGCACGGCCGGGATGGACGGCACGAGGAAGAAGAAGACCATCACCACGCCGTGCAGCGTGAACATCTTGTTGTAGGTCTCAGGCTGCAGCAGATCGCTCTGCGGCGTCAGCAGCTCGAGGCGCACGATGCCCGCGAACAGGCCGCCCAGTCCGAAGAACAGCGTGATCGAGATCAGGTACAGGATCGCGATCCGCTTGTGGTCCTTCGTCAGGAGCCATGACGCGATCCCGTGGGTCGCGTTGAGGTAGTTCGTGGCCGGCGCGGCCGGCTCAATCGGGTGTGGCGAATTCATGTCTATCTTTCCTGCGATCCGCCGCCGGCCGGGCGCGTCGCCGCGGCCGGCATGAGCGGGGCCTGCGC
>JALYRV010000271.1 GCA_030855205.1 Acidobacteriota bacterium | reverse complement strand
GGTCAGGTGATCCGGCAGGAAGGTCCTGCGAGTCATCGCACGAAGGCCGGCACGCCGACGATGGGAGGCCTGCTGATTCTGTCGGCGGCGATCATTCCGACGCTGCTCTGGGCCGACCTCACGAACCCGGCCATCTGGATCGTTGTCTTCGCGACGGCGGCGTTCGGCGCGATCGGGTTTGCCGACGACTACCTGAAGATCGTGCGCAAGGATCATCACGGCCTGCGTCCGCGCTACAAGATGGGCTGGACGCTCGCCGTCGGCTTGATCGTCGGCCTGGGCCTGATGCTGCTCGAGAGACAGGGCCTGTACAACACGCGCCTGATCTTCCCGTTCTTCAAGTGGCTGATTCCCGATCTCGGCTGGATGTACGTCGCGTTCGCCGTGCTCGTACTCGTCGGCACCACGCACTCCGTCAATCTCACGGACGGTCTCGACGGCCTCGCGATCAGTACGTTTGCCGTCTCGGCCACGGCGTATACCGCGCTCGCCTACGTGACGGGACATCGCGTCATGGCGCAGTACCTCCAGCTCGTGCATCTGGCGCCGGCCAGTGAACTGACGGTCTTCTGCGGTGCACTCGTTGGCGCGAGTCTCGGCTTCCTGTGGTGGAACTCGTACCCCGCAGAGATCTTCATGGGCGATGTCGGATCACTCGGTCTCGGCGGCGCGCTCGGAACTGTCGCGCTGCTGATCAAGCAGGAGATTCTGCTCGTGCTCGTCGGCGGCATCTTCGTGCTCGAAGCGCTTTCCGTGATCGTGCAGGTCGCCTCGTTCAAGCTGACGGGCAAACGCGTCCTGCGCATGTCACCTCTGCACCACCACTTCGAGCTGATCGGATGGAGTGAGCCGAAAATCATCACCCGCTTTCTCATCATCGCGATCATCTTCGCGCTGTTCAGTCTGACGTCTTTGAAGCTGCGTTAACGAATGAACGAGTTCTCTGTGGATGGTCAGCATGTCGTCGTCGTCGGAGCCGCCCGCAGCGGTGTGGCCGCGGCGGAGCTGCTCGTCTCGCGCGGCGCGCGCGTGACGCTGACCGACACGCGCGAGGCGATCGACGAAGCGGACCGGCTGCGCCGCGCGGGCGTGTCGCTCGAGCTCGGCAGCCATTCGGACGACGTCCTTGCCAGCGCGCAGCTCGTCGTGCTGAGCCCCGGCGTGCCGTCGGATCTTCGTGGGCTCGACGCGCTCCGCCGGCGCGGCGTTCCAGTGATCGGCGAGGTCGAGCTCGCGTGGCGGTGGCTCAAGGGACGCGTGATTGCGATCAGCGGCACCAAGGGCAAGTCGACGACGACGACGCTCACCGGGCAGATGCTGCAGGCCGCGGGACTGCCCGTGGTCGTGGGCGGCAACATCGGCAGCGCGCTCAGCGCGCAGGTCGACGCCTCGACGCCGGAAACGCTGCACGTCGTGGAAGTCAGCAGCTTTCAGCTCGAGACCGCGGACACGTTTCATCCGTGGATCGCGGTGTTGATGAACTTCTCGGCCGACCACCTCGATCGGCACGGCACGCTCGACGCGTATGGTGCAGCGAAGGCCCGGATGTTCGCGCACCAGACGGTGGACGACTGGGCAGTGGTCAACGCCGACGACGCCGGCGCCTCGGCGCTGGCCACAGGATCGCGCGGGCGCCGATTCGATTTCTCGCGGAGCGCGCAGATCGCGGACGGCATCGTGGTCGACGGCGGATCCGTCGTGCGCGTGCGCGACGGGCAGCGCGATCCGTTGCTGCCGCTGTCGTCGATTCGTTTGCTCGGCCCGCACCTGGTCGACGACGTGCTGGCAGCCGCGGCCGTGGCGAGCCTGGTCGGGATCGAAACGGACGTGATGCGCAAGACCGTCGAGGCGTTTCACGGCCTCGAGCACGCGCTCGAGCCGGCAGGGGAAGCCGGCGGCGTGCGGTTCGTGAACGATTCGAAGGCCACCAACATCGAGGCGGCCAGCCGCGCGTTCGAGAGCTTCGAGTCAGGCGTCGTCGCGATCGTGGGTGGGCGCTTCAAGGGAGGCGACTTCCGCGACCTGCGCGATGCGGCCGGCACGCGCGTGTCGGCGGTGGTGGCGATTGGAGAGGCGAGAGATCTCGTGCGCGAGGCGTTCGCAGATCGCATCCCCGTGCACGACGCGGAGACGATGCGCGACGCCGTGCGCGCGGCATTCACCGCCGCGGCGCCGGGAGGCGTGGTGCTGCTCGCGCCGGCATGCGCGAGTTTCGACATGTTCAAGGACTACGCCGAGCGCGGCCGCGCCTTCAAGGAGGAAGTGCGGCGGCTCGGTGAGGAGTGGCGTACGCAGCGAGAGCAGTGAGCAGTCACCAGTAGGACAGCGGTAAAGAGCCCGCCGCTGGGAACACAGGCCGCCCCGGCCTGTGAGGTAGGTGTCTTTGCCCGGATCCCTACTGGTGACTGCTGACTGCTCTCGCGAAGGAACCGTTTCCGCTGTCCGGATAATGTTTCGGCCGGAAGGCAATTCGACTTTAGGGGCCCTTCGGGGCGGCAAAGTATGGCGCGAAAGCTCAAATCGGACAAATTGCTGTTCCTCGCCACGTTCCTGCTCGTCTGCGCGAGCGTGGTGATGGTCTACAGCGCGTCCGCCGTGCTTGCCATGGAGAAGAACGGCAACCCGTACTACTACCTGTTCAAGCAGGGGGCGTGGACGGTGCTCGGTCTGCTGATTCTGTGGGTCGCCATGCGCATCGACTACCGCAACCTGCGGCAGCCGGTCGTGATCTGGTCGGCGCTCGGCATGGTCGCCCTCGCGCTCGTGCTCGTGCTCTTCATGCCCGAGCGCAACGGCAGCCGGCGCTGGTTCGCCGTGGGGGGCATCACGCTGCAGCCCTCCGAGCTGGCGAAGATCACCATCATCCTCTTCACCGCGGCGCTCCTCGAGCGGCGGATGCACCGGGTCGACGACGTCGCATATTCGCTGATGCCGATCGGACTCGCCGCGGGCCTGGTCTCGGGACTCATTCTCCTCGAGCCGGATTTCGGCACCGCGCTCTCGATCATCGCGATCGTCTGCGTCATGATTTTCTCGGCCGGCCTGAGCTATCGCTACATCGTGGGCGCCGCGCTCGTGATGCTGCCGGTGCTCTCGGTCGTGCTCCTCAGCGCCGGATACCGGCGCCGCCGCATCTTCTGTTTCCTGAATCCCGAAGGGGATCCGCTCGGCTGCGGCTATCAGTTCATCCAGTCGAAGATCGCCATCGGCAAGGGCGGCATCTTCGGCCAGGGCGTCATGGACGGCACGCAGAAGCTGTTCTACCTGCCCGAGCCGCACACCGACTTCATCTTTGCCGTCATCGGTGAGGAGCTCGGGCTGATCGGCGCCACGCTGATCGTGCTGTGCTTCTGCGTCATTGCGTGGCGCGGCTTCCGCGCGGCCGTGCTCGCGCCCGATCGCTTCGGCGCCTTCCTCGCGATCGGCCTGACGACGATGGTCGTGCTGCAGGCGTTCTTCAACATCAGCGTCGTGCTGGGCCTCGTGCCGAACAAAGGCATTCCGCTTCCGTTCGTCAGCGCCGGCGGCTCCTCGCTGCTCATCAATCTGATGGGCATGGGGATCCTGCTGAACGTGTCGCAGCACGCGACGTCGTCATGAGCAGGCCTGTGACAGGCGAGACGCGAGGCGCGTTGCGTGTGGTGATTGCCGGCGGCGGCACGGGGGGACACCTCTATCCGGGCATCGCCGTGGCGCGCGAGCTGATCGCGCTGGCCGGAGCAACCGTGACATTCGCGGGCACATCGGCTGGCATCGAGGCGCGGGTCGTGCCGCACGAGGGTTTCGAGCTCGACGTGATTCGCAGCGCGGGAATCAAGGGCAAGTCGATGCGCGCGAGGCTGCGCGGGGCGCTGCTGGTGCCGGCCGGAATCTCGGATGCCTGGAGCCTGCTCGGACGCCGCAAGCCGCAGGTGGTGATTGGCGTCGGCGGCTACAGCTCGGGTCCCGTCGTGATGGCGGCGGTGGCGCGCGGCATTCCGGCCATCGTGATGGAGCAGAACGCGGTTCCGGGATTCACGAACCGCACGCTCGCGCCGCTGGTGCGCGCGGCGGCCGTGACGTGGCCCGAGACGGCGGCGCACTTCGGCAGCAAGGCGTTTGTGAGCGGCAATCCTGTTCGAGCGGAGTTTCTTCAAACGGTGGAGGCTACGAATGCTGAACGCGATGCTCGCGGGGCTCGCCCCGCGCGGATTCTGATCTTTGGCGGCTCCCAGGGCGCGCACGCGATCAACCTGGCCATGGTGGCGGCAGCGCCGGACCTGGTTCGGCGCCATCCCGGCCTGCAGATCGTCCACCAGACCGGGACAGCAGATCTGGAGC
>JALYRV010000086.1 GCA_030855205.1 Acidobacteriota bacterium | reverse complement strand
CCTGCACGTTCTCGACGCGCGGCGCCGCGCCGTCGACGAAGCGGCCGCGCGCGACCGCCGTGCCGTTCGTGCCCCCATCGCGCGGCTCGGCATAGCTCCAATAGATCAGCTGATTGCGCGCGTACGCCGGATCGAGCGCGATATCGAGCAGGCCTCCCTGGCCGCGCCCGTCAACGGCGGGCAATCCGGCGACAGGCGCCGAAAGGGTGCCGTCCCGCGCGACCACGCGCAGCCGGCCCGGACGCTCGGTAACGAGCATCTTCCCGCCTGGAAGGAACGCCATCGCCCACGGAAACTCGAGACCCTGGGCGACGGTGACAATCTCGAACGCCACGCTGGTCTTACGCTCGGGTGCGCGCGTCTGCCCGGCAAACGCGGGCTTCTGGTGGGGCGCATTCGGAGGACGTGGGTCCACGCCGCCCTGCGGTGTCTGACTGAGGCCGCTGGCCGCGGTTGACGCCGCGAGTGCAAGAACGCCGGCGATGGTCATCATTCTCATGCGCCGATCGTAACCTGCTTGCCACACGAGGCACGTCCGGGAGGCTACCTCTTCAGGTACGTCAGGCCGACGTCGTGGCAGCCGCTGAACAGGCGATGCCGCTCTGCCGCTTGCGCGTTTGCTGCGCGCTCGACGGGGCTCGGAGTCCCGTATGGCGCGATCTCGATCCGCAGCGTGTCTCCGTCCATCGCTCTGGTCCACGTCGCGGCGAGTACGCCGCCGATGACGACGTGGTTCCAGAAGAGATCGCGCCCGTTCCGCGCGTCGGCGACGAGACCGCGATCCTTGTAGGCCACCAGATACTCGTCGTAGATCGGCAGCAGATGCGCGAGCCCGCGCCGGCCGGCCCTGGGCGCAGGGTCAGTGGAGAAATAAGTCAGCCCGCCGGTCTCCTGACGCCTCAACGCGGGCGTCACCATCGCCACGCCCGCCCTCGCGTCTTTGACTGTCAGGCCCGACCACCATGCATAGTCGCGAATCGTCGCGGGGCCGTGGCTGCGGAAGAACCGCAGGGCGAGTGCGGCCAGAGGCTCGTCGCGCGAGAGGGACGTCGCGCGAGGCGCGCGTTCCTCGAGCAACGCGTAAGTGAACTTGCCGCCGCGGCGCGGCCCGCTGCAGATCGCGCCCTCGAGCTCGGCATGCATGACCATGTGCGCCAGCGGTTGTCCCGCAACCGTGATGCGCTTCTTCGCGAGCGACGCGGCGAGCTCGGCGCGCGTGAGCGCGCGGCCTCCTTCGAGCGCCTGCTCGATGATCGCGCGCCCGCGCGCGAGCATGCGGGCATGCCCGTCACGCGACAGTAGTAGTTGTTGATCACCTGCACGCGCGGCCCTGTCAGCGCGAGCATCCAGCGGATGTCTTCCGGCGCAACGCAGTGCCACGTCGGACGCAGCACGTGCGTGCGCAGGATCTCGCCGCGATCGAAAGCCTCGTCGATCGCCGCGCTGGTGACGCCGGTTGACCGTTGCGCGAGGCCCCACTTGGCGCACGCATACTCCTGCCCCTGCACGGGCCGAACCATGCGACGACGTCCGCGGGCGTGTCGAGTGGAGCGCCACCCAGGCGCTGATTCGCGAGGCGCGCCGCGAGCACCGGAGGCGTCATGCTAGACGTAATACTTCTTGTACATGCCGCGCCGGAAGATCCAGCCGCCGATCGGGCCCAGCCATCCAAGGACGTAGTACATGTGTCCGAGATCGGTGATCTCGATGAGATTGCCGTCGAAGTCCTTGACGAAGAACAGCCAGTGGCCTCGCGGCGACTGCTCAGGCGGTCCGACGATCTCGACACCCTTGCGCACGAGATGCTCGTGCCAGCGGTGGATGCCCCGCACGTTCAGGCAGATGTGTGTGAGACCCACGCGGTTCCACTCGATCACCGCGGGAGGCAGCTTCGGTTCGAAATGGAAGATCTCCAGGACGGCGCCGCCCGGAAAGCGGATCCAGCCGATCTTGCACGTGGCGCCTTCGACGTCGACGCCAAAAAACCCCCGCAGCCGGTCGGGCGGCGCATCTGCCACGCCCACCAGCGGGCAGCGGAAGACGTCCCAGTAGAACTTCACAGCCCGGTTGAAATCCGACACCGTGATGCCGGCGTGGCTGAAGGAGCGCGCTTTCATCCTTGAGATTCTCGCACCGTTCCGTGAACCTTTCCTCTCTTCTACCGACTACCCGGGTGAACGCAATGCATGACGAAGATGAACTGCTGGCGGTGCGCTGCCAGCTCGGCGATCGGGACGCCCTCGACGAAATGGTGTTCAGGTGGCACTCGCCGCTGTGGCGATACGCGCGACGTGTCGCCGGAGAGGACGCTGCCATGGATGTGGTGCAGGAGACGTGGCTCCGCGTCATTCGCGGGCTTCCGCGCCTGAAGGAGCCCGCCCGCGTGCGCGCATGGGTCTTCGGGATTCAGCGCCGCGTGCTGATGGACCGCTTGCGCGCGCAGTACGCCGCCGCGTCGTTCGTGGACATCGAAGTCGTGGACTCCGCCGGCGGGCAGATGGATGCGCTCGAGGCGGAGGCGAACGACGAGGCCCTCCAGCGGGCCCTCGAGGCGCTGCCCGTGATTGAGCGAGACGTGCTTGCCTTGTTCTACCTGCGGGAGCTCTCGCTCGCCGAGATCGCCGACGTGCTCGCGATTCCCTCAGGCACCGTCAAGTCGCGCCTCTTCCGGGCGCGGCAGATGCTTCGCGCCCTTCTCCAGACGGAGTAATTCATGAAGATATCGGTCGAAGAGATGCAGCATCGCCTGCATCAGGAAGTGTCGCTGCCGTCGCGACTCGCGCACACAGCTCTGCTCGTGGCCGCCGCCGGCATGTCGGGGGTCGCGGGCTCGCTGCTCCTGACGGAGGCTGCGCTGCCCACGCGCACGCGCGCGGCGTTTGCCGTGATCGTGTTGATTGGGGCTGCGTGGGCGGCGTTCGCGGTGTGGGTGCTGGCGCGGAGGAAGACCCTGTTCGGCCGCCAGCAGATCATCGCCGCGCGGATGGCCGTGGTGTTCACAGCCGTGTTCCTGGCCGGGTCGATCGGCCTGCGCGACACACTGGGCCGCGGCGCGATTGCGGTCAGCGCGCTCATGTTCCTGATCGCGGGTGCGTGGCTCATCGTCGCCGGACGGCGCGTGGCCCGCCTCGAGGCGCGCCGGCTCGCGTTGCGGCGAGGCCCCTCATGATGCGCTTGCTCTCGCTGGCGATCGCCGTGCTCGTGCTTTCGTCTCCCGTACCCGCGCAACAGCCGGCGGTCGTCTCGGCCGGAGAGTTCCGTATCGGAGGCGGAGAAACGGTTGCTGCGGACCATGGACACTTCACCGTGCCCGTCAATCGCCACCGCCCGGAATCCGGGTCGATGACGCTGCGCTTCGTCCGCTTTCGCAGTACCGCCGCCAGACCAGGTGCACCGATCGTCTTTCTGGCCGGCGGCCCGGGGGACGCCGCGACGCGCGCCTTCGCCGGCCTCCCGCGCACGTTCCTCGATCCGCTTCGCGCCATCGCCGACGTGATCGCATTCGATCAGCGAGGCACAGGCACCTCCGGCCCACGCGTGCTCTGCCCGCCAGGCGCCGCGCAGTCTCTCGACGCGCCGCTCGATCCCGCCGCGCTCGTATCGTCAATGACGGCGGCTCTCGCTGTCTGTCTGCCCAGGCTCGCCGTCGAAGGCATCGACATCGCCGGGTTCACCACGGAGGAGAGCGCAGACGACGTGGATGATCTGCGGAAGGCGATCGGGGCACGGCAGATCATGCTGCTCGGCGGCAGCTACGGCACGCACCTGGCGCTGTCGGTTGCGCGCAGGCATCCGGATGCCGTTGCCCGGATGGCGCTGCTCGGTGTCGAGGGGCCCGACGATACGATCAAGCGGCCGTCGGGTCCCGAGTCGGCGCTCACGGAAATTGATCGCGTCCATCCGGGCCTCGTCACGTCGCTTCGCACTTTGATCGCGCGGCTGTCGGCCGAGCCGTGGACGAAGACCCTCCCGGGCGGGCAGCGCGTAACCGTCGGGGCGTGGGATCTGCAGCGGCGCGTCGCAGACGCCCTCGACACCACGCGCGAGATCGAGGCGCTGGTGCCAGCGGTCGCCGGCATGATGGGCGGCGACTACTCGGATCTCGTGCGCTGGACGATCCCGTTCCGCGCGGCGCGGCCAATCAATGTCATGAATCTCGCGATGGACTGCGCCTCCTTCGCATCGCCCGCGCGACTGCGGGATGTCCGCGCCGGGCACTCCACGACGCTCCTCGGCGCAGCGATGAACGCGCCGCTGCCGGACGTGTGCGCAGCGCCCGGTCTGCCGCGGCTGCCCGATTCCTTCCGCGCGCCGCGCGTGTCGCGTGTGCCCGCGCTGCTCGTCGCGGGCACATGGGATGGACGCACGCCGCCCGCCAACGCGCACGCCGCCGCCTCGCGCATGACGAACGCGGAAGTTCTGATCGTGCCCCGCGGGTCGCACGGGCTTTTTCAGGAAGCGTCCGTGCTCGACGCGGTACTGCGGTTTCTCGCGCGCTGAGATCAGGACAGGTCGTGCTCGCGGATGTGATCGGCGGCGCGCAGCGCCTGCGCGATGATCGTGAGGCCCGGGTTGACGGCGGCCGATGACGGAAAGAACGACGCATCGACGACGAAGAGGTTCTCGACGTCGTGGGACCGGCACCAGGGGTCGAGCACCGACGTGCGCGGGTCGTCACCGAAGACGAGCGTGCCGCACTGATGCGTGGTGTTGCGGCCCTTGTGCGAGTGCGTCATCACCTTCCAGAATCCGAGCCGGTGCAGGATGCGCGTCATTTCCTTCACGAGCCCACGGTGCGCGCCGACGTTGTTGGGCGCGTAGTGAAGCTGAATCCGCCCATCCCTGTCGACGGTCACACGATTGTCCTCGCGCGGAAGATCCTCCGACATCACGAGCCAGTCGACGCCTCGCTTGACCCACGCGTCGTAGGCCCACAGCGGAATCCAGGGCACCACCGCCTGCGCCATCACGCCGTGCGTGCGGCCCTGCGATTGAATCTGGCCGAGCGGATAGGGAGTGCCGGGGCCGCGCAGATAGAAGTCGTTGATCGCCACGGTCTTCTGGAACACCGTGTCGTTGCGCTTCAAGGGATTGAAGCCCTGCATCATCGTCGCGAGATGCGCCATGTAGCGGCGGCCGACGAGGCCCGACGAGTTCGCCAGCCCGTCCGGATGCGTGCTGCTGGCGGAGCGGAGCAGCAGCGCGGCCGAGTTCACCGCGCCGCAGGACACGATGAAACGCCCTGCTGTGAGGCGCAACGTCTCACCGCCGCGATCGACGTGCACCGCTTCGACGCGACTGCCTGACGGATCGGTGTCGAGGCGCAGGGCCCGTGTCCCCGTCATGAGCGTGACGTTCGGGTGCGCGAGCGCGGGCCGGAGCGCGCAGACTTCCGCGTCGCTCTTGGCCTGGATGCGGCAAGGGAAGGAGTTGCAGGTGTTGCACAACTGACAGCCTCCCGCGAGCCCTGGATTGATCAGGCCAAGAGGAAGCGCCGAGGGATGCAGTCCCATCGCTTCGAGCTGTTCGACAATCCTCGCCATGCCCGCCGCGTGCGGAATCGGCGCGTAAGGATAGGGCCCTCGCGGCGGCTCGGTGGGATCGCCGCCCGCCTCGCCATGCACGTGGTACATCGCTTCGGCGCGGTCGTAGTACGGGGCGAGCGTGTCGTAGTCGATCGGCCACCCGGGCGACACCCCGTCGGCGAGTTGCAGCGGCTGAAAATCCTCGCGGCGCAGCCGGTACAGCACGCTGCCCCAGAATTTCGTGTTTCCGCCGACGCCGTAGTGTGTGTAGGGCAGGAACTCGATGCCGGCCGCGTCGAGCCACTTCTCGGTCGATCGGTAGCGGAGCTGTTTCCAGACCGCTTCCGGACTCCAGTTCTCCTGCTCCTGAGGCACCGCACTGCCGCGCTCGATCACGAGGATCGACGCGCCCGATGGTGCGAGCGCGCGCGCGATCGTGCTGCCCCCGGCGCCGCTGCCGATCACGATCAGATCGTAGTGCGGCGTCACCCGCCCGCGCTCGCGTAGATCTGATCCATGAGCAGTTGATCGTCGATGGCGCGCTCGAGGCTCATCTCCGGCGGGCGGCCATCGCGGATCGCCCGCGCGAAGTCCCGATACATCGACTGGTACCCGCGAATGTCGCGCACGCCCGGCACGATCAGGCGCGGCATCCGGCCCTCGCTGCGCACCAGCACGATCGCCCCGTTCGACTCGAACGTGATCACGCCGCGGCGTCCGAAGATCTTCGACAGACGCAGGCCCCTGAAGAGCGACGGGATCTCGCGCGAGTAATAGAGCGAGCCCACCGCGCCGTTGTCGTAGCGGAACGCCGCCATCATGCTCTTGACGCGCTTGTCGGGACCCTTGCGCGACGGCGTGGGGCGGTAGCCGTGGATCGACGTAATTTTCGGGCCGAGACTGCCTGCGACATGCAGCCAGTGAATGCCCTCTTCGAAGAACGCATCGCCGCCGGCCATCGCTTCGTCATTGCGCCAGTCGTCTTCGGCCTTGAGCCGCCGCGCGATCGTCGTGAAATGCGCGAAGACCATCTCGCCGACCGCGTGCCCGGCGATCAGCCTGCGCAGCGTGACGGCGAGCGGCTTGTAGTGATCGTTCTCCCCCACGAGCACCACGCGCCCAACGCGGTTGCGCGCCTCGAGCACGGTGCGGTAGTCGTCCATGCAGAGGAACGCCGGCTTCTCGACGAGCACATGCTTGCCCGCGGCGAGGGCTTCGAGCGTCAGGTCTAGGTGGAAGCGCGGAGGGACCGCGATGACGACCGCGTCAATCTCCGGGTCGTTGATGGCCGCGCGGTAGTCCGGGAACGTGCCCGTGCCGCCGAAGCGCTTGCAGATCTCCTGCGCGCGCGCGCTCTCGCGGCTCGCGTAGGCCGACACGATCTCGCCGCGGAGAGCCTTGAGATTACGGCTGTGGACGCGCGTGATGAATCCGCAACCCAGGAACGCAATGCGCAGCGGTGAAGACAAGGCTCAATGATAGTGCGGCTACTTCCGCGGATCGAAGGTCTTCGGCTTGATGGCGGGATTGATCTTGTACTTCCCGACGCGCCGGTCCTCGTGCTTCCGCCCGCCCACGGTGGTCGTCAGTTTGTGCGGCCACATCAGCCCGTCGACCCTGCGGTAGTCCCCGAGTGTCGTCGCCCACTCGACAGGCGTCAGTCCCGCCGCCGGATCCCCCTTCGGCAGGGCGGCCGGCGGGCTCGCCGACACAACATTCCCTCTCGAGTCGGCCGTGACGCTCGACGTGGTCGAGAAGGTGACGATGGGGGCATTCATCCAGGTGATGCGGGCAGGCAGGTGCGTGACGGGGTCGATGAGCAGCTTCCATGTGAAGCCGTCGGCGGCCGTCGCGATGATGACGTCCGCGCCGCCCTGGCCGAGCGCCACGCGTCCGCCGTACGAGAGCACGAGCGGCACGGCGGCAGGCGATGCGGCGAACAGCGGCAGGACGGTTGCGACGAACGTGCGCCGCACCAGCGCGAGCCTGCGCTCGTTGGCGGCGGCAATCTCCGCGGGCGTTCGCGGCTCGGGTCCGGCCGGAATGCTGATGGGCATCCGCGCGCCCGGCGCGATCGTGGCCGAGATGGCCGCGCCCGCGTTGAACCCGGTGTAAGTCGTGACGGAGACCCAGTCGCCCGGCCCCATGCCCATCGTGCGGCGCGAGACGGTGAGGAACCGATCGGGCAGCTCGCAGCTCATCTCGATCGACTGACTGACGCTGAGGCGCGTCATCTCGAGCGTCGAGGAGCCGGAGGCCGTGAACGTTTTGACGGCGTCGAGCAGCGCGGGCCCGCCAAGCGCGGCGCGCGCCTCGGCGAGCACGCGATCAGCGTCCAGAGGCCGGGAGTCCTGTCGAGAGGGAAGCGGGAGGAGGGATGGCGCGAAGACGAGGGCCGCAGCGATCAGCGCTCCACGCATGGAAGCATCCTAATCGCGGGCGGAGGCATGTTCAATGCCCCCGCCCGGATGAGGTGTTGGATGAGGTGTTACTTGATGATCGCCGTGGGCTTGCCACCCTTGTAGTTCAGCGTGATCACGCTGGCTTCGCACAGATTGATCTTCGTCCAGATGACGTCGTCTTCATCCGAGTCGACGATCTTGAGGTCCCACATGCACTTGGTCTCGCCGCTCGAGAACGTGATGTCGACATCTTCGCCGTTCTTCAGGACATCGCGGCCGAGCACGTCCTCGCCCCACTTGTCGTCGTCGCTCGTCGAGAGGTAGAGCTCGGAGATCTGCAGGCCGGTCTTGTTGATCAGCTTGAAATCGAGGTTCTTGCCCTGGAAGGCGGCGGTCGTGGACGAGAGAGCCATCACGGCCAGCGCGCACGCCAGCACTGCAAACTTAATACGCTTCATTGTTGGGAGATTCTCCACGCGGCGCACACTCCGAAGTCGAGGCATTCGACCTCTGGTGTGGCAGCGGGACGCTCAGTCTATCCCCAACTGTCCGTTAATGGAGCTCAGCAGGCACCTCTACCTGCTGCGGCCGCCCGGTCCGCGCGGGCGGAACCTGCCGCCGGCGGCGCCTGGACGTGAGCCCGGCTGTCCCGGGCGTGCCTGTCCCGGACGCGCGCCCGACGGTGACGCCGGTCTGGCCGCGGCGGGGCGGCCACCGGTCGCTCCGGCCTTGCGCTCGAGCTTGGCGCGGGCGCGGGCGCGCTCATCGGCTTTCCTCGCGCGGATTTCGGCGATGCGTTGCGCGTGCGGCACTTCGAGCGGCTTGGTCTGCTGGCCCTTGTAGTCGAAGTCCGGGAGCGTGACGCGCGGGAGGCCCTTGCCGATGGCGCGCTCGATCTGGCGCAGATCCGCTTCCTCGTCCGGGGCCACGAACGTGAAGGCCTCGCCCGTCATCTCCGCGCGGCCTGTACGGCCGACGCGGTGAATGTAGTCGGGTGGCGCCAGCGGAACGTCGAAGTTGACGACGTGGGTGAGTGCTTCGACGTCGATGCCGCGCGCGGCGATGTCGGTCGCCACGAGCACGGGATACTTCCCGCTCTTGAATCCCGCGAGCGCCTCGGTGCGTTGCCCCTGCGAGCGGTTGCCGTGGATGCGCTCGGCATTGATGCGCTGCTCCACGAGATAGGCCGCGAGCCTGTTGGCGCGATGCTTCGTGCGCGTGAACACCAGCGCCTGCCGCATGATGCCGCGCTTGAGCAGCTCGACGAACAGCGGCGCCTTCAGGTGCTGCGGCACCGGATAGACGGCCTGCGTGATGCCGACGGCCGGCGCCGACTGCCGCTGCAGGGCGATTTGCACGGGGTTCTTCAGCATCTCGTTGGCCAGCGCGCCGATCGGCGGCGGCATGGTCGCGCTGAAGAAGAGCGTCTGGCGCTTCGCGGGAATCTGCTTGAGGATTCGCTTGATGTCGGGCAGGAAGCCCATGTCGAGCATGCGGTCCGCTTCGTCCAGCACGAGATACTCGATGGCGTTGAGCTTCGCGTACGACGCGCGCATGTGATCGAGCAGCCGTCCTGGAGTCGCGATGATCACGTCGACGCCGCTGCGGAACGCGTGTTCCTGGGGTCCCATGCCGACGCCGCCGTAGACGGCCGCGCCGCTGAGCGGCGTGTGCACGGCAAACGCGTTGAAGTCTTCGAGGATCTGCGCGGCGAGCTCGCGCGTCGGGGTCAGGATGAGCGCGCGCGTCGTGCGGCGCGGCTGATCCAGCAGGCGCTGCAGCACGGGGAGCAGGAACGCGGCGGTCTTTCCACTGCCGGTCTGCGCACACGCAATCAGATCGCGCCCTTCGAGCCCTGGCGGAATCGCCTCGAGCTGAATGGGCGTCGGCCGTGTGAAGCCGAGTTCCTTGATTCCTTTGATGAGCGAGGCGTGGAGCTTGAGATCAGCGAAGGGCATTGAGGGCTTTCGTCCAGCGCGCGATCTCGTCGAGCATCACCGCGGCGGATTTCCTGTGGTTGTCGTCAGCGGCAAACGCGCCGTCTTGCATGTGCTTGTTCACGAACGGGATCGCGACCGCCTCGACGATCGGCACGATCCTGGCCCGCCGCCTTGCCGGCGTCACGCCCTGCCCGCAAATTCGCGGGTCTCGCTGGCGACCTTGATCCGCTCACCCTCTTTGATGAACAGCGGCACGCGAATCTGCATGCCGGTCTCGAGCGTCGCCAGTTTCGTCACGCTGCCGCTCGCGGTGTCGCCGCGCGCGCCCGGTTCGGTGTCGCGGACGGTCAACTCGACGTGCGTGGGGAAGTTGATGCCGATCGGGTTGCCGTTGAACTTCTGGACCTCGATGACCACGTTGTCGACGAGCAGGTCCCGGCCGTCGCCGATCATCTCGGGACGAAGCGTCAGCGTCTCGTAGCTGTCCTGGTCCATGAAGTGGAAGCCGTCCGCGTCGGTATAGAGATACGACGCCGACACGCTCTCGAGATCCGGCTCGCCGAACTTCTCCGCCGCCTTGAAGGTCTTGTCGAAAACGGCGCGGGTCAGCAGGTTGCGCATCTTGATGCGCACCAGCGTCTGTCCTCCCCTGGCGGTCGGCCGTGACACCTCCACCTCCAGGCAGTGGTAGGGCGCCCCTTCGAGCTCGAAATACATCTTCCGCTTGATGTTGATGGCTTCAGTCAGCGCTGCCATAAACCTCCATCCTAACCCTTCGGACCCTCCGGCCGATAAAAGAACGATGTCGGAGTTCAGGTTCGAGAAGAGGCGCGTGACGGCGGAGCTGCGGCTGACGCGCGGAGGCCCGGTCGCGGGCGCCTTCTTCGTGGCCGGGTCGGCGGCCGATCACGACGGCCCCGAACGGGTGTCGGACGTGCTCAACGCCGCCGCCTGGTTCTTCCCGTTCCAGCGGAACGACGGCACCACCGTCCTCTACAATCGCGCCCGTATCGTCCTGGTCGCGGCGGGCGCGGCCGCGGTCTAGCGCTAGAACTCGATCAGGATCCCCGCCGACGGCAGGCGCGGCAGCATCGACTCGAACAGGCCCGACGCGCGGAACGTCCGGACGTCGATGTCGGGCGAGACGAAGCGCGCGTTCTCGCGATCGAGCGCGTTGATGATCTCGACGAACAGCGTCAGCCGCTTCGACTTGAAGTTGTAGGTGCGGCTCCCGCGCAGGTCCAGCCGCGCGTACGGCGGCACCCGCAACAGATTGCGCCGGTCGCTCAGGAAATACTCGCCGTTGCGTTCCTCCCAGTAGCCCGGCGCCGGCACGTTGCTGCCCGAGCGCAGCCGCGCCGCAACGTTCATGCGGCTCGTGAGGCGGTACATCCCATACGCGTTGAAGGTGTGGCGCTGATCGAAGTCGCCGTCGAAGGACTCCCCGGTGACGCGGTCGTCGTAGCGGTTGACGCCGTAGCTGTAGGACAGCCACCCGCTGAGCCCGCTCGCCGCGCGCCGCTGCAGCAGCAGCTCGGCGCCGCGCGCATACCCGTCGAGCGACGTCACCCACGGGGCATTTGAAGAACCGCCCTGGAACGCGCCCTGGTGCGCGCGCGCTTCAGCCCCCCGCCTCCTCGAGGCGTCGCGCTCCTCGCGGTTGTAAACCGTGACCTGCCAACGCGCCGACGCGCCGACCGACCCCTCGATTCCGATGTCGGCGTGATACGCGCGCTCAGGCGTCACCAGAAGGTCCGGGAACCGGACGGTCTGTTGTCCAACCGAGGCCTCGAACGGTGGAAACTGTGAATGGACTCCGGCCCCCGCGCGCAGCTTCATGCCTCGCCCGAGCCGCACATCGCCGAGCACCCACGGCGACACGGCGGCGTCGCCCGTGATCGACCAGTGATCGACGCGCAGACCGGCCGATCCGCTCGCGCGTGTCCCGGCCCGCCGCACCTGAAAGTAGAGCCCCGACAGGGTCGCGCCCCGGTCGTACTCCTCGATGACGGCGCGTGACGTGGCCGACAGCACACGCACGCGATGTTCGTCGCGCCGCTGCCCCTGTATCTGCACGCCCGCTTCGAGCTGCAGGCTCCGGTAGCCGCTCGTGACGTCGGCGCGCCACGTCAGATCACGCCCGCCGCCTTCGCCGAGTGCGATACCGGTGGGATTGGTATTCCGGTAGGTCTGGCGCGCATAGGCCAGCCGCTGCGTCATCACGAACGACGGAGACGGCGTGAACCGCCACGCCGCCGACGCGAGCCACGCCGTGTTGCGGCCGAACTCGAGGAAGTTGCGTCCCGTCGACAGGCCGCTCTGATCGAGCGTCGATCGTCCCGCCACCACAGTTAGATCGATCCGGTGCGCCGGCGCAACGTCGTAGGCCGCCTTCGCCTGCGTGTCGGCGAAGCTGAACCCGAAGTCGTCCTCGTCGGTAATCTTCCTGAGCAGGAAATCCAGATAGCTCTTGCGCGCGGACACGAGCCACGACCCGGCCTTACGCGCGCCAATCGGGCCCTCCGCGACGATCGACGCGTCGGTGCCGCTGACGCTCACACGCGTCTGCGTGCGCTCGCGCGATCCCTCGCGCATCACGAAGTCGAGCTCGGCGCCAAGACGGTTTCCGTAACGCTGCGGATAGGACCCATTGAGCAGCGTGATGCCCGACAGCACGTCGCCGTTGACCATGGCGATCGACCCGCCGTCACGCACCTGCTGTACGGTGTGCAGGAGGAACGTCGTTGGAATCCCGTCGAACGTGAACACCATGTGGCTGAAGCCGCTGCCCCGCACCGCGAACTCGCTGCGGAAGTCGTCACCTGTCGTCACGCCCGGCAGCACCTGAATGGCGCGCATCGGATCGTTGGTGAGCAGATTGCGCAGGTTGAGGATGTCGGCGCTGCCGAGCGTCTGTTGCGACGCGACCGAGGGTTCCTGCTCCGGAAAACGGGCGGCGCGCACCGTCACGTCCTCGCTGTACGTGCCGGTGCCCTCGGCGAGCGCGATGGTGACGTCGAGCGCGCCGCCCGCGTCCACCTGCACCGTCCGCTTCACGAGAATGAAGCCGATGAGTGACACGTACAGCGTGCGGCGGCCCGAGGGCACGCCGAGAATCTCGAAGCGGCCGCGCGCATCGGTGACGGCCGTGAGACCTGTGCCCTGGACCTGCACGATGACCCCCGCGAGCGGCGAGCCGCCGTCGCGGTCGAGCACCGCACCGCGCAGGGTCGCGCCGGGCTGCGCGATCTGAAGCAGCAGAACGAAGGCGGCGCACAAGTTGGTCATGGAAGGGCGTTCACGATTCTCGGGCTCGTCGCTATGGCGCTGGGCGAGACGCTACCGGGCCGTGGCGTGTTTCTCCTTGATGAAGCACGCCACGTGCTCCTCCAGCACGGTCAGCGGCATCATCCCCGAATCGAGAATGTGATCGTGAAAGCGCCGGATGTCGAACGCCGGCCCGAGCGCGGCCTGCGCGTTCTTCCGTACCTCGTGAATCTTCAGCGCGCCGAGTTTATACGCGAGCGCCTGACCCGGCATGTCAACCGAGTAGCGCAGCGTTTCGGTATCGATCTGCACGTCGGACTCGAACGTATGCGCGCGCATGAAGTCCATGGCCTGCTCGCGCGTCCAGCCGAGGGCATTCATGCCCGTGTCGACCACGAGGCGCGTCGAGAGGAAGAGATCCATCGCCAGCCGGCCCGCGCGGTCGTACGGGTCGGTGTACATCCCCATTTCGCCGGCGAGGTCAGACGCGTACTCGCCCCATCCTTCACTGTAGGGCGTGTAACTGGCCGCGCGGCGGAACGGCGAGAGCCGCGCATTCTCGTTCCGCAAGACAATCTGGAAGTGATGCCCGGGTACCAGCTCGTGGTAGATCAGCGCGGCGGCGTTGAGCGTCGAGCGCTTGTCCAATTGCGATCCGTTGAACCGGTAGAGCCCACGCGGCTCGGCAGACGTCGGAACCTGATAGAACCCGTACGTCATCGACGGCTCGAGCGCGGGATCGAGCCGCCGCACCCCGAACGGCGCGTTGGGCCGGCGGCTGAAGAACGCGTCTACCTTCGGCTCGATGCGCGTGATGGCCCGCATCATCAACGCGCCGTACTCGTCGCTCGTCTTCGCGAAGAAGCGGGCATCCGTCTTCAGGAACGTCCGGAACTCGGCCAGCGTTCCGGTGAAGCCCGCGGCGGCGCGCGCCGCGTCGAGCTCGCGCTCGAGCCGCGCCACCTCGTCGAGGCCCTTCTGGTGAATTTGCCGGGGTGTGAGCGTGAGGCTGGTGGCGCGTTTGATCAGGAACGCGTAGTACTCGGCCCCGCCCGGCAACTGGCCGGCGCCGACGCGCTTCGATGCTCGAGCGCGATAGTCGCCGTCGAGAAACGACGCGAGACGGCCGACAGCCGGCACAATGGCCGCCGCGATCGCGTGGTCGACCGACGCGCGAAACGCGTCGCGGCCGGCCGCGGGCACCTGCTCGAGCCGCGCCGGCT
>JALYRV010000270.1 GCA_030855205.1 Acidobacteriota bacterium | reverse complement strand
CCTGGCGGACGTGGGCGCTCACGCCGTCGCTGGCCGCGTCGACGCCCCCCGCGATTTTCCCCGGCGTCGAGTCTCCCGCCATCTTCGCGACGAGGCCGAGAATGACTCGCACTTTCGCGCCGACGGCCTCGAGCACGGCGACGTCGGCCGTGGGGGTCGGCCCGCGCTGCACCGTTCCGGCCTCCTGCGCGATATGCGCCTCGGCCGCGCCGAGCCCCGCCGCGCCGCCCACGAGCGGGCGGAGCTCGTCGGTCGCCGCTTCGAGGAGATGACGCCGCTTCTCGAGCTGCCCCTCATCGTCGCCGCGTCCCATGGCGAGCACGAAGTCGCCGTAGTTCTCCATCACCGACGCCACCGCGCTCTGCAGCGCGATCGCATCGAGCAACCGCTGCTCGGGAGAGCCCAACGCCGGCGTGAACGAATCGACGGTCAGCGGATCGTCGGCTGCCGTGACGACGATGGCATGGAGCTGCAGGTGTTCGAGCAGCTTCACGGCGTCGCTGAGCCCGCCGGCGATCTTCGCGGTGCTCTCGGAAAATGATTCAAGTCGCGCGGAGACCGCGCCGGACGCTGTTGTCACGTGTGCTCCTTTGGGGGGGGGACGCGGCGCAGTATACTCCAGCACTTCTGACATCCGCGCCCTGTCGCATCGAGGCGGCGCTCATACGGAGCTTCAATGACTGATCCCGCATTCGCCATCCGTGCGCGGTGGTGCGCCGCGCTCGTGATAGGCGCCGCACTCGCCACCCCGCCGCTCGCGTCCGCACAGACGCCCGTCCCCGGTGCCGCCACGATTGATCTGCTGACGGCCGCACCGGCCGTCGGTGAACACGCCGTCTCACTTACGGTCGGCGCACAAGTCAAAGATGGGAGGACCGAGACGCTGGGCGTCTCGGTCGATGGCTGGTACGCATACACGACGCACCGGCGCCAGTCGGTGCGGTTCGATATCGATCTGTCACGCGCGGACTTCCGTCCCGCGGCCGGCGCGCCACGCATCGTTGTCGAGGACAACCATCAGGCCGCGCTGACGTTCATGCATCCCTTGAACAATCGCGTCGAGCTGCTGGCGCGCGGCTTCTGGCGCCGCGACAAGCCGCTCGCGCTGTCCTACCGGGTGCTGGGGATGGGCGGCGTGGCGTTCAACGCGGTACGCACGCGGTCGGCGCAGCTGGTCATCGCGCCGGTCGTGGCGGCGGGTCGTCAGAAGAGCGCACTTCCTGGCGCGCGCGACGGCATCGTCGACCTCGGCGTGCTCCAGACGCTGCACTGGCGCGTCACGCCTACGTTCGCACTGCAGAACTCGTTCGACTTCTTCCGCGACGTCGACAACAGCGCCGACCGCTCGGCGGCCTTCGAGATCAGCGGCACGGCGATGATTGCGAAGCACGTCGGCGTGAAGGTGTCCTACTCGCATACGCACGACACGATCCGCCCCCCCTCGACGTCGGCGACGCAGCAGGAGGTCGACGCCGGCGTAACGATTACGTTTCGCGGAAAGTAGCGTCGCCGAGATGCTTGATTCCCTCCTCGGCGTCGTTGAGGCTCTTGAGCATGACGAGCACGCCGTAGACGAGCGTGCCGTGCTCCGCCTGGGCGCCTTCGGCAAACGTGTACACCGTTTCGCCGAGATCGTACAGGCTCGTCGCCATGAGGATCAGTCCGCAGACGAAGATGACTTTCGGACGGCTGGCAAACGCGGTGAACGGGCGGAGAAACCTCATGACCGTGCCCTCTGACTGCCGGGCCCGCCGAGCACGTCGGCCAGGCGCGAGCGGAACGCGGGATTGGGATGGCCTTGTTCGTCGAGCTGCGACACGGCGTAGAAGCGCGACAGCATCGCGTCGAACTCGCCGCGGTCGATCTTCTCTCCGGCGTACGCGCCCACAGTGATCGGTTCGTCGAACCAGCGCGCCGGCAAGGTGTCGTCCTTGCGGGACATCCCGAGGCGCGCATTGATCATGCGCTCGACCCCCATGATGTTGAGGCCGATGCCCGAGAGCCCTTCCTCGGTGAAGTCGAGGCCCGTGACGTTGTTGAGTTGCGGCGCGAACTGCTCGAAGCCCGGAAGGGAGGGGCTGTTGAACAGTTTCGTCGTGAAGCGGCACATGCCGACGGAGTCGCCGACCGCGTACGTGTTCTCGCACGCGCGCACGGCGATCTCCTTGCCGATGTAGCTGTTGGGCTCCGGGCTGACGGGCGCGCCGTACAGCTCCTGCTTGAACGCCGCATCGTCATTGATGCGCGCGTTGATCTCGAGCGTGACGCGATTGCGGAGGTGATCCATGCCGCGCGTGGCGACGGCGAGGCCGAGCGCGAACGCCTTGAGGATGCGCGCGTCGTGCGGATCGCTCTGCGCGAGGTTCTTCACGGCCATGCGGTAATTCAGCGCCTCTGGCGGATAGTGTCCCTTTTCGACCGCGCGCGTGCCATCGGCGAGCGCGTTTCCGAAGCCTTCGCGCGCCGCCATCATGAACAGCAGTTTCTCGACGAGCGCCGCGTCACCCCAGAGCAGCTCGAGCCCGCCCGTGTGCTCTCTATTGAGGATGCCGCGCTGGTAGAGCTCGAACGCCCACGACAGCGTCGCGCCGGTGGAGGACGTGTCGAGCCCGAGATCGTTGCAGATGTTGTTGAGACGAATGATCGACTCGACACTGTCGATGCCGAGATTGGGACCGAACTTTCCGAGCGTGACGTATTCCGGCCCGTCGCCGCGGCCGTACTTGTCGGCCGGATCGTCGTTGAGATGATTGAGCGGACGGCAGTTCACGGGACAGCGGAAGCAGCCTTCCATGCCGGGGCGGTACTGATCGAAATGCACTGCGTCGAGCGACTCGGTCCAGGTCGTCTCCTGGTTGTTCTTCGTGCCCATCGCCCCGAGCAGACGGCTTGGCCGGTAGAGGAACTGCGTGCCGACCTTCTTGAGCGCGTGCTTGACGACCGAGGTGGCGAGCAGCTTCATCGCGATCTCGCGATTGAAGGGTTTGTACGGGCGCGCGGTGGGCACTTCCTGCGTCGCGCCCTGGATCACGATCGCCTTCAGCTTGAGCGATCCCATCTTCGCGCCAGGGCCGCCGCGCGCGTAGATGGCTTTCGGCCCGCCCATGATGCCGGAGGTCAACACCAGGTTTTCACCGGCGCGCGTGACGTTGACCATCGCAAGGTCGCGCGTCCAGGTGCCTCCGAGATCCACGGCCACGCGCGCGCGCAGGTCGATGTTGTCGAGTCCCGCGTACTGCCCCGCGTCGAGAAACTCGACCCCGGATGGGGAGATCTTCAGCAGCGTCCACTCGGCCGCCTTGCCGTACAGCACGATGTGATCGATGCCGTGCATCTTCATGAACGACGGGAAATAGTCGCCGCAGTTCGAGTCCATCAGCACGCCCGACTCGGGCGCCCACGACGTCGCGTTGCCGCGCGCCGCGCTCGGCACGAGCCCTGTGAGCACGCCCGCGCCAAAGATCAACGGGATCTCGGGGTCGAGCGGCACGCGCGTTTCATCGAGGAGGCGGTAGAGATAGAACATGTTGCCGCCGCGGCCGGCGAGCAACTGCTTGACGACCGCAAGCGGCGTGTAAGCGCGCGACACGGTCTGACGTTCCAGATCGACGAAGAGCGTCGCGCCCTGGCTGGGATACTGAGGTGTTGCGGGCAGCTCGGCGATGAGCTGGGCCACACGTTCGCGGGCGGACATGGACAGAGAATAACACCCGGCTGAGGGCTCACGGCTCGCGGACACGCGGGCAGCCCGACCCGGCGTAGAATCGCCCCCTCATGCGAATCAACGTGCTCATCGGACTTCTGCTGCTGCCTATGCTCATGACACCGCAACTGCCGGGCGACCGGCCCACTCCCAACCCGCGAGGCACGCGCTCGGTCGTCATGGCGCGCAACGGCGTCATCGCCACGAGCCAGCCGCTGGCCAGTGCCGCCGGACTCAAGGTGCTGCAGCAGGGCGGCAACGCGATCGACGCCGCCGTGACCGCGGCTGCGGTGCTCTCGGTGGTCGAGCCGACCATGAACGGCATCGGCGGAGACTTGTTCGGGATTGTCTACGACGCGAAGACGCGATCGCTGAGCGCGCTGAATGCCAGCGGACGATCGGGCGCGGCGGCCACGCCGGCGTTCTTCGCGGAACGCAAGCTCACGAGCATCCCCTATCGCGGCGAGCTGTCGGTGTCGGTGCCGGGCGTCGTCGACGGATGGTCGGAGCTGTTGGCGAAGCACGGGACGATCACGCTCGCGCAGGCGCTCGCACCGGCGATTCAGTATGCCCGCGATGGATACGCCGTCGCGGAAGTGCTCGCGTGGCAGTGGGCCGACGCGGAATCGACACT
>JALYRV010000085.1:11945-14439 GCA_030855205.1 Acidobacteriota bacterium | reverse complement strand
CATCACGACCGACATGGTCGCGAATACGAGCGGATCCACGGCCTCGACCTCGTAGAGCAGGCGGGCCATCAGCTTGGTCGTGGCGAACGCGACCATGACGCCAATCGCGACGCCGACCAGCACGACCTTCGTGCCCTGCGCGACGACCTGGCGCCGCACGCCGCCCGCGGTAGCGCCGAGCGCCATGCGCACGCCGATCTCGCGCCTGCGGCCGGCGACCACGTAGGAGAGCACGCCGTAGAGGCCAATCGCACCGAGCATCAGGGCGAGGGCCGACACCACGCCGAGCGTCAGCATCGTGAACGACAGCTGAATCATCGACCGGCGCGCGAGAAACGCCATCGTGTACTCGCGATACACCGGCGCCTCCGGCGCGAACTCGCGCACCAGCGTGCGCACTTCGCGCGTCAGCGTATCCGCACGCGGCGAACGCACGACGTACGCGGGAGAGCTCAGCGACCACGTCCCTGGTGCCGGTCCGGTGAGCGCGAAGTAGATGACCGCTTCGCTGGCATCGCGCCAGTCATCCTGCTTGACGTCGCCGACCACGCCGACTACGGTGAACCACTGGACGGGCGCGCTCGGCGCGTTGTTCAGCAGGCGCAGCTGCTGCCCGAGCGCATTCTGGCCGGGCCACAGCCGCTCGCCGGTCGATCGGCTGATGACGGCGCTGACGTTCGGCGTGACGGCTTCGGCGCGCGTGAACGTGCGACCCTGGACCAGGTCGATGCCCATGGCCGTGAAATAGTCGCCGCCCGCGAAGTTCCGGTCGAGCAGCACGCCCCCGCCCGCCGGGTCCATCGCATCGCTGATGAATCGCGCGGTGCTCGTGCCCTCGTCGAGCGGGACGTTGTTGACGACGCCGACGCTGGTGACGCCGGGAAGCGCACGCAGGCGATCCATGACGTCGTTGTGGAGGCGGCCCCATTGGGGCCCGGTCCGCCAGTCGCGCACGGGCGCGAACTGGAAGGTGTAGATGTTTTCGGTGTCGTACCCGGGGTCGACCGCGCGCAGACGCTGGAAGCTCTGCACGAGGAGCGCGCTGCCAATCAGCAGCACCAACGCGAGTCCGGTCTGGCCGACCACGAGCAGGTCTCGCCCCCAGTTGCGCCGGCCGGTGGATCCGCGGCCGCCCTCGCGCAGCCGCATCATGTCGGGTGCCGACGCGCGCCACGCGGGGACCACGCCGCACGCAAGCGCGACCAGCAGCACGAGGGCCAGCGTCGCCGCCATCGTCGTCAGATCGAGGCCGGCCGTGGCGAGCCGCGGAATGCCCGCCGGCGCCGCATTGACGAAGATCGGCAGCGTGACCCAACTGAGCGCGACCGCCAGGACGCCTGCGCATGCGGCGACGATGAGCGCCTCCGCCATCTGCAGGCGCACGAGCTGCGCGCGCGAGGCGCCGATCGCGCGGCGCACCGCCATGTCGCGGCGCCGTGCTTCCGCGCGCACGAGGAAAAGATTCGCGACGTTGGCGCACGCGATGAGGAGCACGATCGCGACCGCGCCGAGGAGCACCCACAAGGACGTGTTGACCGTCGGACCCACGAGGCGATCGAGCATCGGATCGACCACTGCGGTGTGCTGCTCGATCATGCGCGCGTAGGTCGGCGGGCCGCCGAACCGCGCCGGCAGCTCCTTCGAGAGCCGCGTGAGCTCCGCCGCGAGCTGCTCGCGCGTGACGCCCTCCTTCATGCGCGCAACGACCGGCATGCCGATCGATCCAGGACGCACGTCCTCGAGCCGCGCTTCGCGACCCACCCAGAGCAGGGTCTCGTCGTCCGGGAACCGGAACGCAGGCGGCATGACGCCGATGACTTCCTTCATGCCGTCGCTCACGAAGTAGGACCGGCCCACCACGCCGGGATCGCGGTTGAACCACGTGCTCCAGAGCTGATCGCTGATCACGACGACGCGATCACCGTCCTCGGGCGTCGGGAACCGTCCCAACTGCGGCGGGACGGCGAGCGTTGCGTACATGTCGTTGGTCGGGAAGGCCATCCGGATCCGCTCGACGCGCTCGTCGGCCCGCAGCGTTGACGTGCCGCCGTCGAACGCGAAGATGCCGTCGATGAGCTGCGAGCGCTCCTTGTAGTGGAAATAGAAGTCGAAGCCCAGTCCAAAGAGCTGGGGCAGGTCGGAGCCGGGCGCCGTGCCTGACAACGCGACGAGTCGATCCGAGTGCGGAAACGGCAGGGGCCGCAGGAGCACGGCGTTGACCACGCTGAACATGCCGGCGACGGCGCCAATCGCGAGCGCGAGCGTGGCGACGGCCGTCGTGAAGAAGCCAGGCGTGCGGCGCAGCGCGCGCCATCCGTGCCGGAGATCGCGCCCCATGCCGTGCAGCGAGACGAAGCGTCGCGCGTCGCGGAATCGGTCGCGCGCGGCCCCGACGTTGCCGAAGTTGCGGCGCGCCATTCGTGCGGCGTCCGCCTCGGAGTACCCCTGCGCGCGCAGCCGCTCGGTTTCCAGGTCGATGTGCGAGCGGATTTCG
>JALYRV010000085.1:0-11935 GCA_030855205.1 Acidobacteriota bacterium | reverse complement strand
TCGAAATCGTTGGATGAGCGCTGTCCGAACATCACAGTTCCTCCGGGGTAGGGCCCGGTTGCATGACGAGGGCGATGGACTCGACGAGGCGGTTCCATCGTCCGGTTTCGACGGAGAGCTGCTTGCGACCGGCAGCGGTGAGCGCGTAGAAGCGTGCGCGGCGGTTGTTGTCGGAGATGCCCCAGGCGCCCTTGATCCAGCCGCGATTCTCGAGGCGCTGGAGTGCGGGGTAGAGCGACCCGTGGTCGACGAGGAGCCGGTTGCCGGAGCGTGTCTGGATGGCGATGGCGATGCCGTGGCCGTGGTGCTGGCCCAGATCCAGGATGCGGAGGATGAGGAGATCGAGCGTGCCCTGCATGAGCGGGTCGCGCCCTTCGGTGTCTCTGGTCGGCATTCTACCTGAGTCTATGGCAGGCTCTGGTAGAACGTCAACTAGAGAGTTGGAGTGGCCCTGGGCGCGCTGTCCCTGCGGCAGAATAGACGGATGCCCACGCGTTTCGTTCCCTCAAGGACGCCCGCGCTCGTCGTCGACCGCACCGCCCTCGACGCCAACCTGTCAGCGATGCAGTCGCTCTCCGACGCGGCGGGCATGCGTCTGCGCCCGCACGGCAAGATGCACAAGTGCACGACGCTCGGTCGCCTCCAGATCGCGCGAGGCGCCGTGGGCCTCTGTGCGCAGACGGTGGGCGAGGCAGAGGCGTTCGTCGCCGGCGGCATTCCGGATGTGCTCGTCACATCGCCGTCGGCTGCATGGGCCGCGCCGCGCATCGCGGCGCTTGCGCGCGCGGCGCGCATCGGCATCACGGCCGATCATGCCGATCAGATCGCGTGGCTCTCGGAGGCGGCACGACACGCCGGCGTCACGCTCGATCTCGTCGTGGATGTCGATCCCGGAAACCATCGCACTGGCGTCGATCCTGACGGCGCCGTCGCGCTCGCGCGCGCCGCCGCTCAGGCCGGCGGCCTTCGATTCGCCGGTATCCAGATGTACGCGGGGCACATCCAGCACGTCGAAGACCGCGACACTCGAAAGCGTGCCTATGACGATGTGCTCGCGCGCGCGGCATCCATCGTCCGCGCTCTCACCGAGGCGGGTCTTCCACCCGGCGTTGTGACCGGTGGGGGAACGGGATCGCACGCCTTCGATCTCGCGAGCGGCGTCTTCACCGAGCTGCAGGCCGGGTCGTATGCGTTCATGGATGTCGAATACGCCGCGTGCGACGCGCCGGGCGGCGGGTCATGGCCGTTCCGCCAGGCGCTGTGGGTCGTCGCGTCCGTCGTGTCCGCGAATCACGCGAGTCAGGTGACGGTGGACGCCGGCATCAAGGCCATGAGCACTGATGGACCACCGGCGCGCGTCTCGGGCGGGGCGCCGGCCGGCTCCACATGGCGTCCGATGGGAGACGAGCACGGATTCATCGTGCTTCCGGATCGCTCGCCGGATGCGCCGCGGCTCGGATCGCTCGTGTGGCTGCAGCCGGGACACTGCGATCCAACCGTGAATCTGTACGACGCGATGTATGTCGTGGCGGGAGACGGATCGTCGGAGCGCTGGCGGATCGACGCGCGCCGCGTGACGCCGTAGTCTATTCGTCCTCGCGCGTGCCCGCGTGTCTCAGCGCTTTCGAGACCGCGTCCGCCGAGAATCCCTGACGCACGAGCGCCTGCCAGACCTTGCTCGATTCCTTGCGGTCCGTCATGTCGCGGCCGCGCGTCCGCCGCGCGAGCGCCGCCTGCAGGCGGCCGGCCTCTTCATCCGGATCCGTCTGCGCGTCGAGCGTCTGCGAAACGAGGTCCGCATCGATTCCCTTCGCGGCCAGCTCGCGCGCGATCCGGTTCCGTCCCTGTCCCTTGATGTGCGACGCGTGACGCGCAAACGTCTTTGCCGCGCGCGCATCGTCGAGAAAGCCAGCGGCGGTGAGGCCGTCGAGCACCTGGTCGATGTCGGCTGGCTCGAATTTGCGTTGAAGGAGTTTCCGTCGAAGCTGCGCGCGGCTGTTCTCGCGCCGGCCGAGCATGTTGAGCGCGGTGGTCTTGAGGTCTTTCACCGATCGCGTCCGCGCTAGCTGCCGAACCTTTCGATCGCGGGATTCGCGGCCGTCTTCGACGCGGAGGCGTTGGCGACGCGCGCCATCTCTTCGCGCGCCAACTCGGACGTCGACGAGATGCCGGCGATGCGGAGCTTGAACTCGTCGACGTTCGATGCCCAGCGCAGCGCCTCGTCGAGCGTGATGTCGCCGCGCTCGTAGAGCCCGAAGATCGACTGATCAAACGTCTGCATCCCGTACTGCGACGTGCCCGACGCGATCGCGCCGGGAATCATGTTCGTCTTTTCCTTGTCGACGATGCAGTCGCGGATGAAGGGGGTGGCGATCATCACTTCCACCGCGGCGACGCGTCCCTGCCCGTCGGCCTTGGGAATCAGGCGCTGCGAGACGGCCGCGCGCAGCACGCTCGCGAGCTGCAGGCGCACCTGGCGCTGCTGATGCGGCGGAAACACCGCGATGATGCGGTTGATCGTTTCCGTCGCGTCGAGCGTGTGCAGCGTCGAGAAGACCAGATGCCCCGTCTCGGCGGCCGAGAGCGCCGTTTCCACCGTCTCGTGATCGCGCATCTCGCCGACGAGGATCACGTCGGGATCCTGCCGCAGCGCAGCGCGCAGCGCCGGAGCGAAGCCCATCGTGTCGACGGTCACCTCGCGCTGGTTGACGATCGAACGGTGGTCGCGGTGCAGGTACTCAATCGGGTCTTCGACCGTCATGATGTGCGCCGACCGCGTGTTGTTGATGTGATCGATCAGCGCCGCGAGGGTCGTGCTCTTGCCGCTGCCGGTCGTCCCGGTGACGAGCACGAGGCCGCGTTCTTCCTCAGCGACGCGCTTGAGAATGGGGGGCAGGCCCAGGTCGTCGATCGTGGGGACCTTGGTCGAAATCACGCGCAGCACGGCGCCGAGCGTGCCGCGCTGCTGATAGACGTTGCAGCGGAAGCGGCCGAGCCCGTCGACGCTGTAGGCGAGGTCCAGGTCGAGCCGCTCCTTGAACTTCTCCCGCTGCGCGTCTGACAGCATCTGCCCGACCATCGCTTCGGTATCTTCCCGCTCGAGGCGCCGCTCTTCGGACGCCGGCACCAGCGTGCCATGCACCCGCATCATCGGGTAGCTGCCGGCCTTGAGGTGCAGGTCTGACGCGCCCGCGGCCTTTGCCGTCCGCAACAGATCGTCGAGGGCAATGGCCATGTGCGTGTGCGGTTATCCCGCCTGGCGCGCCGACGCGGCGGCGGCTTCCTTCGGCTGCACGAAGTGCAGCCACCCGTGCTTGTCGGGGGCCGCGCAGTTGATGATGTCGAAGTACGCCTTCTGAATCGCAGCCGTGATCGGTCCGCGCTCGCCGTTGCCGACCGGAATCTTGTCGACCGAGCGAATCGGCGTGACTTCGACTGCCGTGCCCGCGAAGAACACTTCGTCGGCGATGTAGAGCATCTCGCGCGGCACGTGCTGCTCGACGACGCGCAGGCCGAGCTCACGGCCGATCGTCATGATCGAGTCGCGCGTGATGCCCGGAAGCACCGACGCGGCCAGCGGCGGCGTATAGACCACGCCGTCGCGCACGACGAAGATGTTCTGCCCGCTGCCTTCGCTGACGTGCCCTTCGGGATCGAGCGCGATGCCTTCGCTGTAACCTTCGCTCAGCGCTTCCATCTTGATGAGGATCGAGTTGCCGTAGTTCGCGACACTCTTGGCCATCGCCGGCAGTGTGCTCGGCGCCATGCGGCGCCACGAACTGATGCGCACGTCGACACCCTGCTCGAGCGCGCCCTTGCCGAGATACGTGCCCCATTCCCACACGAGCACCGCCGCGTCGACAGGGCAGGGGAACGGATCGACGCCCAGCTTGTTGTAGCCGCGGTAGATGATCGGCCGTATGTAGCACGCGTCGAGCTTGTTTGCCCGGATGGTGTCGAGCACCGCCGTGGTGAGCGTCTCCTGGTCGAGCTCGTACTCCATGCGGTAGATCTTCGCGGAGTCGAACAGCCGCCGCATGTGATCTTCGATGCGGAAGCAGGCAGGGCCATTCGGCGTGGCATAGCAGCGCGCGCCTTCGAAGACGGCGCTGCCGTAATGGATGACGTGCGACGCGATGTGGATCTTCGCGTTGTCCCAGTCGACCAGGGACCCGTTCATCCAGACCTTGCCGGAGGAGGAGAAACTCATCGAAAACTCCTTGGACGCGTTCGGGGCTTCATTATCACTGTTTCTCGCCGCAGAAGGGGCACTTATCGGCCCTCGCGTGCAGCGGTTTCCGGCACTGCCAGCAGAACCGGGCCGCCGGTGTTTCCGCGCGGTGGCGCGCCCGCGACACCACCGCATCGGCCGCGTCGCCGCGCGACGAGCGCCCCTCTTCGACCGGCACCGGCGTGCGCCGCACGAGCTTGCGCGCGCCGAGGATGGCGTCGAGCAGATCCGCCGCCCGCTGATACCGCTTCGCGACGTCGGGCGCGAGCGCCTTCATCACGATGTCGTTGATCGGCGCCGGCACGGCGCCGTTACGCACCCGCGGCGGTTCGACCAGGTCCCCGCGCATCAGCCGCTCCAGATCCGCCGGCGACGGGGTCTCGTAAGGCAGCATACCAGTCAGCATCTGGTACATCGTGACGCCCACCGAATAAATGTCGGACGCGAACACGGCCCGGCCCTGGAACTGCTCGGGCGCCATGTACGGCGGGCTGCCGATCACCGTCGTGCCATGCGCCGCGATCTCGAGAAAGCGCGACGTGCCGAAATCGGCGACCTTGAGCACATCGTTGTCGGCCACCAGCACGTTGGCCGGCCGCAGATCGCGATGGATCACGCCCTGGCGGTGCGCATGGTCGACGGCGTTCGTAATCTGGCAGGTGAAGTCGAGCGCGCGGCTGAGGTCGAGCGCCCCTTCGCGCGCGATCACATTCTCGAGCGTCTCGCCCGCGATGTACTCCATCACGATGAAGAAGACGTTGTCCTGCTTCTCCGCGGTGATGATCGAGACGATGTTGGGATGATTCAGCGCAGCCAGCAGCCGGGGCTCCTTGAGGAGCTCGCCGAAATCGGTCGTCTGTTTGTGCGGAACCTTGATCGCGACTTTCTTGTCGATCCAGGTGTCTTCCGCCAGATAGACGGTGCCGAACCCGCCGCTGCCGAGCGGAGAGACGATGCGGTATTTTCCGAGCGTTTGTCCGCGGAAAAGCATCTGGAGGGAGCGTACGGCGAGGAGGATATCATGGCTTGATGAACGCGCCGCGTGTCTACGCCCCCGATGCCGTCGAGGGAGCCGAGCTCCAGCTGGCTCAGGAGGAGAGCGCGCACCTCACGCGTGTGCTGCGGCTCGGGCCGGGCGACGGCGTGCGCGTGTTCGACGGACAGGGCCACGAGTTCGATGGCGAGATTCTCGCCATGGAGCGCGCACACCTGCGCGTGCGCACCGGCAACCCGGCGGACAGCGCGCCCGAATCGCCCGTGCGCATCACCGTCGCGCCGGCGCTCATCAAAGGCGACGGTTTCGACGAGATCGTGCGCGACGCGGTGATGATGGGGGCGTGGGCCGTGCGCCCGGTCGTGTCTGCCCGCACCGTCGCGAAACCGCGCGAGTCGATGGGGGAGCGATGGCAGCGCGTCGCGCTCGCAGCAACGAAACAATCGGGGCGCGCCGTGCTCCCGCGCGTCGAGACACCGGTGACTATCGATCAGCTGCTTGCGAGTGACGCGTCGGCGACGCGCCTGGTGTTCGCCGAGCCGTCCGCCGACATCCTCGTCACCGATCCGCTCACCCTCGCGGCCCCTGCGTCGGCGTTGCTGCTGCTCGGCCCGGAAGGGGGCTGGTCGCCAGACGAACTGCAACTGTTCATGGAGAAGGCCGTGACCTTCGTGCGCGTCGGGCGCCGCACCATCACTGCCGAGCGCGCGACGCTGGCCGCGCTCGCCGTGATGCTGAGCGTCTGGGATCGATGAAATCCTACCCGGCGTTGGTCGTGCGCCCAGCGATGCCAACGGAAGAGTTCGGCGATCTCGTCGCCGCCGTGCTCGACGATTTCCATCTCCTCGCCATCGAGGAGATCGAGGAGGGGACCGCGGTTCGCACGTTCTTCGCGAACGCCGGACATCGCGCCTCCGCGCAAGCCGAAGTGCTGCGCCGATTCGACGGCGCTTCTGTCGAGTCCGCCGACGTCTCCGACGAGGACTGGGCCGCGCGCAGCCAGGCGAGCATCACCGCCGTGCGCGTCGGCGGCCTCATCGTCGCGCCTCCCTGGGACGCCGCCGGGCAGAACGGCGCGCGCGTGATCGTCATCCAGCCGTCAACGGGCTTCGGCACCGGTCATCACGCGACGACGCGGCTGTGTCTCGGGGCGCTGCAGAGAAGCGATGTGGCGGGCAAGTCGGTGATCGACCTCGGCACCGGCTCCGGCGTGCTCGCGATCGCCGCCGCGATGCTCGGCGCGTCGCGCGCGATCGG
This sequence comes from Acidobacteriota bacterium, assembly GCA_030855205.1. Taxonomy (GTDB): domain Bacteria; phylum Acidobacteriota; class Vicinamibacteria; order Vicinamibacterales; family SCN-69-37; genus JALYRV01. Next base: position 5,453 of record JALYRV010000085.1, on the reverse strand, counting down.
CCTCGACAACGATCAGGACGCGATCGACAACGCGCTCGAGAATCGCGATTTGAATGCGATGCCGGACGTCGACTTCCGGTGTGCGGGGCTGGAGGTGCCGGCGGGCGAAGGGCCGTTCGATGTCGTTCTCGCGAACCTGACCGGAGGCGTGTTGATCCGTTTCGCGGCCGCGATCACCGCATTCGGGGCCGGCGGCGGGCGGCTGATTCTGAGCGGCCTGCGCGAAGAGGAAGAGTCAGGCGTCCTCGCCGCGTTCAACCGTCCGCTCGCCGCACGCGATGTCGAAGACGGGTGGGTGTGTCTCGTCGTCCAGACAGGACCGGCCATCACCCGAACAGGTCTTTGACCTTGTCGAACACCGATTTGTCCTCGCCGTCCTCGGTGGCGGCCGGCACGGGCTTGCCCATAGGCATCACCTCGGCGAGCTTCTCCAGCGCGGCGCGCTGATCCTTTGTCAGCTTCTTCGGCACCTGCACGTTGACCTGCACGAAGAGGTCCCCTTTGCCGCGCCCCTGCACGTTCGGCATGCCTTTGCCGCGCACGCGAAGACGCGTGCCCGACGCCGTGCCGGACGGCACCTCGATGGTCGACTCGGCACCCGACGGCGTCGGCACCTCGAGTCGCGTGCCGAGCGCGAGAGCAGGGTAGCTGACCGGCATATCGACGTGGAGATCGTCCCCTTCCCGATGGAAGAAGTCGTGCGCGGGCACGTGGACGACGACGTACAGATCGCCCGCGGGGCCGCCGGCAAGGCCGTGCTCCCCCTCGCCGTAGAGGCGGATCTGCTGGCCGTTGTCGATGCCCGCCGGAATCTTGATCTTGAGCGTGCGCTCCTGTGACACGCGTCCCTCGCCGCGGCAAGTGCCGCACGGCTTGGCGATGAAGCGGCCGGTGCCGCGGCAATGCCCGCATGGACGCGCGACGGTGAAGAAACCCTGCTGATAGCGCAGCTGCCCGCGCCCGCCGCACTCCTTGCACGTCTCGGGGGCCGTGCCTTCGGCCGCGCCCGTGCCGCTGCACGTCTCGCACGTCTCGTCGCGCGGAATCTGCACCGAGCTCTCCGTCCCCTTGAACGCCTCCTCGAACGTGATCTCGAGGTCGTAGCGCAGATCGGAGCCGCGCTGCGGCCCTCCGCGCCGCCCGCGCCCGCCGAAGACGTCGCCGAAGCCGAACACGTCGCCGAGGTTCGAGAAGAGGTCGCCGAAGTCGGCAAAGATCGTCGGGTCGTAGGCCTGCGGCCCGCCTGCGTTGACGGCCTGATGGCCGAAGCGGTCGTACCGCGCGCGCTTGTCCTTGTCGGCGAGCACCGAATAGGCTTCGGCCGCCTCCTTGAAGCGCTCTTCGGCCTGCGCGTCGCCGGGGTTGCGATCGGGATGCGAGCTCAGCGCGAGCTTGCGGTACGCGCTCTTGATTTCCTGGTCGTTCGCGGTGCGCTCGACGCCGAGCACTTCGTAGTAATCACGTTTGGCCACTAATGCGTTTCCTGGGCGACGCGCACCATCGCCGGGCGCAGGAGGCGATCGCCCATGCGATAGCCGCGCCGCAGCTCGCCGATGATCTCCCCCTCGCGCCGGCCTTCGGCGGGCTCGTATGCGACGGCCTCGTGCACGTTGGGATCGAAGTCCTGCCCGATGGCGTCGACCGGCTCCACGCCGCGCCGTTTGAGCATGTCGAGCATCTGCCGGTGGATCATTCGCACGCCGTCGCGGAAGCTGTCGGCGGTGTGTCCGGCGTCCGCCGCGATGGCGCGCTCGAGGTCGTCGATGATGGGCAGGATGTCGCGCAACGCTTCCTCGGCCGCGCGCACGGTCATCTGCGCGCGCTCGCGCTCGACGCGCTTGCGGTAGTTGTCGAAGTCGGCGCGCGCGCGCAGCAGCTGATCGCGATACGTGTCGCGCTCTTCGGTCAGCTTCGCTTCCAGGCTCGCCGCCGCCTGCTCGGGCGTGTCTGACGGAACGGCCGCGGCCTCGGCCCCGCCGTCCTGCGGCGGATCGAGCACCTCGTCGAATGGCTGTTGTGTGTCGTCGGTCGTCATGATTCCCTGGATTGTCCTGCGGCGGGCGCCCGCGCGGGGCGCCGCGCTCACGGTATGTCGAACGCGCGCGTCACGACCTGCGCGACGCCGTCGACGACGTTGATGGTCTTCTGGTAGCGCATGCGGGTCGGGCCGATGACCCCGATGGCGCCCATGCGGTCGCCTTCCTGATACGTGGAGGCGATCACGCTGAACGGATGCAGATCGGATGACGGATTCTCGGTGCCGATGAGCACGGTGACCCCGGGCGCCTCGATGTAGCGCGTGAGCAGCTGCACCAGACGGTCTTTGTCCTCGATCATCCGGAAGAGCGACTTCAGCGTGTCGAGCGACAGCCGATCGTCGTGCGCGCTGACGTTCTCGAACAGCGTCGACGCCCCCTGGATGAATACCGAGACGCTCGGCGTGATGGCATTGATCTCGTCGAGGCCCGACTGCGCGAGCTTCAGCGCGCGCTGCAGCAGCTCGTCATACAGCGTCCGCTCTTCCTGCAGGCGCGCCAGCACGTGCTCGCGCACCTCGCTGATCCGCTGCCCGGAGAATTCGGCGTTGATGTAGTTGGCCGCCTGCCGCAGCACCGTCGGGTCGATCGCCTCGGCATGCTCGATCACCTTCTGCGTGATCTGGCCGCCGGCCGAGATCACGATGACGAGCAGCTTGCGGCTGTCGAGCGGCGCGAAATCGATGTGCTGGAGCACCGCGTCGGAGGAAGCGGCGGTGGCGACTGCGAACCCGATGTGATGCGACGCACGCGAGAGTTCGTGAGACGCATTGTCGAGCAGCGCCTCGACCGTGCCGGCCTTGCGCAACCGCGCTTCGACATCCGCCGACGGCTTCATGCGGCGGCGGTTCTCCATCAGCAGGTCGACGTAGGTGCGATAGCCCTGGTCGGTCGGGACCCGGCCCGCCGAGGTGTGCGGCTGCTTGACCAGCCCCAGCTCTTCGAGCCGCGCCAGGATGTTGCGCACCGTGGCCGAGGAGAGCCCCAGCCCCGAACGCTCGGCCAGCCACAATGACGACACCGGCTCACCCTGCTCGATGAACTCGGCGACCAGGCGCGCAAGTATCCGGCGCTGGCGATCGGTGAGGTCGAGACGTGGTGGTGTCATTAGCAGTCGATGGGTGAGAGTGCTAACGATTATAGCAAGGCCCGGCGCGTCAGCGTTTCGGCCGCCTGCTGAGCCAGCGCCGCAAGCTCGTCTTCGTCCTCACGGACCATCGCCCCGTCCCGGACGAGCAGGGCGCCGTCGACCCACGTATGCCGCACGTCGGACGCGGCGGCGGCGTACACGACCGTCGAGTAGGGATCGCGATCGGGCGCGTAGTGGATCTGACGCGCCCGGAGCAGGATGAGATCGGCGCGCTTGCCGGTTTCCACCGATCCGATCTCGGCATCGAGACCCATCGTACGCGCGCCCTCACGCGTCGCCATCCACAGTGCGTCGCGCGCCGTCAGCGCTCCCGGCTCGTACCGCACCGCCTGCAGCGTCGCCGCAAGGCGCATCTCATGAAACATGTCGAGCGAGTTGTTGCACGCCGCCCCGTCCGCGCCGAGCGAGACGCTGATGCCGCGCCTGCGCATGTCGACGATCGGCGCAATGCCGGATCCGAGCTTCAGGTTGGAGCCCGGGCAGTGCATGACTTTCACGCCGCGCTCGGCCATCATGCCCTGCTCGCTGTCGGTCACCCACACGCAGTGCGCCGCGCACAGCCGCTCGGTCGCGAGCCCGGTCGACGCGAGATAGTCGAGATTGCTCATGCCGGAGATCCGGCGCACGACTTCCACTTCGTCGCGGTTCTCGGAGGCATGCGTGTGCACCAGCAATCCGCGCGCGTCCGCCGCCTCCGCGACCCGCTCGAGCAGGTCGCGCGAACACGACACCGCGAAGCGCGGCGCGAGCGCCACGCGCAGACGCCCGCCCGCCGCGCCATGCCAGCGGTCATGCAGTTGGAGGCTCTCCGCGATGGCCGGCGCGGCGTGCTCCTGCAGACGCGGCGGCGCGAGCGCGTCGGAGTCCATGAGGCACTTGCCCACGGTCGCGCGCATGCCGGTCGGCGCGAGCGCCTCGAACACCGCGTTCGTGTCGTGCACCGTCTCCATCGTCAGTGCGGCCGTCGTGCCGCTCTTGAGGAGCTCGGCCGAGGCGAGCCGGGCCGAGACCGCGAGCGTCTCCGGATCGTGCGCGGCTTCGAGCACCCACACGCGCCGCCGCAGCCAGTCGAGCAGCGGCATGTCGTCAGCCAGCGTGCGGAACAGGGTCTGGCACAGATGCACGTGCGTCTGGATGAATCCGGGCAGCAGATAGCCGCCGCGCGCGTCGACCGTCTCGTCGAACCGCGTGGACGCGTGGGCCGGCGGCGCCGCACCCACGAACACGATTCGTCCGTCGACGATGCCGACGTCCCCGTGCACGACGTCGAGCGCGTCGTTCATCGTCACGACGACGGCGTTGGTGATCAGCGTATTCAGAGCAGGACCTCGATCTTGCCCTTCGCCTTCAGCCTGTTGATCAGCTGAATCGTGAGTCTGTCCTGCAACTCGCGGAGCAGGAACGTGGCGAGCTCCATCTGGACGGCTTCGAAAGGCTTGATGCGCGAGGGCTTGCGGCCGACGACCTTGATGATGTGGAAGCCGTCCTGCGTCTGTGCGAGGCCGCCCACGTCCCCCGGGTTGAGCGCGAAAACCACGTCGTCGAATTCCTTCGGCGCCGTGCCCTTGCTGAACGAGCCGAGGTCGCCGCCTCGATTGCCGGTGGCCCGATCGTCGGAGTAATTCCTGGCGAGTCCGGCGAAGTCGTCGCCGCGCTTCGCCAGCCGCATGATGGACTCGGCCCGCACCTTCATGGCGCTCTTCGTCTTCTGATCGGCCGCCGGATCGACGCGCACGAACACGTGAGAGGCTTGGGCCGATTCCGACTCGCGGAACCGCTCGAGGTTTGCGTCGTAGAACTTCCGGACGTCCGCCGCCGGCACCGAGACGTCCTTGCCGGCCTCGTCCTTCACGAGCTTGGCGACGCGCAGGTCGCGCCGCGCGTCTTCGCGGAGCATGTCGACCGTGACGCCGCGCACGATCAGCGCCTGCTCGAGCGCCTGCTGCGAGGGGAACTGCCGCGCGAGCGCGATGAGCTGCGCGTCGATCTCGCTTTGAGGCACTTCGATGCCGCGCGCCTTTGCCTCCTGCAGGAGCAGGCGATAGTTGATGAGCCGCTCGAGGACGCCGCGCACGACGCCGTCGCGTTTGTCGGCCGGCATCTTCTGATTGAGCTGCGTCTCGACGCCGCGGATCGACCGCTCGAGATCGGCGCGCGTGATCTCTTCGCCGTTGACGCGCGCGACGAGGGAGGGCAGCACGATTGGCACCGGCTTGGCCACGGCCACGGCCGCGCTGCTGGTGGCGCCGGCGGCGGGTGTGCCGCCA
>JALYRV010000269.1 GCA_030855205.1 Acidobacteriota bacterium | reverse complement strand
GAGGCCGAGGCCCGTCAGAATGCCTTTGGTCGAGTCCTTCTCCTTGCGATCGATCGCCAGCATGGTCTCTTCGCTCGGCCGCGCAAGCAGATGCACTTCGCGACCCGGTCTCACCGGACGCGCCCCCTCGAGGCGCGCATGCTCGATGACCTCAGACGCGGAGAGCGCCGTCGGTGGGCGATCGGCCAGCACCCATCGGCCGTCCTTCTCGATGCGGATGGCGATCGGCTCGTACCGTTCACGATCGAGATTCGCGAAGACGGCAGCCGCCGACGCGAGCGACACTTCGTGCTCGCCGGAACGGCCGCCATAGATCACACCGACTCGAAGACGTTTCACGACTGGAATTATGGCACCATCACTGAGCGTGTCATCGTTCAGCTTCACGATCTCCCACCGCGACGGCCGCGCACGCCGCGGCCAGCTCACGCTTCCCCACGGCATCGTCGAGACGCCGGCGTTCATGCCGGTGGGCACGCGCGGCGCGGTCAAGGCCGTGCTCAACGACGATCTCGAGCGGCTCGACGCGACGATCATTCTCGGCAACACGTACCACCTGCATCTGCGGCCCGGCGATGATCTGATCGCGCGGCACGGCGGGCTGCACAAGTTCATGGGGTGGACGCGTCCGATCCTCACCGACAGCGGCGGCTATCAGGTGTTCAGTCTCGCGCGCATGTGCCGGCTGTCGGAGGAAGGCGCGCGGTTTCAGTCGCATCTCGATGGGCGCGAGTATCTGCTCACGCCCGAAAAGGCCGCCGACATCCAGGCCCAGCTCGGGTCCGATATCGCCATGGTTCTCGACGAATGCCCCCCCTGGCCCGCCGAAGAGGCAGCGGTCCGCGGGGCGGTCGAGCGCAGCCTCCGTTGGGCGGCCCGGGCGCGTGCCAGGCATCTATATATTAAGGATACGGGCGCCGAGGGGGTGCTGGCGGCCAATCCGGGCCAGTCCCAGTTCGGAATCGTCCAGGGGGGCACCCACCCCAATCTGCGCCGGGAGAGCGCCGAACGCACGATTGCCGTCGGATTCGAGGGCTACGCGATTGGCGGGCTGAGTGTTGGCGAGCCCAATCAGGCCATGTATGACGTCGTCGACGTGACGGCCCCCCTTCTTCCAGCCGACCAGCCCCGGTATCTGATGGGGGTCGGGATGCCGGACGACCTCATCGAGTCCGTCCATCGCGGCATCGACATGTTCGACTGCGTGCTTCCGACCCGCAACGCGCGCAACGGCCAGCTCTTCGTCAGGACCGGCGTGATCAACATCAAGAATGCGCGCTATGCGGACGATGAGCGGCCCCTCGATCCGGAGTGCGAATGTCCTACCTGCCGACGGTATTCGCGCGCCTATTTGAGGCACCTTTTCGTGTCGGGCGAGATCACGTCAGCAGCCCTTAACACGTTGCATAATCTACACTTTTACCTTGACACGATGAGGCGTATACGGGAGGCTATCGTGTTCGGGACGTTCGAGCGGTTCCGTCAGGAGTTCCTCCAGACTTTCTCCCGGACTCTAATTAAGGAATAGGACTCAGAATGCCTTCCCAGCAGGGTAGTAGCCTGCTTTTTCAGTTCCTGCCTTTCGCCATGATCTTGGCGATCTTCTATCTGATGGTGCTCATGCCCATGCGCAAGCGCCAGAAGAAGGTGCAGGAATTCCAGGCTTCACTCAAGCCCGGCGATCGTGTCGTGACGACCGGCGGGATTCATGGACAGATAACGAAGGTGACCGATACGGTCGTCCAGCTCCAGGTTGCGCAGAACGTGCGCATCGACATCGCGAAAGCCGCGATCGGCGGCCTGCAGGGGCAGGAGCCGGTCGTCGCCGACTCGGGAAACGCCTAAGGCATGTATAAGAACCTTAAGTGGAAGCTCCTCGCCATCGCCGCCGTGGCCGCGATCGCGATCTTCGCCTTTTCACCCCCCAGCCGGAAAATCAAGCTCGGTCTCGACCTCAAGGGGGGCGTGCAGCTCGTCCTGAGGGTCAACACCGAAGACGCGCTGAAGCTCGAGACCGAGACGACGTCCGAGCTGCTGCGTGCGGAACTCGTCAAGGGGGGCCTGACCGCGGCGACTACCGCGGTCGAATCCAACACCACGTTCCTGGCGTCGGGCGTTCCGGCCGATCGCGACCAGGAGTTCCGCCGCACCGCTGACACCGTGACGACGGCGGCGTACGACCGCGAGGAAGTCTCGGGAGCCGAGGGCTCGCGGCAGTATCGCTTCCGCCTCAAGCCGAACATCGATCGGACGCTTCGCGAGTCGTCTGTCACGCAGGCGATTCAGACGATCGATCGCCGCGTCAACGAGTTGGGCGTGGCCGAGCCGGTTGTTGCCCCGTACGGCAATGACGGCAACAAGATTCTCGTGCAGCTGCCGGGCGTCTCCGATATCAACCGCGCGAAACAGATCATCGGCAAGACAGCGGTCCTCGAGCTGAAGATTGTCGAGGGGGGGCCTGCCTCGACGCAGGAGGCGCTTCTCACCAGCTACAACGGCCAGGTCCCCGCGGACATGGAAGTCGTGACGGGGCTCGGGGACGCGGCGCCCGGCGAAGTCGCGACGCAGTCGTTCTATCTCGTGCGCAAGACCGCGGCGGTCACCGGGCGCGACTTGCGGAACGCGCGCGCGCAGGTCGATCAGAACGGCGCCCCGGCTGTCGGCTTCATGCTCAACCGCGACGGCGCCGAGAAATTCGGCCGCGTCACCGGCGAGAATGTCGGGCGTCAGCTCGCGATCATCCTCGACAACCGCGTCGAGTCGGCGCCGCGCATCGACGAGCGCATCTCGGGCGACGGCCAGATTCACGGCAGCTTCACGTCGCAGGAAGCGGCCGATCTCGGGCTGATCCTCCGGTCCGGCGCGCTCGACGCGTCGCTCACGTATCTCGAAACGCGCGAGGTCGGGCCCTCGCTCGGCAAGGAATCCATCCGCGCCGGCATCCTCGCGTCGCTCGCGGGCCTGGTCTTCGTCACGATCTTCATGTTCGTGTACTACAGGCTGTCCGGCCTCAACGCGCTCGTCTCGATCCTCATGAACCTCGCGATTCTGATCGGGTTCATGGCGTATCTGGGCGCGGCCATGACCCTGCCGGGCATTGCCGGATTCATCCTCACCATCGGCATGGGCGTCGATTCGAACGTGCTGATCTTCGAGCGCATCCGGGAAGAGCTCGCCGCCGGCAAGAGCGCGCGGCAGGCGGTCGCCGCGAGCTTCGATCGCGTGTTCATCACGATTCTCGACACCCACGTCGCATCGCTCATCGCGGCGGCGTTCCTGTTCCAGTTCGGCACCGGCCCGATTCGCGGCTTCGCGACGACGCTGTTCTTCGGCCTGGTGGCGAACGTGTTCACCGCAGTGTTCGTGTCGCGCACGCTGTTCGAATTGATCCTGTCCCGGCGTCCCGCCGGTGCCACCAAGCTCAGCGTGTAGCGGAAGGCCAGATCGATGCAGATTCTCAAGAGAACCAATTACAACTTCCTCCGCTGGCGCTGGCACGCGCTGGCGCTGTCGATCCTGCTGATCGTCGCGGGCATCGCGACGATCGCGATGCGCGGGCTGCAGCTCGGCATCGACTTCTCGGGCGGTACGGTCGTGCTCGTGCGCTTCGATCGGGCGGTCGGCGACGGCGAAGTGCTCGGCGCAATCGCGGGGATCCCCGGCGACAAGACGGTACAGCGCTACGGCAGCGCGGACGCGAACGAGTGGCTGATTCGGCTGCCGCAGATGGACGCGCAGGAGCAGGGGACGAACCTCGAGCTCGGAGCGCGGGCCGTCGTGGCGGCGCTCCAGTCGAGCAGTCTCGGCACCTTCGAGATCAAGCAGACCGACATCGTCGGTCCGGTGATGGGGCAGGAGCTGCAACGCAAGGGCCTCTACGCGATGCTGACGGCGCTCGCCGGCATCATGATCTACATCGCGCTTCGCTTCCGCTTCACCTTCGCGGTCGGCGCGATTGCGGCCACGGTGCACGACATCCTCGTGACGTTCGCGTTCCTGGCGTGGTTCGGCTACGACCTGTCACTCAACATCGTCGCGGCGATCCTCACGATCACCGGCTATTCGGTCAACGACACCATCGTCGTGTTCGACCGTGTGCGCGAGAACCTTCGGTCGCAGCGCCGCGACAACCTCGAAGAGGTCGTCAATCGCAGCGTCAACGACACGCTGTCGCGCACGATCATCACGGCCGGCACCACGTTCCTCGCCGTGCTGGGGTTGTTTGTGTTTGGCGGGGAAGTGCTCGAAGGGTTCGCGTTCACGATGCTCGTCGGCATCGTCGCGGGCACCTACTCGACCATCTTCATCGCGTCGGCGATCGCGATCATCCTGTCGGGCCGCAGGCGCCGCAGCGCCGCCGCGG
>JALYRV010000268.1 GCA_030855205.1 Acidobacteriota bacterium | reverse complement strand
CGCCGCGATAGGCGTGGCGGACTGGAGACGGGGCGCCTCCGGCTGCGCGAGCAGCACGAGAAGCGCCGCCGCGAGTCTCACGCGCGGTCGGCCCGGTAGCGGGCGACGCTGACGGCCGCGTCGGTGTTGCGCGAGTCGAGCTGGCCGTGTATGGTGGCGCCCTCCTCGACAACGAGCCGCGGCGACACGACACGGCCGGCGACGTGCGCCGTGGCCCTGATGATGGCGCGCTCCGACGCGATGATCGTCGCATCGACCCGGCCATGGATCTCGACGAGCCGCGCGTGGACGTCGGCCTTGATCTCGGCGGTCGGGCCGATCACAATCGCGTGTCCAGGAACGCGTATGCTGCCGTTGACCGTGCCGTCGATCAGCAGATCTTCGTCGGCAGAGATCTCGCCCGTCACTGAAAGTGTTTTGCTGAAGGTAAAGGCATTCATGCGTTGGGATCGGATTCTATCGTGAAGCTCAGGCCTTTGGTCGCGCGGAGTCAGGGGCTTGCCGCCGCCGCCGTGGCCGCCCTGGCGCTCGGCATCGGTCTCACCGCTCTGATGTTCGCCATCGTGGATGGCACCGTGCGGCGCGGCCTCCCGGTCCCGGATCCTGGGGCGGTCGTGCATCTGGAGCGCGTGCCCGCGCCAGGCCAGGACGCGCTGCCAGGCTTTCCGCCGGCCGAGCGCGAAACCCTGACGGGGCAGCGCAGTCTTGCCGCGCTCGCGATCTATCAACTGGGTCAGACGACGATTTCCGGGCCGGGCTTGACGCCGCGGCGATGGGATCACGCCGCCGTGACGGACAACACGTTCGAGATCCTCGGCGCGCGCGCCGCGCTCGGTTCAGTACTTGCGACTGGAGCAGGGGCTCGCGCCGGCGGCCCGGTTGGCCTGATCGTGAGCGACGTCGTCTGGCGCGAGCAGTTCGCCGCGGAGCGATCGGCCGTGGGTCGCGGCGTCGCCTTCAATGGGCATCCGGCGGTCATACAGGCCGTGATGCCGGCCGGCTTCAGGTTCCCTTTCAATCAGCATGTCTGGACGCGGCTCGACGAGCGGGACCCGGCGCCCGCGGCGGCACTGTGGGGACGTCTTGCGCGAGGCGTGACCGCAACCGAGGCGGAGGCGGAGCTGTCGGCGCGGCTGCAGCAGGCGGCGCAAGGCCAGGGCAGCGCGGCCCCGCGCGCCGGCGTCACGGCGTTCACCAGCCACATTCTCACGCGGCCGCTCGTGCGGATTCTCGACGCCATGTTCCTTGCGGGCCTCGGCGTGCTCGCCATCGCGTGCGCGAATGTCGCGAATCTGCTTCTCGCGCGCGGGCTCGCGCGGCAGCGCGACTTCGCGATCGCGAGCGCGCTCGGTGCGTCGAGCGGGCGGCTCATGCGCGAGCGCGTCGTGGAGGGTCTCGTGCTGGCCGGCGCCGGCGCGGTGCTGGGCGTAGCGCTGACCTATGCCGGCGCGAATGTGTTCAGCCGCGCGATCGAAGCATCGGCGCCGCCGTACTGGGTGTCGGTTGCCGTCAACGGCCGCGTGTTGCTGTACGTCATCGCGGTCACGGTGTTGACGGCGCTCGTGGCCGCGGGCGTGCCGTCCTGGCGGAGCGGCGCGGCGGCCATCTCGACGTCGCTCACCGACAACAGCCGCGCCTCCACCAGCCGCACGCTCAGGCGCACGACGGCGGCGCTCGTCATCGTAGAGGTCGCACTGTCGGCGTGCGTGCTCGTCTGTGCCGGGTTGATGGGGAAGGGCATCGCGCGGCTGTCGTCGGAGCAGTACGCGTTCGCCACGGCCGACGTGTCGATGGGCCGCGTCGGGTTGCCGGCCGCCGGATACCCGACGCCCGAGGCCCGGCGCGAGTTCTTCATCACGCTGCACACGCGTCTGCAGGGTCTAAGTGGCGGTGGCCCCGCCGCCCTCGCGTCGTCGGTGCCGTTCGCGGCAGCGGCGACGCCCCGTTTCTCGCTCGATCGGCGGGCGCCCGATCCCACGCGCTGGCCGCGCGCGAGGCGCGTGCTGATTTCGCCCGGCTTTTTCGACACGCTCGGCGTGCGCCTCATCGCGGGGCGCGACTTCGAGGAAGCCGACCGCGAAGGCCGCGCGCCGGTGGCGATCGTGAATCTCAGCTTTGCCTTGCAGTTCGCGCGGCGCGAGGAGCTGATCGGCCGGCCACTTCATGTCGGGACGGCCGACGCCGCGCGCCCCGCGACGATCATCGGCATTGTGCCCGATCTGCACGTCGGCAGTGTTCGCGGCGAACAGCCAGAGGCGATCTACCTGCCCTTGTTCCAGCAGGAACAGCCGCCGGGCGACATCAGCATCGTCGCGCGCGGACGCGCGCCGGCGTCGGCGGTGGAGAAGGAACTGCGCGCCGCACTCGCCGACCTCGACCCCGCGCTGCCGCTCGACCGCGCCAACACGCTGGCGGCGTTTCGCGACAGTGCCACGTGGTTCTATCGCGTGTTCGGATTCCTGTTCCTGATCTTCGGCTGTGGCGCGCTGGTGCTCGCACTGCTCGGAGTCTATGCCGTGATGTCGTTCGCGGTGACGGGACGCCGCCGCGAAATTGGCACGCGCATGGCCCTTGGCGCGACGCGCGGCAACATTGCCGCGCTGTTCCTCAAGGAGGGAACCCTGGGGCTGGCCGTGGGCCTCGCCGCAGGCGGCGCCATGGCGGCGTTCTTCGCGCCGCAGCTGTCGCTGTTCCTGTATCAGGTCGAGCCGCGCGACGCGTCGGTGTTCGCCGCCGCCGCCGCTGCGGTCGCGGCCGTCGGCCTTTCGGCCTGCGCGGTCCCGGCGCTCAGGGCCGCGCGTCAGGATCCCAACGCGAGCCTCAGAGACGAGTAGCGCGCCCGTTGCACGCGCGCGCTACTTCTCGTCGAACTTCAGTGATGCGGAGTTGATGCAGTAGCGGAGCCCTGTGGGCTGCGGTCCGTCCTCGAACACGTGTCCGAGATGCGCGTCGCAGGCGGCGCACGTCACTTCGGTGCGGCGCATGCCGAATGCGCCATCTTCGTGCTCGGCGACCGCGCTTCGATCGGCCGGCTCGTAGAAGCTGGGCCACCCGGAGCCCGACGCGTATTTGGTGCTGCTGTCGAACAGGACGTTCCCGCAGCACACGCACCGGTACTCACCCTGCGCCTTGTTGCCTTCGTGCTCGCCGGTGAACGGGCGCTCGGTCCCCTTCTCGCGCGTGACGTGGTACTGCTCGGGCGTCAGCGACGCGCGCCATTCTTCCTCGGTCTTCTTGATCTTGTCGGTCATATCCGTCTCCGGCTAGCGCGGCTCGATGGCCGCGGCGTTCAGGAATCTGGTCACCCATGCCTGGAGGCGCTCGACGTTCGAGGGCCCCATGAGCAGCAACTGTCGAGAAATGCCGGGCAGCGCGCGCAACTCAGGGCTCACGTGCTCGACGTACCCACGCCGCGCTTCGACGTCGATCGGCTCGCGCACGACCGGTGTGGCCAGCACGCGGCCTCCGGCCCTGCCGATCGCCGCGTCGAAGTTGCCGTCGGCGTGACCCATCTCCCGGTAGCTCTCGATAAACAGCGGCCTGAGATGGCGATAGAGCTCGGCGGCCTGCTGCGGGTCGGCCGAAACGATCGCCGACGTGAGATCATCCCATCGCCGGTGACTGGCCGGATCGATGACCAGTCCGGTGCTGCGCGCAGTTGTCGCGGCGCGCGTCGATGGGCGGGCAAACGCGAACGGCGTGGAAGGGGAGCGGCCGTCACCAGCCTGTTCGACGGCAATCGCCGTTCGCTGGATGAGGCCGTCGGCGACGAGCCAGCGCGCGATGGCCGGATGCGCGGAGAGCAGGGCGACGACGCGGCGCACGAAGCCGTCGCTGGCCGCGAGCGGTGGCAGAGGCTCGTCGGGCAGCGCGAGCGACGTCGCCGCCGCCAGCGGAATTTCGGTCGATGTCGTGGGGGCCGTTTCGGCGTTGGTCGCGGGGCGCCGCGCGATCCACACGAAATAGATCAGGCCGGCGACTATGGCCGCCAGGCCGGCCATCGCGATCCAGCGCGACGAGCCGCGGCCGCCGGGGTCCCGGGCGGGCACGTCCGATCCGGCCGCGTGCCGGTCGAGGCTGACTTCGTCGAGGCGGACTTCGTCGAGGCGAACCACCCTTGAAGAATACCCTGCCTCAGCGATCTTCTTCGTCGGGATCGATCGCGTCGAATTCGCCCCGCGACAGCTCGTCCCGAGGGGTTTCGGCCGACGAGCTCAGACGCACGAGGATCGGTTCCCGAATCCACTTCGTCCATCCGCAGGCCTGGCAGCGGACGGGATACTGCCGCGACAGCACCGTGCGCAGGCGCGCCAGCGTCGATCCGCGAGGGGCGCGCGCGACCCGCCGCGCGCCGCAGGATCCGC
>JALYRV010000267.1 GCA_030855205.1 Acidobacteriota bacterium | reverse complement strand
CGTCGCGGCACTCGACGCGCTCGCGACGAAGCTGACGGCGGCGAACGAGACGTACTGGGCCGGTCAGGTACGCATTCAGCGCGACCTCGTCGAATCGTGGATCAAATTCAGCGCCGGCCGGCACGATGAGGCGCTCACGCAGTCGCGCGCGGCCGCGGATGCGGAAGACGCGACGGACAAGAGCGCGATCTCGCCCGGCCCGCTCGTGCCGGCGCGCGAGCTCCTCGGCGAGATGCTGCTCGCGCTGAAGCGCCCCGCCGATGCGCTCGTGGAGCTCGAAGCGACGATGAAGAAGGAGCCGAACCGTTTCCGCGCGACCTATCTCGCCGGCCGCGCCGCGGCGCTTGCGGGCGATGGCGCGCGCGCGAAGAACTACTTCAAGACGGTGGCGTCGATCGCGAGCGCCGGAGACAAGCCGGGAAGACCGGAGCTGGAGGACGCGCGCAAGCGGCGATAGCGAGCGGTCGGCTACGTGCTCCGCAGTAACCGGAGCGCGTTGGCTGTGACGATCAGTGAGGCGCCTGTGTCGGCAAGTACGGCCATCCACAGTGTCGCGGCGCCCGTGATCGCGAGCACGACGAACGCGGCCTTGAGACCGAGCGAGATGCCGACGTTCATCCGGATGTTGCGCATCGCGCGCCGGCTGAGGCGCAGCGCGAACGGCACCTTCATCAGCTCATCGTCCATGAGCGCGATGTCGGCGGTCTCGAGCGCGACGTCGGTGCCGGCGGCGCCCATGGCGATGCCGACATCGGCCGCGGCGAGCGCCGGCGCGTCGTTGACGCCGTCGCCGATCATCGCCACCGAACCGTAGCGCGCCTTGAGGCCGCGCACGAGCGCGACCTTGTCCTCCGGCAGCAGCTCCGCGTGCACCTCATCGAAACCGAGCGCGCGGCCAACCTCGGACGCCGCGGCCTGATAGTCGCCGGTGAGCAGCACGACATGCTCGATGCCCTCGCGGCGCAGCATCGCGATGGCTTCACGGCCGCGCTCGCGCATCTCGTCGGCGACGCCGATGACGCCCATCGCCGAGCCGTCGTGTCCCACCAGCACCGGCGTGCCGCCGCGCGCGGTCATCTCGTCGATGCGCTCGTGCAGACCGTCCGTGCACAACTGGCGCTGCTCGAACAGCCGGTGATTGCCGACAATGGCATGAACGTCGTTGACGTGCGCTTCGGCGCCAAGGCCAGGCAGCGCCTGGAAGCCGCGGCCGGGTGAGAGCTCGAGGCCCGCGCGTTCGGCGTGCGCGACAATCGCGCGGCCGATCGGGTGCTCCGAGCGCGACTCGAGCGACGCGGCCACGGCAAGTACGCCGTGTTCGGACGCCGCGCCGAGCGCGTATACGCCGGTGACCGTGACCTGTCCTTTCGTCACGGTGCCGGTCTTGTCGAATGCGACGCAGCGGACGCCGCCCGCGCGTTCGAGGTGCGCTCCGCCCTTGATGAGCACGCCGCGCCGCGCCGCCGCGGCAAGCGCCGAGACGACCGAGACCGGCGTCGAGATCACGAGCGCGCACGGACAGGCCACCACGAGCAGCACGAGCGCGCGGTACGTCCACTCGCTATAGGTGCCGGCGCCGAATGCCGCGGGCACGATGGCGACGGCGATGGCGATGGCGAGGACCACCGGCGTGTAGCGCTTCGCGAAACGATCGACGAAGCGCTCGGTCGGCGCGCGCTCGGCCTGCGCGCGCTCGATCATCGCCGCGATGCGCGCGAGCGTCGTGTCATTGCCGGCGCGTGTCGCCTCGATCTCGAGCGCGCCGCGCCCGTTGATGCTGCCGGCGAAGACCTCTTCACCGGCCTGACGCTCGACGGGCATCGATTCGCCGGTGACGGGCGCCTGATTGACGTCGCTCGATCCGTTGAGCACGCGCCCGTCGACCGGGATGCGTTCTCCCGGGCGCACGATGATCAGGTCGCGGTGCAGCACCGAGGCCGCCGCGACGCGCTCTTCACGACCGTTTCGGCGCACCGTGGCTTCGACCGGCGCGAGCTCCATCAGCGCGCGCACGGCGCGGCGCGCGCGGTCCATGCTCCGCGATTCGAGCGCCTGCGCGATCGCGAAGAGCAGGACGACCGTCGCGCCCTCCATCCACTCGCCGATTGCGAGCGCGCCGACGACGGCGGCGAGCATGAGCACGTAGATGTCGAGCGAACGCGCGCGAATGGACGCGAGCGCCTTGCGCGCGATGAGCGACCCGGCCGCCGCCGTCGCCGCCAGGCTCAGGCCGGCCGACAGCAGATCCTGCCCCGCCCACGAGGCGATCATCGCAGCGGCGAGCGTCACCGCGCCGATGGCGAGCAGGAGCGTCCGCGCGCGGCTCGCGGCCGGGGACGGGGGCACCGGCGCTGGCGCCGACACCGTCGAACAGCAGGCCTCGCTCATCGCGACTCCTGTACGTGTCTGCGCGCGTCGTGCAGCAGACCGATGATGTGGTGGTCGTCGAGGGCATAGAAGGCCTGGCGCCCGGCGCGCCGCACGCGCACGAGCCGCGTGGTCCGCAGCAGCCGCAGCTGGTGCGAGACGGCCGATTCGCTCATGCCGACGACCGTGGCGATGTCGCACACGCAGCGCTCGCCGTGCGACAGCGTGTCGAGGATCCGCACGCGTGTGCCGTCGCCGAGCATCTTGAAGAGATCGGAGACCGACGTGACGTCGCCGGACGGCATCAGCGCGCCGGTCAGTCGAGCCAGTTCACGAGTGTCGTGCAGGCTGCCGCACGCGGGGGCGGAAAGGGTCGTGGCCATGTCCAACCATGAATATATGAACATGCGCTCATATGTGTCAAGCACGGGCAGACGGACATTAAAAGAGAAAGGGCCGGGAGGATCGCCCCCCGGCCCCGCCTCAGTCATGCTGAATTCAGAACGCTGAACTCAGACCTTTTCTCCTTACCAGTTGATTCGCCACGACAGCTGCGCGAGGCGGCCACCGGGGTCGAACGTCGTGTTGATGTCGGTGAACTGCGTCGTCACACGGAAGACATCCACTCCTCCGCCCGGATTGAACTGGTGGTTGAAGTTGATGTTGTTGAACGCGTTGTAGATGTCGACGCCGAGTTCCGCGTTGATGCGGCTGGTGATCGTGAAGCGCTTCTTCACGCTCAGGTCGAAGCGCGTGAAGAGCGGGCCGTTGAGCGTGATGCGCTCGTCGGTGCCGCAGTCTCCCAGATACACCGCCAGACAGTCGAGCGTGCTGCCTGGCGCGATGTGGCGGCCGGTCGGCACGCCGTCGCCGCCGTAGTGGTTGGCCGACGTCGGGTCGGTGTTGAACGCCTTGCGGGTGTTGTCAATGATGTCCTGCGGGAGGCTGAACACCGTCGTGGTGCCCGTGATCGGATCCACCACCTTGCGGATCTTGAACGCGTCCTGCAGCTCGTCCTTCGTCATCCCCACGAGGCGGATGCCGTTGGCCTGATACTGCTGCGTCTGCACGCGTCCCGTGCCCGAAAAGTCCCAGCCGCCGAGCAGCAGGTCGAGCGCGCGGTTGACGTTCGCGGCGTACTTGCGGCCGCGGCCGAAGGGCAGCTCGTAGAACCAGTTCATCTTGAACGAGTGCGGGACATCCGTCTCGTCGAGATAGATCCGGTCCGTCGCCAGCGACAGGCGCGAGGCGGCGGGTGTGTTCTCGAACTTCCGCGCGTAGGTGTAATTGGCACCCAGCAGGAAACCGTCGGCGGGAGCAGGCCCGGCCGGCAGGCGCAACACCGGACGGAGCACCGTCCGTCTTGACCGGCGGGAACCGCCGGGCTAAAATCGAGGATTCTCAGTAATCGCTTTACTGTCTACGAGTTACCGCTAGTCAGGAGACTAACGTGATTGAAGTCCAACACCTCACCAAGAGGTACGGACGCGTGACCGCGGTCGACGACATCAGCTTCAAAGTCGAGCGCGGCGAGATTCTCGGCTTCCTCGGACCGAACGGCGCAGGCAAGACGACGACGATGCGGATGCTGACCGGGTACATGCCGGCAAGCGAGGGACGCGCGATCGTGGCCGGCTTCGATGTGTTCGACCAGCCCATCGAAGCGAAGCGCCGCATCGGCTACCTGCCCGAGACGCCGCCGCTCTATCCGGACATGACGGTGCGCGAGTACCTGCGCTTCGTCGCGCGCATCAAGGGCGTGCCGACGGGCGAGCAGGCGAGCCGCGTCAGCGCGGTGATGCAGCGCACGCACGTCGCCGACATGGCCAACCGCCACTGCGGCAAGCTCTCGAAGGGCTACAAGCAGCGCGTCGGCCTCGCGCAGGCTTTGATCCACGAGCCGGAAGTGCTGGTGCTCGACGAACCGACCGCCGGTCTCGACCCCAAGCAGATTATCGAGACACGGCAGCTGATTCGCGAGCTCAAGGGCAATCACACGATCGTCTTGAGCACGCACATCC
>JALYRV010000266.1 GCA_030855205.1 Acidobacteriota bacterium | reverse complement strand
GCGAGCACGACCTTCGCGAGGTGGCTGTACTGATAGCTCTTGCTCTGCGAGATCGCGATGGCGTCCTTGAGACGGCCTTCCTTGAGATGCTTGGCCACCTGCGGCGCGTACAGCTTCGACTGCTTGCGCGCCTGCGAGAAGGTGTAATAGCGCTCGATGGCCACGCCGAACGACCACATCGACATGAAAATGAGGATGACGCCGATGGCCTTGGCTACCCAGCCCATCTGGTTCCACATTTCGACCAGATTCATACCACCGCCCGTGCTGGCTGCTGTCGCGAACAGTTCCATTCCTGCCTCCGGATGACGACCTATTTGAGTGCGCGGTAACAGTCAACCGGCATGGCGGGCACGCGCCAGGCCGGAAAAAGAGAGAGCAGCCGAAACCACTCCCACAACCAAGAGCTTCTTACTTGTGCGTATCCCCTACTGCAGCGTGAACGTGACCGTGACCGTCATGATGACCGGCACCGGCTGTCCGTTGAGCAGTGTCGGAGTGTACTGCCACTGACGCACCGCATCGAGCGCCGCGTCGTTGAGCAGCGGCTGGCCGCGCAACACCTTCGCGTCGCGCACGCGGCCGTCGGGTCCAATCGTCGCCTCGATGATGACGATGCCCTGCACGCGCGCCGACTGCGCGATGGGCGGATAGATCGGCTTCGAGTCCTTGACCTTCTGCGGCGTCTTGATGCTGCCGCCGACGCGCACCGGCGCCTGGGGGGGCGGCGGGGGCGGGGGCGGCGGCGCGCTCGGAAGCCCGCCGACCACGCCACCGAGCGAACCGCCGGGAATGCCGCCGGCCACGCCGCCGACGACGCCCTGGATGCCGCTGTTAGACGGCGGAGGCGGCGCCTCGGCCTTGATTTCTTTCGGCGCCTCGATCGGCGCGGCCGCGGGATTGATGATCTCCGTCGGCTTGGTCGGCTGCGGCGCTGACGGCGCCGGAGGCGGTGGCGGTGGCGGTGGTGGCGGCGGCGGCGCGGCCGAGACGAACGCCATCATCGACGGCGGCGTCGGCAGCATGTCGTTCGCCATCAACGGAATGATGATCAGTGCGGCCAGCGCGGCGACGTGCGCGAGGATCGACAGTGGAACGGTGTACCACTTCTTCGTTCCAACCGTGATCGACGGCTTCACGACGTCGCCGAACATGTCTTGCGGCACAAAATCTCCTCTTCAGGCCCGAACTTTTGTTTCCCCGGTCCCGTCATCACTTACTGGGACACTAGGTCTTGCCCGCCGCCCGGCTGCTGCCGGCCCTCTCGGACCGCCAGCCTCTCCGGTAAGGGGCCGATTATAGTCAGAGCCAAAAAACGGTGTCAACGAAGCCTACGTGAAAGTTTAGACCCCGCTGACACCATCTGGTTCCGTCTTCGCCCCCAAAAACGCCTTGCGCGCCTCCTACCGGATCCGCATCCCGTAGAACGAACGCCACACGAAGAACATCGAAGCCGCAAAGAACGCGCCAGCCAGCCCCAGGCTCACGCCGTGGCCCATCTCGGCCGTCAGCTGCACCGCAAGCTCCACCGCCAGCAACCCGAACAGCGTCGTGAACTTGATCACCGGGTTCATCGCCACCGACGAGGTGTCCTTGAACGGGTCGCCGACCGTGTCGCCCACGACCGTGGCCGCATGCAGCGGCGTGCCCTTCTGCTTGAGCTCAACCTCGACAATCTTCTTCGCGTTGTCCCACGCGCCGCCCGCGTTGGCCATGAAGATCGCCTGGAAGAGGCCGAAGAGCGCAATCGACAGCAGATAGCCGATGAAGAAATACGGCTCGAGGAACGCGAACGCCAGCGTCGAGAAGAACACCGTCAGAAAGATGTTGAGCATCCCCTTCTGCGCGTACTGAGTGCAGATCTCGACGACTTTCTTCGAGTCGGCCACCGACGCCTTCTCGGTGCTCTCGAGATTGATGTTCGCCTTGATGAACTCGACGGCGCGGTACGCGCCCGTCGTGACCGCCTGAATCGACGCACCGGTGAACCAGTAGATCACGCAGCCGCCCATGATCAGGCCGAGCAGAAACGGCGGATGCAGCATCGATAGCTTGTCGACGTTGACCGTGAGGCCGTTGGTGAGCAGCACGATGATCGAGAAAATCATCGTCGTCGCGCCGACGACAGCGGTGCCGATGAGCACGGGCTTCGCCGTGGCCTTGAACGTGTTGCCGGCGCCGTCGTTCTCCTCGAGCAGATGCTTCGCGCGCTCGAAGTTGACGTCGATGCCGTACTTGTTTTTGAGCTCGGCGTTGATGCCGGGAATGGTCTCGATGACCGACAGCTCGAACACCGACTGCGCGTTGTCGGTCACGGGGCCGTACGAGTCGACCGCGATGGTGACCGGTCCCATGCCGAGGAAGCCGAACGCCACGAGACCGAACGCGAACACGGGAGGCGCGAGCATCAGCTCGGGGAAGCCGCCGAGCAGCGTCACGAAGTAAGCGATGCCCATCAGCACCATGATGGTGAGGCCGAGCCAGTAGGCGCTGAAGTTGCCCGCGACCAGGCCCGAGAGGATGTTGAGCGACGGGCCACCTTCCGCCGACGAGCGGACGACTTCCTTGACGTGCGCCGACTCGGTCGACGTGAAGATCTTGACCAGCTCGGGGATGATCGCGCCGGCGAGCGTGCCGCACGTGATGATCGACGCGAGCTTCCACCACAGCGTGCCGTCGCCGAGCTCCTTGATGAGCAGGTACGACACGACGTAGGTCATGGCCACCGAGATGATCGATGTCACCCAGACGAGCGACGTGAGCGGCGCCTCGAAGTTCATCGAGGTCGCGGTGTTGTACTTCGCCTTCGCCACCGCCTCGTTCGCGAGATAGGCCACGCCGCTGGCGATGACCATCATGACGCGCATGACGAAGATCCACACGAGGAGCTGCACCTGCACCGCGATCTCCGGCACCGCGATCAGGATGAACGTGATCAGCGCCACGCCGGTCACGCCGTAGGTCTCGAAGCCGTCAGCCGACGGGCCGACCGAGTCGCCCGCGTTGTCGCCCGTGCAATCGGCGATGACGCCCGGGTTGCGCGCGTCGTCTTCCTTGATGTTGAAGACGATCTTCATGAGGTCGGCGCCAATGTCGGCGATCTTCGTGAAGATGCCGCCCGCGATGCGGAGCGCCGCCGCGCCGAGCGACTCGCCGATGGCGAAGCCGATGAAGCAGGGGCCGGCGTACTCGCCGGGGATGAAGAGCAGGATGCAGAGCATGATCAGCAGCTCGACGCTGATCAGCAGCATGCCGATGCTCATGCCGGCCTTGAGCGGAATCGCGTAAATCGGGTAGGGCCTGCCTTCGAGGCTGGCGAACGCGGTGCGCGAGTTCGCGAACGTGTTGATGCGGATGCCGAACCACGCGACGCCGTAGCTGCCCGCGATGCCGATCAGACTGAACACGAGGATGATGGCGACCCGCGCGGGGGCCATGTCGCGCAGCACGCCGAAATAGAAGGCGATGATGGCGCCGACGAACAGTTCGAGCAGCAGGATGAACTTGCCCTGCGTGATGAGATACGTCTTGCAGGTCTCGTAAATCAGCTCGGACACTTCGAGCATCGAGGCGTGTACGGGCATGCGCTTCAGCTGGTTGTAGATGACCAGGCCGAACACGAGACCGAGCGCGCTGATGGCAATGCCGATCAGCAGGAGCGTGCGGCCGTTGTAGCCGCCAACCAGCACCGAGCCCAGGTCGGGCAGGATGAGATCCGCTTCACTGCGATGGGCGCTCGGCGCCGCGGCGTCGTGCGGCAGCGCCTGCGCCAGCAGCGCGGGGCCCTGCAGCAGCCACCCAAACACGAGCACGACCGATGCCCGCAGACCGTTCTTCAACACCTTGACCACGTTCTGTCCTCCCTTAAACTCTGAACCCATCGACTCGATCCGTACCGCGCTGCGCCTTGATGCGTGCCGGCAGCGCCATGCCACCCGTGAGAAAAATCCTGATGCCCTGCTCGACCGTGAGGTCGGGGAACGATACCCGATCCCGGGGCATGACGAGCACGTCGCCGAGATACAGGTGGTTCGTCGGCACGTAAACGGCGACCACGGCCTCCGGGCCCTGTCCGCGATCGATCGTGAACTCCTTCGTCAGGAACCCGAGCAGGAACCCCCGCGCCGGATCCTCGACCATCGCCACCCGCTTGAACCCGTACTCGTTGTCGGGCGAAAACGCCACGATCAACTGCTTGACCGGCGAATACACCGTACGGAACAGCGGCACCCGCAGCAGGTAGTACTCGCCCGCCTGCAGAATCCGCCGCCCGAACACGTTGGTGGCCAGCGCGCCGATCATCAGCAGGAGGACCGCCGTCGTGACGATCCCGAGCCCCGGCACGTCCCGGCCCAGGAGGCGCACCCAGAGATGCGCCGTCCACCCGTCGACC
>JALYRV010000084.1 GCA_030855205.1 Acidobacteriota bacterium | reverse complement strand
GCAGGGGAGGCACTGGAGGCCCTCGACGGCATGCGCGTCACGGAGGGGCACCTGTTGCGCGCGGATCTCGATCAGCGCTGCGCGCTGCTCGGCGCCCTCGTCGAACAGATTGTCGACGAGTCGCAGGCGGCGCAGGACGGGTTGCAGGTGCGATTGCAGGAGCGCGTCTCCGGGCTGACGCTCGAGCCGGCGCCCGATCACGCGGCGCTGGCCTCGGAGATTGTGCGGTTCGTCGCGAGGTCGGACATCCAGGAAGAGATCGTCCGGTTCCGCAGCCACCTCACGCACTGGGCGCAACTGGCCGCGAGCGACGAGCCCTGCGGCCGGAAGCTGGACTTCCTGCTCCAGGAGATGAATCGCGAGGTCAACACGATCGGTTCCAAAGCGGAGGGCACGGCGGTGCCCGCACGCGTCGTGACGGCCAAGGCTGAGCTCGAGCGCCTGCGGGAGCAGGTCCAGAATGTCGAATAACGACTGGGCGTGCCGCACCGGGCGGGGCATTCTCTTCGTGGTGTCGGCGCCGTCGGGCACGGGCAAGACCACGCTGGTCGAGCGGCTCGTGAAGCAGACCGACGGCCTGCAGATGTCGCGGTCGTACACCTCGAGGGCAACCCGCGCGGGGGAAGCCGACGGGGTCGACTATAATTTCATCAGCCGCGCCGACTTCGAGGCGCGGATCGCGCGCGACGAGTTCCTGGAATGGGCCGATGTGTTCGGCAATCTCTACGGCACCGGCCTGGCCGATACGGAAGCGCGGTTGGCCAGCGGCTGCGACCTCGTGCTCACCATCGACGTGCAGGGCGCCCGTCAAGTGCGCGGCAAGCCGATTCCCACCGTGGGCATCTTCATGCTGCCGCCGTCGTACGAGGCGCTCGAGCAGCGCCTCCGCGGCCGCAGCAAGGACAGCGAAGAGGCGATGCAGCGCAGGCTGCTCACCGCGCGGGAAGAAGTGTCGGCCTTCACGGAGTACGACTATCTGGTCGTCAACGACGAGATTGACAGCTGCGTGAACCGGCTGCAGGCGATCGTGACGGCCGAGCGATCGAAACTCGATCGCACGGCCGCGATCGCCAGAGACGTGATTCGGACGTTCGGAAAGTAGGGCGGGCCGGGCCTGCCCGTTGAGGTATTCAGATGTCAGACAGCAAGACCAATCGTTTCGAGTTCGTGACCATCGCCAGCGCGCGCGCCAAGCAGCTCCTCGACGGCTGCACGCCGCGCATGGAAGGCTCGTCGAAGCCGGCGCGCCGCGCCGTGCAGGAAGTGACCGCCGGGCTGATCCAGCGCGTCGATCCGGAAGCCAAGGAAGGCTAAGACCGATGGCGCTCGTCGCGCTCGGCGTCGGCGGCGGCATCGGCGCCTACAAGGCCGTCGAGGTCGCGCGCGGCCTGCAGAAGCACGGTCACGACGTCGTGGCCGTCCTCACCCGCAACGCGCGCCGCTTCATCACGCCGCTGACGTTCGAGGCGATCACGCGGCGGCGCGTGCTCACGTCGCAGTACGAGCCGGGTGCCAACGCCGACATCGAGCACATCGCCGTCGCCAATGACATCGGACTGCTGCTGGTCGCGCCGGCCACCGCCAACATCCTCGCGAAGTTCGCGCACGGCATCGCGGACGACTATCTCTCCACGCTCTACATCTCGACGCCGGCGCCGGTGCTGCTCGCGCCGGCCATGAACACGCGGATGCTCGAGCATCCCGCGACCCAGGAGAACGCGCGCGTGCTTGCCGCGCGCGGCGTGCGTTTCGTCGATCCCGGCGCCGGCTATCTGGCGTGCGGGTGGATCGGCAAGGGACGCCTCGCGGAGCCGGCCGAAATCGTCGCGGCCGCGGAGGAAATGCTCAGTGGTGCCGCTCGCGTCGGCCCGCTCGCCGGCCGCCGCGTCGTCATCACCGCGGGACCCACCTTCGAGGATATCGATCCCGTCAGGTTCATCGGCAACCGCTCGAGCGGCCGCATGGGCTACGCCATCGCGGCGGAAGCGGCGCGCCGCGGCGCGCTCGTCTCTCTGATTTCCGGCCCCGTGACGCTGGCCGCGCCTGCGGGCACGCAGGTGACGCTGGTGCGCAGCGCCGCCGACATGCACGCCGCGGTCATGCGCGACGCTGACGGTGCCGACGCCGTGGTCATGGCGGCGGCCGTGGCGGACTACGCGCCGGCCGGTGGTGCGCTCGACGCCAAGATGGAGAAGGGGCACGAGGGCTGGTCGCTGTCGATGTCGCGCACGCGCGACATCCTCGCCGACCTCGGCGCCGCGCGTACCGGCGCCCGTCCGGTGCTGGTCGGCTTCGCCGCGCAGACGGGGGATCCGGTGCCCCACGCG
Source organism: Acidobacteriota bacterium (assembly GCA_030855205.1). Lineage (GTDB taxonomy): Bacteria > Acidobacteriota > Vicinamibacteria > Vicinamibacterales > SCN-69-37 > JALYRV01. The sequence continues at coordinate 12,414 of JALYRV010000084.1, read as the reverse complement.
CGCCGCAAGCTCGCCGCGAAACGTGTCGATCTGATCGTCGCCAACGATGTCGCGCGGCCCGGCTCGGGCTTCGATGTCGACACCAATGAGGTCACGCTGATCGACGAACGCGGCGCCGAGCCGCTGCCGCTCCTCAGCAAGGACGCCGTCGCCGCGGCGGTGCTCGATCGTGTCGAGCGGATTCTCGACGGTTCCGCTAAGATCGTCAGCGCTTGAGCAACCCGCACGCCCTGTCCGATCACCTCCGCTGGGCCGAGACGCTCGGCGTCACCGGTTTCTCGCGCGATCCCAGGTGGCGGGCGCGGGCCGCCGGCGCCGCCGCGGGAGCTCCGGCGCCAGACGCGCCGTCGGATGCCGGGCCCGGTCGCATCTCCGCATCGACGGGCGACCTGCTGCCGTCCATTCGCGAAGACATCGGCGAGTGCGTGCGCTGCAAGCTGCACACGCTGGGCCGCCGTCAGATTGTGTTCGGCTCCGGCAATCCCAACGCCGACCTGATGTTCGTCGGCGAGGCGCCGGGGGCTGATGAGGACGCGCAGGGTGTGCCATTCATCGGACGCGCCGGACAGCTGCTCACCAAGATCATCGAGGCGATCGGCCTCACGCGTGACGATGTGTATATCGCGAACGTGATCAAGTGCCGTCCGCCCGCCAACCGCAATCCCGAGCCGGACGAGATCGCCGAGTGCGAGCCGTTCCTGTTGCGGCAGATTGAGACGATCCGGCCGAAGGTGATTGTCGCGCTCGGTACGTTCGCGGCGCAGACGCTGCTCCGCACCGACGCGCCGATCTCCAAGCTGCGCGGCACGTTTCACGAGTATCACGGCGCGATGCTGCTGCCGACCTTCCATCCCGCGTACCTGCTGAGAAGCCCCGAGCGAAAGCGCGACGTGTGGGACGACATGAAGAAGGTTCGCGCCGTGCTCACGGGCGAGGCGTAGTGCCCGCGCGCCTCGTGCAGGTCGCGGTGCCCGTCCCAGGGCTGCCGCCCCTGACCTATCGCGTACCCGGCCATCTGCCGCTGCCGCTCTCGGGCGCGCGGGTGGTCGTGCCCATGGGCCCCCGCACGCTGACGGGCTGGGTGGTAGGCGAAGCAGGCTCCTCGGGCGAAACTGGATCGATTCCCACGTTTCAATCGACTGACAAGATCCGCGAGCTGCTCGAGGTCATCGACGCCGAGCCGTTGCTGCCGCCGGAGATCGTGACGCTGGCGCTCTGGACCGCGGAGTACTACGCCGCCGGGCCAGGCGAAGCGCTGGCGGCCGCCATGCCGCCGCAGAGCGCGGTCTTCTCGCGCCGCGTGGCGTGCCTCACCGCTATCGGCGAGGCCAACGAACTGCAGCACGGCGCGCGTCGGGCGATCGTCGAGCAACTGCGCGAACAGAAAGCCATCGCAGTCGACGCGCTCGTGAAACGGTCCGGCGACCCCCGCACATTCAAGGGCGCGCTCGACGGGCTGGTGCGCGACGGTCTCGTGCGGATCGAGCAGCCGCTTGCGGGACGCCGGGACGCATTCCGCTCGGTCGCGCGGGTGCGCCTCACGGCGCTCGCGGAGGACGCGGAGGCGCGCAAGGGCAAGCGTCAGGCCGAGCTGATCGACGTGCTGCGCGGCGCCCCCGATGGTCTCACCGCGCGCGACCTCGCCGCCCGAGGCATCGGCTGGGACGTCGCCAAACGCCTCGCCGCCCTCGGTCTCGCGCAAATCGATCAGGTACGCCTGGACCGCGACCCCTTCGAACACGCCGCACTCAGCGCCGAGCAGCCGGCACCAGGCACCGGGCACGCTGCACCCCGAAGCCTGACTGCCGAGCAGTCGGAGGCCGTCGCCCGCCTCGGCGCGATGCTCGCGCTGCGCGCGTTCGGTGTCGCCGTGCTGCACGGCGTCACCGGATCCGGCAAGACCGAGGTGTATCTGCGCCTTGCGGCGCAGACGCTCGCGCAGGATCGCCGCGTACTGATCCTCGTGCCCGAGATCGCGCTCACACCGGCCGCCGCCCGGATCTTCCGCGCCGCATTCGGTGACCGCGTGGCGATTCAGCACAGCGCGCTGTCGGACGGCGAGCGTCACGATCAGTGGCACCGCATCCGCCGCGGGGAAGTCGATGTCGTCGTCGGCACGCGCTCCGCGGTGTTCGCGCCGCTCCCGGGCACCGGGCTGATCGTCGTGGACGAAGAACACGACGGGTCGTTCAAGCAGGACGAGTCGCCGCGGTATCACGGGCGCGACGTCGCGATCGTGCGCGCGCGCAACGCCGGCGCGCTCATCGTGCTCGGCTCCGCCACGCCGGCGCTCGAAACCTACGAGCACGCCAGACAGGGCAAGTACACGCTGGTGACGCTGGCGCGGAGGGTGATGGATCGGCCGCTGGCGCGCGTGCAGATCGTGCCCATGCAGGAAGAGTTTGCCGAGCGCGGCGCCGACATCGTCTTGAGCCGCACGCTCGAAGCGGCGCTCGTCGAGCACACGGCGCGAGGCGAGCAGGCGGTGGTGTTGCTCAACCGGCGCGGGTTCGCGACGCTGATGTTCTGCCGTCAATGCGGTCATTCACTCGAGTGTCCGAACTGCAGCCTGTCGCTGACCATCCACCGCGGCACGCGGCGCGCCCGTTGCCACTACTGCAATCACGCGATGCCACTGCCGAAGACCTGTCCCGCATGCAAGGGAGAGTTCATGGAGCAGAGCGGCTTCGGCACCGAGCGGGTCGAGGCCGAGATTCGCGCCCTGCTGCCCGATGCGCGGATCGCCCGCGTCGATCGCGACACGGTGCGGCGGCGCGGCGCCATTGCGGGCGTGCTGACGGCAATGGCCGCCCGGAAGATCGACGTGCTCGTCGGCACGCAGATGATTGCGAAGGGGCACGACTTTCCGGCGGTGACGCTCGTCGGTGTCGTGTCAGCCGACGTCGGCCTCGGCATGCCGGATTTCCGCGCCGGAGAGCGCACGTTCCAGTTGCTCACGCAGGTCTCCGGCCGCGCCGGCCGTGGCGACAGGCCGGGGCTTGCGATCGTGCAGACGCTGCATCCCGAGCACTACAGCATTCAGTACGCGTGCATGCAGGACTACGCGGGCTTTTTCGAGAACGAGATGATCTTCCGCCGCGCGATGCGCTATCCGCCCGCGGCGTCGCTCATCAACATCGTCGCGAAAGGGCCGTCGGAGGGAGACGCGATGGACCTCGCCGCGGACCTGGCCAGGCGCGTGCGCGCGCAGCAGAGCGGCGATCTCCGCGTGCTCGGCCCGGCGCCCGCGCCGCTCGCGCGCATCAAGGGGGAGCATCGCGCGCAGTTCTTCATCAAGGGGACGGCACGCACCCGCATGCGCGAAGTGCTCCTCGCCGCGATCGCGGCGCGCGCCGACGCCCGCCGCCGCATCAGCGTCGACATCGACCCGCTCAGCGTGCTCTGACGCTTATCCTGTGACGAGTTCGACCGGCGCGGACGTGAAGCACACGGCGAGAATGGCCGCGGCGAGCGCGAAGACGAGGATGCGTTTCCAGTCGAGACGGTCGTACTCGTTCCATACCGTCGGATGCCGCATGCCCATCAGCAGCATCATCACGAGCATCATGATCGTGAGCACCGCCCAGCTGATCGAATAGATCGTCAGACCGATCGCGGCGAGCACGGTGGCGTACGACACCCAGACCGCCCTGCGGCCGATGAGCGCGTACATCAGGTGTCCGCCATCGAGCTGGCCGAACGGCAGCAGGTTGAGCGCCGTCGCGAGCATCCCGAACCAGGACGCGAACACCAGAGGATGAATGTTCAGCGAGTGTCCCTCCGGTACGTCGCTGAAGAACAGCCGCGCGGCCCAGTCGAAGACGATCGGCGTGCCGAGGAGCATGCCTTCGAAATCGTCGGGCACCCGCACGAGCGTCGACCACGACATGCCGACGAGCAGCACCGGGATGAGCACGATGAAGCCGGCGACAGGCCCGGCGACACCGATGTCGAAGAGCGCAGCGCGCGTCGGGAAGCCGTCACGAATGCGAATCACCGCGCCGAAGGTGCCGGCGAGCGTAGGGGCGGGAAGGAAGTAGGGGAGCGAGGCGTCGACGCCGTAGCGGCGACACATGAAATAGTGCCCGAACTCGTGGGCGCCGAGGATGCCGATTACGCCCCCGGCGTACCAGAAACCATTGAGCCAGTGGACGTCCGGAACCTGGCCGCTCAGGCCGGATCGGAAGGCAGCGTAGTGAGCGAGGCCGACCCACCAGGTGGTGAGCAGCGTTGCCAGAAAAAGGACGAGGTGGCGCAACTAACTGCCGATGTTCTGGAGTTCCTTGCCCGGCTTGAACCGGATGGTCCGGCCAGGGGGAATGCGTACTTCCTTGCCGGTTCTCGGATTGCGGCCGATCCCGCGCTTCCGGGGCTTCACCTGGAAGACCCCGAACCCGCGCAGCTCGATTCGCTCGCCCCGCTGCATCGACAGACGCATCGCGTCAAAGACCGCATCGACCGCCACCTCGGCTTTCACCTTGGTGATGTCGGCGATCCTCGACACCTCGTTGACGATGTCGACTTTGATCATTTAGGAGTTCCTGCCTGTGTCTAAATAGCATAAATATAAAGACTTACGCTGTCAATGATTCCCCTAAGTGTTCCCTGATAGACTGGCTGCCATGGCTTCCCGTGGCGAAGAACGGCCCACCGTCGTTCTCGTCGGCCGGCCCAACGTCGGCAAATCGACCCTGTTCAACAAGATCACCGGCACCCGCCGCTCCATTGTCGCGCCCGTAGCCGGCACCACCCGGGACGTTATCGCCCAGAGCGCCGATTGGCGCGGGCGGGAGTTCACCCTGGTCGACACCGGCGGCATGTTCGGGGCGACGACCGACCCGCTCCACGAGCTCGTCATCCATCACGGGCGCAAGGCGCTCGACTCCGCTTCCATCATCGTCTTCGTCACAGACGGCCGTGAGGGCCTCGTGCCGGGAGACGAAGCGATCGCGCATGCCGCGCGCCTGGCCGGCACCCCTGTCGTGCTCGCCGTCAACAAGACCGACGACAAGCGGTCGACGCACCGGGCGCTGGAGTTCCACAGGCTCGGGTTCGACACCATCGTCGAAATTGCGGCGGAGCACGGCAACGGGATCGGCGACCTGCTCGACGAGGTGATCGCGCGGCTCCCGTCGCCGCGCAAGCCCGGCGAGACGGAGCCTGACGTCCCGGAGGAGCCGACCTCGATCGCCATCGTCGGCCGGCCGAACGCGGGCAAGTCGTCGCTGCTCAACCGGCTGCTCAACGAAGACCGCGTGATGGTCAACGCGATGCCGGGGACGACGAGAGATGCGATCGATGTAGAGCTGCAGTGGAACCAGAAGACGTTCAAGCTCGTGGACACGGCGGGCATCCGCAAGGCCGGCAAGGTGCACAAGTCGGGGCTCGTCGAGAACGTCAGTGTGGTGATTGCCAAGCGCGCCATCGCGCGCGCCGACGTCGCGCTGCTGGTCATCGACGCGCTCGAGGGCCCGGCGGATCAGGACGGCGCGATTGCCGGCGAAGCCGAGCGCACCGGCTGCGGCATCGTCATCGTCGCCAACAAGTGGGACCTGATGAAGGGGCGCGGCCCGGAGTATGTGAAAGACTTCGACGAATCGCTGCGGCGGGAACTGAAGTTCCTGGACTACGCTCCCGTGCTCCACATCTCGGCGTTGACGGGGGAGCGGTCCGGCAAGGTGCTCGAAACGGCGGACCGCGTGGCCGCATCGCGCAAGACGCGCGTGACGACCGGCGAGCTCAATCGGTTCATCAAGGTCGTGACCGAGGCGCACCCGCCCGTGGCCCCGGGCGCGCGCGGGGAAGTGCGCATCATGTACGCCGTGCAGTCGGGGGTGGCGCCGCCCGAGTTCGTGTTCTTCACGAACATCGCCACGAAGCTGCACTTCTCGTATGAGCGGTTCCTGGTCAACCGCCTGCGGGAGTCGTTCAAGTTCGAGGGCACCCCAATCCGGATCGTGGTGAGGAAGAGCGGAGCCGCGAGCCGCTGATGCTATAATCAGCCTCCCGCGTTTGATGACCTCTACCGAGATTCCGAACCGGACGGCCTTCAAGTCCGCCGAGGTATGCGTCATCGCCGGACTGCAGCCCTACGTGCTGCGGACGTGGGAAGCGGAATTTCCGGATCTCGGGGTCGAGGGCGCATCGGGACCGCGGGTGTATCGCCGGATAGATGTCGAGCGGGTGCTGAGGCTGAAGCACCTGATCCTCGTCGAGGGGCTCACGCTCGCCGGAGCGCGCCGCAAGATTATCGAGGACGCCGGGCCGCAGCCCGAGCCGGACACCGAAGCGCTGTTGCCATCACTGGTGCCAGCCGAGGTGCGAGGCGCGATTCAGAGCGTGCGAGGCGGGCTCGAGTCGATTCTGCGGATGTTGTCGGGTAAGCCGGGCGCGTCGGAGTTTGCGCGCGAAGCCCCACCCGCGCCGGCCAAACCGGCGGTTGTGCGGAAGAAGAAGGCGAAGACCTAGATTTCGGGATGTAGCGCAGCCTGGTAGCGCGCCTGCTTGGGGTGCAGGAGGTCGTGGGTTCGAGTCCCGCCATCCCGACCAACCTTTCCAACGGCCCGGGTATCCCCCCGGGTATCAATTTCAACAGCCCTGTTCCAACGATAGCCTGATCCTCGGCGTATGCTGAGGCGTTGGCCATCGCACCTCCGCCGCGACGCACACGCACGACCGGGCCCGTCACGCATCCCAATGCGGAGCTGAAGCGCGCCGTGAAGTCACCGGCTTCGGCCGCCAGCGCTGCGGATGCGCGAGGCCGCGTGCGCGCGTATCTTGAGGCGCTTGCCCCTGACGCGCGCCGCGTGCTCACGCGGATGCGAAGCGCCATTCACTCGGCCGTGCCTCGCGGAGAAGAGGGATTCAGCTACGGCATTCCGTGCATCCGCCGCGACGGCAAGGTGATCGTCTGCTACGCCGCGTGGACGAAGCACGCCGCGCTCTATCCCATCGGCGCCGCCATCACGCGCGGAATGGGTGATGTGCTCGCCGAGTACGCGGTGTCGAAGGGGACCATCCGGTTCCCGCTCTCGAATCCACCACCGGCTGCGCTCGTGCGCCGTCTCGTGAAGGCGAGACTCGCATCGCTCCGCGCGATGTAGCCGCGTCTGCGCTAGAACGAGATCCGCAGATTCACTCGCGCCGAGCGGGGAAGGGCCGGATGCGTGTGGATGTCGTCCATCCCCTCCCAGGGTTCACCCTGCAGCCGCGACGTGTAGAAGTAGTCGATGTCCGCCACCGTCGCGTCGAAGAGGTTGAACACTTCCAGCTCCAGGCGCGCGCTGTGCGAGAGCCGGTAGACGGCCTCGGCGTTCCAGAGTGTCGTGCCCTTCGACTTCACACTGGCGTCTTCGATCAGCGGGCGGGGGCCGAAATGGCGGACGCGCAGAGCGCCGGACAGGCGCGCCTGCGATTCCACTGTGAGACCGCCCGAGAGCACACGGTCCACGGCGCCAGGCACGCGGTTCCCTGACGGATCCGCGTCGGTGAACCGCGCGCGCGAGAGGGAAAGGTCACCATCCACCGTGAGCCACCGGGTGAGGCGGGCGAAGTTCGTCCACTCGATTCCAAACCGTCGGCTCGGGCGCCCCGCCTCCGTCGTGCCTGCGTCGCCGACGAACAACAGCTCCGAGTCGATGCCGAGGTACCACACCGCGGCGGTGGACTGGAGCCCACGCAGACGCACGGTACGGACGCCGGCCTCCACTCCCTTCGCTCTCACGAGCGGTGTGACTCGCTCCACGCCTTCGCCACTCGCGGGGTCCACGGCGATCACGGCGCCCCGCGCATCGTTGCTGTGAAAGCCCATGCCCGCACTGGCGTAGACCTCGGTGCCGGCCCACGGGCCGAATGCCGCCGAGAACTTCGGACTGACCAGGCCTTTCGTGGCCTCGCCCGAGTTGAGCGGATTGTTCGACTGCACCGCGAGGTCATACACGTCGGCTCGCAGTCCGAAGGTGGTCCTGATGGCGGGCGTCCATTCGATCTCCGTCTGTCCATACGCTCCCGCCAGCGTCTGGCCAACTTCATCTTCACGGATCGTGGCGAAGCGGCGGCCCTCGGTGGTGCGGTACAAGCCAACGGGCGAGAGCCAGTCGCGCCGCACCTGTACGCCGACCGCGCTCTCCGTGTGCCGCTCGAAGAAATGTCCGAGCCGCCGGTACGTCAGGCGGCCGCCAGCGGTCATCCGCTGTTCAGCCTGCTCGAACTGGTCGCCATTGATCGGATCGTCGAGGAAGTAGGTGAAGTTGGAGAGCAGGTTCAACCGGCTGCGGAGCACGAAGCCGGTGCCTCTGAGCGATGCGGATCCGGTCGATCGCTGCAGTTCAATCGTCAGAGTCTGGCGATGGGTCGTGCCGCGGTCGGTGGGATCGATCAGGCCGAAGCGATCGATCGATCCGTTTGCCACGGCGCGCGCGGGAATCTGATCCGTCGCATTCCAATTGGCCCAGTAGCCCATGCCTGTGAGCGACAGTCCGTTTCGAGTGTCGCCGCGGCTGTACCGCAGTACGCCGTTCACTTTGCGAAAGTCGTCTCCCCGGAGCCAGGGCCCATCGTTGCGATTGAGCTCGATGGCCATCAGCACGTGACCGCCCGCGAGCCGCGGCGAGGCTGCGCCGAGCACTCGCCCCCAGCCGTCGTGTCCGGCGCTCGCCAATAGAAGAGGCCGGTCGAGTCGATTCGCGTAGCTGATATTGGCCGAACCCGCCGCGGAGAAGTCCCCCTCGTCTGCGTAATACGGCCCCTTCTTGAACTGCACGCCGCTCACGAGTTCGGGGATCAGGAAGTTGAGGTCCGTCCATCCGTGCGAATGTGCACCCGTAGGCGTGTTCACGGGCACGCCCGCCACAGTTGTCGCGAAGTCGGTGCCGTGATCGAGATTGAAGCCGCGGAGATAGTACTGATTGGCTTTTCCTTCGCCGCTGTGCTGGCTGACGATCATGCCGGGCACGGTTTCCAGTACTTCCCCCGCGCGCATCACCGGCCGGGCGTCGAGTTGCGCAGCCGTGATGGCGCCCTGGCTGGCCGCGGACGCGATGCCGACGAGGTTTTCCGAGGGATTGGCCGCATCGGCCACATTGCGGAACGTACCGGCCGCGGTCACGACGATGTCGGCGCGGAGCGAGAGGAGAAGGAGCGCGTCTGCCCTGACCGCGCCGCCACGGGTCACCGTCACCTGACGGCGGACAACGGTGAAGTTGAGGAGCCGATAGGTGAGCGCAGCGGGGCCGGCGGGCACAGCCTCGAACCGGTAGTCGCCGGCGAGATCGGTGGTGCTGCTCATCTCCCTGGTGCCCGCGACCAGGTCGACGGTCACGCCAGGGAGGGCGCCACCGGTCTGGTCGGTCACACGCCCGGTGACGGTGCCGAGCTCCTGGGCGCCGGCGATCTGCGCACCCGCAAGCAGCGCCCAGCAGAAGATCACCCCGATACGGTTGATAGACACCTTGAAATACGCTCCACCTGGCCGTTTGGATTGGCTATACTGCCTGCGCCAGCCTGCTTCCGAGGTCCATCTCGGCCAATGCCCCGTGCTCTCGTCCGCACAAGCGGCCTCGTGTCCGTCGCGCTCCTGGCGCTCGCGCTGCCCCTGGCCTGGGGCCAGGCGCCAGCGCGCTTGAGTCTCGGGATCGTGCGCGCCGACGGCGTGATGATTCCGTTCGCGCAATACGACGGCCGCTCTTGGCGGGAGATGTGGACAGGCGTCGAGCAAAGTCCCTCGTTTCCAATCCCCATCTCGCTCGAGGACGTCAAAGACGAGTGGTGGGGGAAGGCCGATCCGGCGCTTCGATGGACGCTCTGGCGGGCGCCGTCGCTCGCGCCCGCGGCGTTTACCGTGACCGCGCCACGCTCGATCTACAGCGGCTGCGGCGCCCTCGTTGGTCTCGAAACCGATCTCGCGGAGGCCGGTCCGCTCCCTCCGCCCTACGAATCCCCCTATCCGAAGGCAGGCCTCGCGACCACCGGGCCGGTGAGCATCGCGCCGATCGCCGCCATCGCGCCCAACGACATCGAGTGGAAGCGCGTGAAGGCGGCAGTCGACCGTGATTTCCCCCGCACCGAGTCGAGCATCCTCGACGACATGGGGTGGTCGCATCCGCACTCGTCGCGTGCGCGCAACCTGCAGCCGATCGAACTGCAGCAGGTGTGGCACGTCAAGGACAGCCGCTTCTTCTATGTCGAAGCCATGCGCCGCTACGCCGAACGCAAGCCGCCGAAGGGGAAGCCCGCGTGCGATCTGGTGACGTTCTACTCGGGATGGCTCTGGGAGACGCGCGAAGAGACGCTCGTGCCGCGCGGCACATCGTCACTCGTGACCTATTGCCACATGGAGCATGCGCGCTTCATGTGGCCGTTCGGCGTGATCCGCGAAGGGAACAGGCAGTTCTGGGTCGTGCAGCATTCCGGGTGGACGGGCGAGTCGTACAGCGTGCTCGAACTGCGGCCGTCGCGCGGCGAAGTGATCAGGCAGGCGGGGGTGGGATACGGAGCGTGCGGGCGATGCGTGGCAGTGCGGAGCCTCGCCCGGCGAGCGGATGCCGGTATGGTGCTCGGCATCTGCTCGCGCGGGGTTGGCAGGAATCGAACCCGGCGGCTTACCTCAGAAACATCACGGCTGCCGTCACGACAAAGGCAGCGAGCGCGGAGCCGGCCGCGAGATCCCGCCACCACGACCCCGGCTCCTCGAGGGCATCGTGCGGGTCGTTATCGGTGGGGGCCTTCGCACCAAGCCACACAGCATCGTCCATCTTCATGTCGCGGTTCATGCAGCCTCCTGCCGGGTCGATTCGGCATGAACGCGCACTGCAAGTGGACTGCCTTCGCTGGTGCGCCGTGATGATCGCCTAAGTCGATGGAAACAGAGGACATCGGTGGGAGCGACGCACGGACCTCATCAGTGGCACGTCGTGGAATCCGACACCTTGGCGCATGGTTCAGTTCATTTCAACCTCTGGAGCACACGATGAAGCTCGGAACCCTCGTCCTGGCGGGCGTTTTCCTCGCCGCAGGCGTCGCGGCCGCGCGACAGGCACAGCCGCAGACCGCCACGCCCCCGCAGAATCCGACGCCGCAACGGCCGCTGTTCCGCGGCGGCGCGCGCTTCGTGCGCGTCGATGTGTTTCCCACTGGCAAGGACGGCAAGCCGATCGAGGGGCTGACGGCCGAAGACTTCGAGCTCTTCGAAGACGGGAAGCGGCAGGCGGTCGACACGTTCGAGTTCGTGCGGATCGAGCCGGAGCTGGAAGAGGCGCGGCGCGATCCTGAATCGCAGCGCGAAGGCGAGGAGTGGGCGAAGGATCCCCGCGCCCGTGTCTTCGTCGTCGTGCTCGATCGCTGGCATTCCGAAGTTCTCGGCGGCGCGCGTATGCGGCGGCCGCTCACGGACATGCTGGATCGACTGATCGGGCCCCGGGATGTATTCGGTGTCACAACCCCCGAGATGAGCGCACAGGCCCTGGTGCTCGGCCGCAAGACGGTGACGATCGGCGACATGCTGGAGCGCCACTGGACGTGGGGCGCGCTGGCGACGATGACGGATCGGGATGAGGCGCAGGAGTTCATCGAAGACTGCTACGGGCCGACGCAGGGGCCGGCGGTCAACTTGCCAGGCAGCGTGTTCGATCAGGGGCTCGCGCGCGAGCTGCTTGCGCGCAAGCGTGAACGCGACACGATCGAGCATCTCGACGGCCTCGTCGAGAAGCTCGCGTCCATCCGCGACGAGAAGAAAGCTGTCGTGGTCGTCACGCAGGGCTGGCGCCAATACACGCCGAACGAAGCGCGTGCGAGGAGCCTGCACAGCGCGTTGCCGGGGATCTACTCTGGCGGCGGCAGAATCTCGACGCGGGATCCGAGACCCGTTGCCAGCGGGGGAGGCGTCGATCTCGCCGTCTGCGCCGCGCAGGCGAACTCTCTGCTGATGATGGACACCCGGCGGCTGTTCAAGGACATGCTATCCAGGGCGCAGCGCGGCAACGTGAGCTTCTATCCTGTCGATCCGCGCGGCCTGCCCGTGTTCGACACGCCGCTCAGCCAGGGGGGACCGGTGTCCGTGGCTGATGATTTCGCGGAGCTGCGCGCCAAGCGCGACGGGCTGATGGAGCTGGCAAACAACACTGACGGTATCGCCCTGATTCACAACAACGATCTGTCGGCGACACTGCGCAGGTTTGCCGACAGCCTCGGCACGTACTACCTGCTCGGCTACTACTCGGCGAACACGAAGTCCGACGGCGCCTTCAGGCGCATCGAGGTCAACGTGCGCCAGCCCGACGTGAATGTCAGGGCGCGCCGGGGCTATTTCGCCCCGACGCAGGCCGAAGCGGATGCCGTCGCATCCGGCCGCGCGCCTGAATCGGCCGCGCCGGCGGCGGAAGCGGGAGCGCGCGCGAGTGCGCTCGCGCGGCTGGGGCA
>JALYRV010000083.1 GCA_030855205.1 Acidobacteriota bacterium | reverse complement strand
TCTCAGCTTCGGCGTGCAGTCGTTCGACGATGAGGAGCTGACGCGGCTCGATCGGCGTCACGACGCGGCCCGGGCGAGGCGCGCGGTGGCTGACGCGCGCGCGGCCGGCTTCGACAACATCAGCCTCGACCTGATGATGTGGCTGCCGGGGCAGTCGATCGACCGCTGGCTCGCGAACGTCGCAGCGCTGATCGACCTTGCCCCCGAGCATGCGTCGCTCTATCTCCTCGAGATCTACCCCAACGCCCCGCTCAAGGACGCGATGGCGCGCGAGCGCTGGTCGCGCGCGCCCGATGACGATGCGGCGGAGATGTACGAGCAGGGAATGGATGCGCTCGCGCGCGGCGGCTACACACAATACGAGATTTCGAATGTCTCGCGTCCCGGCCGCGAGTCGCGTCACAACGTCAAATACTGGACAGGCGGATCGTGGCACGGGCTCGGCGCCGGCGCGCACGGCACTGTCGGCGCGCGGCGGTGGCGCAACGCCTCGGACACCCGAGCTTATGCGGACGCGATCGAGCGCGGCGTGCTGCCTGAATCCGAGACGCGCGACCTCAGCGATGAGGAGCGGTTGCAGGAAGCGCTGTTCATGGGAGTGCGGCTCACGCGCGGGCTCGACATTCGAGAGCTGGGCCGGCGGTTCAGCGTCGATCTCGAGGCGCGCTACGGGGAATCGCTCGCGCCGTCGCTGACGGCCGGGCTTCTGGACGAGGTCGAGTACGATGCCGGGCGCCTTCGTCTGACGCGCCGCGGACAGTTGCTGGCCAACGAAGTGCTGGCACTGTTCGTGTAGACTGGACGTTCGGCAGTTCGGTTAAGTTTGTCTGCAGGAGGAGAGAGAATGCGCTCGTTCATGATGACGGCCCTCGTGGCCCTGATTGCGGTGTCCGCACCCGTCGCCGCCCAGCAGGCGCCGCCGGCGGCGCAGCAGCCCGCGGCCGCCCCGCAGCCCGACGCGATGAAGTTCGACGCGAAGATCGCGATCGTGGTCAACGAAGTGAAGCCCGAGAAGGCCGCAGACTTCGAAGCCGTCTGGACGGCCATCAAGGCCGGGCTCGCCGCCAGCTCCAAGCCCGAGCTGCAGCAGCAGGCCGCGAGCCTGAAGATGATGAAGCTCGCCACCGAGGTGCCCGCCGGGTCGCCCGCGCTTTATGTGTTTTCGCTCGACCCCGTCGTGACGGGTGTCTCGTACGATCCCGTGAAGATTCTGTTCGAGTCGGGCGCGTTCGAGCGCGCCAAGGCCGACGAGCTCTACGCCAAACTGAAGGACGCCTACAACCGCATCTCACCGTGGCCGCTGGTCACCTTCGGGTCGTAACACGTCCCGTTCGTTCCCCGATCGCAGAGGATAAAAGCTGACATGCGCAAACTGACGACACTGACGCTGACCATTCTCCTGGGCGCCGCAGCCTCGGCCAACGCCCAGGCCACGCAGACGCCGCCGCCCCCGCCGGCCCAGACGCCGCCGGCTGCCCAGACGCCGGCCGCTCCGGCCGAGCCTGCCATCGGGTTCAAAAGCGATTCGGGCATGATGTTCAACGTCATCAAGAAGGAAAGCACCGCCGACTTCGAGATGGTGCTCGGACGGCTCCGCGAGGCGCTGCAGAAGAGCGAGAACCCGCAGCGCAAGCTGCAGGCGGCCTCATGGAAAGTCTTCAAGGCCACCGACCCGACGCCCGACGGCAGCATCATGTACGTGTTCCTCTTCGACGACGTCGTCAAGGGCGCGGATTACGATCCGGTCAAGATTCTCTCCGAGGCGTTCCCGACGGAAGTCAACGCGCTCTACGAGAAGCTCAAGACCGCTTACGCGGCGCTCAACAAGGCGGAGCTCGCGAAGCTGATGGACATGAAGATCCAGTAGGATCCTCAATGCGCTTGGGCGGAGCCCTTCGGGTCTCCGCCCTTTTTCTTTTAACGGCTAGAACTTCAGGTTGAGTCCGGCGTAGAAGCGCTGGACGGTCGGATGCGCGGGCTCGCCACGCAGGTTGAAGATGCGGTAGTCGAGCCGCACGCGCACCGGGCCGAAGACGGAGAACTTCACGCCCCCCCCGAAGTTCACGCCCACGTTCGTTTCCTGCGCCGAGCCGAGCTTTTCGCGATAGACGCCTCCGCCGGCGGTGGCGTAGAGCTGCACGCTGCTGAACGGCGTCTGCACGAGCATGTTGCCCATGCCCGTCTGGAGTGACGGATGTCCTTTCACGGCGTCCTCGGCCGCGTTGGCGTATTCGAACTCGAAGCCCACCACGAGCAGGCCGATGCCCGCCGCGAACCCCTTGGTCGCGCGGTTCTCGGGTTTGTTGAGGAAGCCGAAGAACGCCGTCGCGTCGGCAAAAGCCTGCGCCGGAACGGCCATGAGGGCAGCGACGAGAACGGCACGTGAGAGTCGGCGCATGCGGACAGGATAGCGCGGCAGCGTGCGCAGTGCTACCCGGTGCCGTGCTTGTAGAATATGTCCGTGGATTTTCGACTGTCGGAAGAGCAGCAGCTGTTGCGGCGCACGGTGCGCGAGTTTGCCGAGAGCGAGATCCGGCCGCACGTGATGGAGTGGGACGAGGCGCAGGCGTTTCCGCCGGACCTGCTGCCGAAGCTTGCGTCGCTCGGCTTGATGGGCATTCAGTTCCCCGAGGAGTACGGTGGGTCCGGGATGTCGGCGCTCGACTACTGCATCTGCATCGAAGAGCTCGCGCGCGTCTGCCCGTCGATCGCGCTCAGTGTGGCCGCGCACAACGGGCTCTGTTCGGCGCACCTTTTCATGTTCGGCACCGAAGCGCAGAAAACACAGTACGTCGTGCCGCTTGCCGAGGGCCGGTACCTCGGCGCATGGGGGCTCACCGAATCGGGCGCAGGCTCGGACGCCGCGAGCATGCGGACTGTGGCGCGCAGGGACGGAAGCGCGTGGATCCTCGACGGGTCGAAGCAGTTCATCACGCACGCGGCCACCGGCGGCGCCATGGTCGTGATGGCCGTGACCGATCGCGCCAAGGGGCATCGCGGCATCTCGGCGTTCGTCCTCGCCCAGGGCACGCCGGGCATGCGTCCGGGCAAGAAGGAAGACAAGCTCGGCATGCGCGCGAGCGAGACGAGCGAAGTGATTTTCGAGAACTGCCGTCTTCCGGCCGACGCGATTGTCGGCGAGGAAGGGCAGGGCTTTATCAACACGCTGCAGGTACTCGACGCGGGACGCATCGGCATCGCGGCGCTGTCGGTCGGGCTCGCGCAAGGGGCGTATGACGCCGCGCGCGGCTATGCGAAGGAGCGCCGCCAGTTTGGCCAGCCGATCGGCGCCTTCCAGGCTATTCAGTGGAAGATCGCCGACAACGCATGCCGCATCGAGGCGGCGCGGCTGCTGACGTATCGCGCCGCATGGCTGAAGGATCAGGGCCGCCGCACGACGCGCGAATCCTCCGTCGCGAAGCTGTACTCGAGCGAGATCGCCGTGCGGTCGGCCGAGGACGCTGTCCAGATCTTCGGCGGCTACGGCTTCGTGAAGGACTATCCCGCCGAAAAATATTTCCGCGACGTCAAGCTGACGACGATCGGCGAAGGCACGAGCGAGATTCAGCGTCTCGTCATCGCGCGCCAGCTGCTCGCGGCCGGGCAGGCTGCGCCGGCGCGATGACCCAGCCGACGCTCTCCTCGCGCGTCCTGGCTGGCGACGTGCGCGCGGTCGCCCGCGCGATCAGTCTCGTCGAGAACGAAGCGCCAGAAGGCGCCGCGCTCATCGGCCGCATCTTCGCCGAGACCGGTCGCGCGTACCTGATTGGCGTGACTGGATCGCCCGGCGCCGGCAAGAGCACGCTGGTCGACCGGCTCACCACCGAGTACCGCAAGGCCGGGCACACGGTCGGCATCATCGCGGTGGACCCCACGAGTCCGTATAGCGGCGGCGCCATCCTCGGCGACCGCGTGCGCATGCAGTCGCACGCGAAGGACGAGGGTGTGTTCATCCGCAGCATGGCGACGCGCGGCAACCTCGGCGGCCTCAGCCGTGCGACCGCGGATGCGGCACTCGTGCTCGACGCCGCGGGCTTCAACATCGTCATCATCGAGACGGTCGGCGTCGGTCAGGACGAGGTCGACATCGTGCGCACCGCCGACGTCTCCATCGTCACCGTCGTGCCCGGCACGGGCGATGACGTGCAGGCGCTCAAGGCGGGCATCATGGAAATCGCCGACATCTTCGTCGTCAACAAGGCTGACCGCGAAGGGGCCGACCGCGCGGCGGCGTCGGTCGAAGGGATGCTCTCGCTGCAAGCGTGGTCACCGGAGAGCTGGCGGCCGCCGATCGTCAAGACCGAAGCGACGACCGGGAAGGGCGTGACCGATCTGGTGGCGTCCATCGCGACGTTCCGGGAGCACACGAAGGCGGAGGTCGGGCAGCGGCGGCGCACGCGCGCGGAGTTCCGGCTGCGCGAGCTGCTGGGCCGCGCGTTCATGCGGCACCTCGAGCGCGACGTGCTCGACGAGGGAGAGTTCGAATCGGAGCTGGTGCGGATCGCGCGGCGCGAAACCGACCCGTATGCCGTCCGCGACGTGTTGATCGCGCGTGCGCTTGGCGGGAATGCGTCCTGGTTGAATGTGCGGCTCGATCATCTCGGCATCGCCGTGACGGACATCGAGGCCGCCACGCGGTTCTGGTGCGACGGGCTCGGACTGACGATCCGGGATGTCGAGGATGTACCGTCCCAGCGCGTGCGCGCGCACTTCCTGCCTGCCGGCGGCCCGGCTATCGAGTTGCTCGAGGCGACATCGGACGACTCAGCGATCGCAACGTACGCAGCGCGGCGCGGCCCCGGGCTGCATCACGTGACGTTCGAGGTGCCCGATATCACGGCGGCGCTCGCGAGGCTCAAGGCCGCGGGCGTGACGCTGATAGACGAGGCCGCGCGCCCCGGCGCGCACCAGTCGCTCGTCGCGTTCATCCATCCGTCGAGCGCGCACGGGGTGCTGGTGGAGCTCAAACAGCGGCCCACGGCTTCCGGCTCACGGCCGGCGCCGCCCGGGGATTGAGCATGCCGGCAGCCGTGAGTCGAACGCCGATCCGTTTCGGGTCCCTCGAGCTCTCATCGCTCAGCGACGGCTGGTTCCGCCTCGACGGCGGTGCGATGTTCGGCGTCGTGCCCAAGCCGTTGTGGGAGCGCCGCGCGCCGGCCGATGAGCGCAACCGGATCAGGCTCGGGCTGCGGCCGCTGCTCGTGCGCGGGGAGCGGCTGATGATCATCGACGGCGGCGTGGGCGACAAGATGAGTGAGAAGGAGTCGGGCATCTACGGCTTCGATCGCGCTCGTACGCTCGACGACAGCCTGCGGGCGGCGGGCGCCGCGCCAGGCGACATCCAGATTGCGCTGGCGACGCACCTGCACTTCGATCACGTGGGAGGCTTCACCGTGCGCGACGGCGCGGGCCTGGTGCGCCCGCGCTTCGAGGGGGCGCGGTACGCCGTGCGGCGTCCGGAGTGGGACGATGCGACGCACCCGCACGAGCGCAATCGCGCGAGCTATCTGCCCGAGAACTTCCGGCCGCTCGAGGACGCGGGGCAGATCGATTTCCACGCAGGCGACGAAGACGTGATGGCCGGCGTGCGCGTCGTGCGTAGCGGAGGCCACACGATGCACCATGAGGTCGTGTACATCGAGAGCGAAGGCCGCACGGCGGTGTTCACGGCCGACATGATTCCGACCACGGCGCACGTAGACGAGCCGTGGATCATGGGCTACGACCTCTACCCGATGGACACCCTCGCGTTCAAGAAGGCGTTCGTGCGCGAGGCCATCGATCGCGAGTATCTGATCTTCTTCGAGCACGACCCGGACGTGGCCGCCGGCTACATCCGCGAGAAGGACGGCCGCAAGTTCGTCGAGCCGGTCCTCGTAGACTAAACTTCAGGGTTGAGCATGTCCCACGACATCCGGATAGGCATTATCGGCGGCAGCGGCTTGTACGACATGGCCGAGCTCACGGACCGCGAGGAACGGACCATTGACACGCCGTTCGGCGCGCCGTCGGGTCCCTTCATCACGGCGACCCTGCGCGGCCGCCGCGTGGCGTTTCTGGCCCGGCACGGCGCCGGCCATCGCCTGCTGCCCACCGAGTTGAACTACCGAGCCAACATCTTCGGCTTCAAGCTGCTGGGCGTGGAGTGGATTCTCTCGGCGAGCGCCGTGGGCAGTCTGCGCGAGGACTTCAAACCGCTCGACATCGTGATCCCCGATCAGTTCTTCGATCGCACGAAAGCGCGCGTGAGCACGTTCTTCGGCGACGGACTCGTCGCGCACGTGGGCTTCGCGCATCCGTTCTGCGGACCGTTGAGCACGATCGCCCACGAGTCGGCGCAGGCCGCCGGCGCGTCAGTGCAGAAGGGGGGCACCTACGTGTGCATGGAGGGGCCGCAGTTCTCGACGCTGGCCGAATCCAACCTCTATCGCTCGTGGGGCTTCGACATCATCGGCATGACGAACCTGCAGGAAGCCAAGCTCGCGCGCGAGGCGGAGATCTGCTACACCACGCTCGCGCTCGTCACCGACTACGACTGCTGGCACCCCGAGCACGACTCGGTGACCGTCGACATGATCATCGCCAACCTCGTGCAGAACGCGAAGATGGCGCAGCAGGTGATCGCGCGCGCCGTCGAACGGCTGCCGGTCGAGCGGACCTGCGAGTGCGCGCGGGCGCTCGCGCACGCCATCATTACGCGGCCCGAGGCCATTCCGGCGTCGGCGAAACGCACGCTTGCCCCGCTCATCGGCAAATACCTTTCATGAAAACCATCATTACCGGATCGATTGCGTACGACTACCTGATGTCCTTCCCGGGCAGGTTCACTGAACATTTCCTGCCCGACCACATGGATCGCGTCAGCCTCAGCTTCCTCGTCGACACGATGGACAAGCGGCGCGGCGGCTGCGCGCCCAACATCGCCTACACGCTGGCGCTGCTCGGCGAGAAACCGTACCTGATGGCCACCGCCGGGCAGGACTTCGAAGAATACCGGCAGTGGCTCCAGGCGGCGCGCGTCGACACGTCGCTCGTCAGCATCGTGCCGGGCAAGTTCACGGCGTCCTTTTTCTGCAGCACCGACGAGAAGAACAACCAGATCGCGTCTTTCTATACCGGCGCCATGGCGCACGCGGCCGAGTTGTCGTTCCGCACGGTAGACGACTGCGGCGTCGTGATCATCGCGCCCAACGACCCCGCGGCGATGACGCAGTATGCCGAGGAATGCCGCGCGCTCGGGCTCCGCTTCATCTTCGATCCCGGCCAGCAGTGCGCGCGCATGACCGGGGACGAGCTGAAGGACGGGATCGCGGGCGCGGCGGTGCTCATTTGCAACGATTACGAATTCGAGTTGATTCGACAGAAAACGGGCCTGTCGGAGGCCGACATCATCGCGAACGCCGAAGCGCTGATCATCACGAAGGGGGAGAAGGGCTCCTCGATTCTCCGCAAGGAAGGGGAGACGCACGTGCCGGCCGTGGCGCCGGCGCGCGAAGCCGATCCGACCGGTGTCGGCGACGCCTATCGCGGCGGCCTGCTCAAGGGGATGGCGGGCGGACTCGACTGGGAGGCCTGCGGCCGTCTCGGCAGTGTCGCGGCAACCTATGCCCTCGAGCACCTCGGTGGGCAGTCGCACTCCTACACGCTCGACGAGTTCAAAGCCCGCTACGCGAAACACTTCGGGCCGGCTCCGTTCTAACTCAGGCCCCGCCCGCCGCTGCCGCCGCGTATGCCCGCGGCACCTGCTTTGCACTCCGCACCGCCAGTCCCGGGGCGCGACCACCCTGGGCAACGCGGAGGCGGCATGAGCAAGTCTGGGTTCGTAGCGGCGACAATCGCGCTGATGACGGCAATGGCCGCGTCGGCGCAAGAGCCGCAATCCTCCGGGCAATCTCCGCAGCAGCCGTCGGTCTTCAGGGCGCGCACCAGCCTCGTTGCCCTCAACGTCCTCGTCACCGACCTCAAGAAACAGCACACAAACGGCCTGCGCCGTGAGGACTTCGAAATCTACGAAGACGGCGTGCGTCAGGACGTCGAGTTCTTCGCGACCGCGGAAGTGCCGCTCGATCTGATCCTGCTCGTCGACGCGAGCTCGAGCATGGGCGACAAGATGCCGCTCGTGCACAAAGCCGCCAGCGGCTTCATAAAGACGATGCGTCCGGAAGACCGGGCGGCGGTCGTGTCGTTCGCCGATGGCGTGCAGGTGCTTCAGCCACTGACCGGCGATCGGGCGCTCGTGCAGACCGCCATCGACCGGATGCAGGCGCGTGGCGCCACAGCCTTGCACAACGCCGTCTACGTGGCCTTGAAGCAGTTCGGCCGCTCCGCCGCCGACGCCGGACAGGTGCGTCGCCAGGCGATTGCGGTGCTGTCGGACGGCGAAGACACCGCGAGCGTGATCAGCTTCGACGATGTGCTCGACATGGCGAAGCGCAGCGGCGTGTCGATCTACACGATCGGACTGCGGTCGCAGTACGACGCGGCCGCATCGACCGGCCGCCGGTATTTCTCCCAGTCCGACTTCGCGATGAAAACGCTGGCTGCTGAAACCGGGGCCGCGCCGTTCTTCCCCGACAGCGCCAACGATCTCGGCCAGGTGTATGCGACGATCGCCAGCGAGCTCGCCAGCCAGTATTCGCTTGGCTACGTCTCGCGTAACGGGCGCGACGACGGCAAGTACCGCCGCGTCGTCGTGCGCGTCGCCAACCGCCCCGAGCTTCGACCGCGCACCCGCACCGGCTACTTCCTCTCAGTCGACAGCATCGCGTCCAGACAGGAACCGCGCTAGGATCGCGGCCAGTGCTCCTGGCCGCCGCGATCGTCGCCGCGTCGTCTCTCTGGCTCGCCCTGCTGGCCTTTGCCGCCGCGTACCGCATGACGGACGTGGCGCTGGTCTCCGACTTCATCTATCGCGTCGCGGCGTTCGTCTGTCATCAGCAGGCGGATCGCAGCTTTGCCTGGAACGGCGTGCCCTGGCCGGTCTGCGCACGGTGTCTGGGCCTCTACGTCGCGGCGCCGGCGGCGGCCGTGATGGCGATGACGGCGAGCGGGGGAGGACGGCCGCACTCGTCGCGTAGGAACCTCGTGATTCTCTGCGCGTCCGCGCTGCCGACCGCCATCAGCTGGTCCGCCGAGTGGCTGGCGGGTGTGCCCGTCTCCAACACCACGCGTTTCATCTCGGCATGGCCGCTCGGCGCCGGGGTCGCGTGGGTTGTCATACGAACGGCGCTCGACGCGCCCCGTCAGCATGTTTCGCGGTACACTCTCCGGGATGCCCGGAGGGGTCCGACCCAATAACGCACCATCCGCTTTCCTGTTGTTCCTGCTGGCGTGGCTCCTGCCCGGCGCCGGTCATTTCAAGCTGGGTAAGCGGCAGAAGGCCATCGTCTTTGCGATTGTCCTGCCCGTGATGTTCGTGACCGGCCTGCTGCTCGAGGGCCGGCTGTTTCCGTTCACGCCCGGTGATCCGCTGGTGGCGCTCGCGTCGCTCGCGAACCTGATGGCCGGCGTCCCGTATCTGGCCGCGCGTGCGCTTGGGGGAGGGGAAGGGGTCGTGACCGCCATCACCTACGAGTACGGCAATACGTTCATGATCGCCGCCGGGCTGCTCAATATGCTCGTCGTGCTCGACGCCTTCGATGTTGCGCGAGGGCGCAAGTGACATCGCATCTCGGATTGATGATCCTCTTCGCCGCGATGACATCGGTGGTCTTTGCGGCCATCGCGAAAGAGACCCCCCGCGAGCAGGCGTGGACCGGGTTGCGGCTGCTGGCCGGCTTCGTCGGCGCCGGCGTCGCGCTCGGCTGGCTGATGTATTTCATTCCCCTCTAGCGAGGGTGGAACGCTCTCAACGTCGAACTTCGAACCAAGAACTCTGAACTCTGAATTATGGCATTCGAGAATCTGACCGTCGAACGCGAGGGCGCTGTTGCCATCGTGACCATCAATCGCCCGAAGGTCCTCAACGCGCTCAATACGCCCACGATGGACGAGCTCGAGGCAGCGATGCGGGAGCTGGGCGCCGATGAGACCGTGCGCGCGATCGTGCTGACTGGCGCGGGGGAGAAGTCCTTCGTCGCGGGTGCCGATATCAACGAGCTCGCCGTGCAGACGCCGGTGGGCGGGCGCGATCACGCGCAGCGCGGGCAGCGCGTGCTCGACACGATCGAGCAGCTGGGCAAACCGGTCGTTGCGGCCATCAACGGGTTCGCGTTCGGTGGCGGATGCGAGCTTGCAATGGCGTGCACGCTGCGCGTCGCGGCCGACACGGCCAAGCTGGGTCAGCCGGAAATCAATCTCGGACTGATCCCCGGCTATGCCGGCACGCAGCGCCTGACGCGCCTGGTGGGCCGGGGCGTCGCGCTCGAGATCCTGCTGACCGGCGACGCGATCAGCGCGACCGAGGCGCACCGGATTGGCCTCGTCAACCGCGTGGTGCCTGCCGCGGAGCTGATGGCCGAGGCGCGAAAGCTCGCGCAGCAGCTTGCGTCGAAGGCCCCTGTCGCGGCGCGGTTCATCATGGACGCGGTTGCGCGCGGCGCCGATCTGCCGCTCGCGCACGCGCAGGTGTACGAGACCACGCTGTTCGGGCTGGTGTCGACGACCGACGACATGCGTGAGGGCACGCGCGCGTTCCTCGAGAAGCGCAAGCCGGAATTCAAAGGGCGATAGCGATGCGCATCGCCGTGGTCGTGGCCGAATTCAACGCCTTCGTCACGCACCGTCTTCGCGACGGCGCGCTGGCGCAGCTGCGTGACGCGGGCGTGACCGACGTGCGGGTGATCAGCGTGCCTGGAGCGTTCGAAGTGCCGCAGATGGCGCGCCGCATTGCCGCCGCCGGGGAGTGTGACGGCGTCGTCTGTCTGGGCTGCCTGATTCGCGGCGCGACGCCGCATTTCGATTTCATCGCCTCGGCGGTGGCGCACGGCATCACGGCCGCGGCGCTCGACTCGGGCGTGCCCATGTCGTTTGGCGTGCTCACGACGAATTCGGCTGAAGAGGCGCTGGAGCGGGCGGTCGAGGGGCCGTCCAACAAGGGGCGCGAGGCGGCGCAGGCCGTGCTCGACATGGCGCGCGCGTATCGCGCGCTGGCGCCGTCATGACCGACGAGGTCAGGGGGCGTCCGGAACGCACGCGCGCCCGTGAAGCGGCGCTGCAACTGCTGTATCGCGCCGAGGTCGGCAAGCTCGACGCGACGGCCGCGACTGCCGACTACTGGAGCGAAGCGGGCGAGTACCTCGAGGGGGCGGCGGAGTTCAGCGTGCGTGAGTTCGCCGAAGCGCTTTTCACCGGCGTGCGCGAGAAAGAGAAGGCGCTCGACGAACTGATCTCGAGCTGCCTCCAGAACTGGCGTCTCGAACGCGTTGCGACGGTCGATCGGCTGGTGCTGCGCATTGCGGCGCTCGAGCTGCTGCGCGGGAGCGAGCCGCCCGCGGTCATCATCGACGAGGCCATCGAGCTGGCGAGGCGATTCGGCGGCGACGACTCCGCCCGCTTCGTCAATGGCGTCATCGACGGCATCAAGAGGAAGCTGGCCGAGTAGACATGGACCCTGCGACACCTGCGACATCCGCGGTCCCGAGCGAGTCGGATCTGATCCGCCAGCGCAGGGCGAACCTCGCCGAAATCGAAGCCCTCGGCGTGCCGCTCTACCCGAATGTGTTCGACCGCTCCGACAGCGTGAGCGCGCTCGTCGAGGCGCACGGCGGCAAGGACGGCCCCGCGCTCGAGGCCGAGCAGCCCACTGCGCGCGCGGCGGGGCGCATTCTGGCCATCCGCAGCTTCGGCAAGGCCAACTTCCTCGTGCTGTCGGACGGCCGCGCGAAGATGCAGGTCTACATTCGCGCCGATTCGCTCCCGGAGCGCGACTTCCGCCTGTTCAAGCTGCTCGATTTCGGCGATCACGTCGGCGTCGAAGGCCGTGTGTTCCGGACCAAGACCAACGAGCTCACGATCTTCGCCTCGGGCCTGACGTTTCTCGCCAAGTGCCTGCTGCCGTTGCCCGAGAAGTGGCACGGCCTGACCGACGTCGAGACCCGCTACCGCCAGCGCTATCTGGATCTCATCGTCAATCCAGACTCGCGCGCGGTGTTCGAGGTGCGTGCGAAGGCGATTGCCGCGGTGCGCCGTTTCCTCGAGGCGCGAGGCTACCTCGAAGTCGAGACGCCGATGATGCAGCCGATTGCGGGCGGCGCGCTCGCGCGTCCGTTCGTCACGCATCACAACGCACTCGACATGCGTCTCTACCTGCGCATCGCTCCGGAGCTGTATCTCAAGCGCCTCACGGTCGGCGGCATGGAGCGCGTCTACGAGATCAACCGCAATTTCAGGAACGAAGGGATTTCGACGCAGCACAATCCCGAGTTCACCATGCTGGAGTTCTACGAGGCGTACGTCGACTATCAGCACCTGATGCGCATGACCGAGGAGATGCTCGCCTTCGTCGCCCAGGACGCCGTGGGCGCGACCGGCGTCGCGTTCAACGGGCAGACCATCTCGATGGCAGGGCCGTATACGCGCCTGTCGCTGCGTCACGCGGCGGCGGAGGCCGCGTCGGAGAAGCTCGGGCGCACCATCACCGACACCGACCTCCGCAATCGCGACACCGCCGCGGGTATCGCAAAGGAGCTCGGGTTCGACATGCCGCCCGCGTCGACAGCAGGCAAGCTCGCCACGGAGATCTTCGAGCGGCTCTGGCAGGCGCGCATGATCCAGCCGACGTTCGTCTATGACTTCCCGACGGAAGTCTCGCCGCTCTCGAAGCAGAAGGCCGGCGATCCCGACACTGTCGAGCGCTTCGAGCTGTATGTCGGCGGATTCGAGGTCGCCAACGGCTTCAGCGAGCTCAACGATCCCGCCGAACAGCGCCGCCGCTTCGAAGCGCAGCTCGGCGAGCGCGAGCAAGGCGATCAGGAAGCGCACCAGATGGACGAGGACTACGTACGCGCGCTCGAGTACGGCCTGCCGCCGACTGGCGGCGAAGGCGTGGGCATCGACCGGCTCGTCATGGTGCTCACTGGCTCGCCGTCGATCAGAGACGTCATTCTGTTTCCGTTGATGCGGAAGAGGGAAGAATAGGCACCAGATGGCCGGCCACCTTGCCCAGAGCCCTGAGCCCAAGGCCTGAATGTCGTTCGAACTCTTCATCGCCCTCCGCTATCTCCTCGCGCGCCGGAAGCAGGCGTTCATCTCGCTGATCTCGCTGATCTCGACGCTCGGCGTCGCCGTAGGCGTGATGGCGCTCATCATCGCGCTCGCGTTGATGACGGGGCTGCAGCAGGAGCTGCGCGATCGGATCGTCGGATCGACCGCGCACATCTACGTGTTCAAGGTCGGCGGGACGTTCGACGATGCGGCGGCGGAGGTCAAGACGCTCGAGGCGCAGCCCGGCGTGCTTGGCGCGGCGCCGGTGGTCATGGGCAAGGGCATCCTGCGCGGACCGGACGGCGACGCGTTCATCACGCTCAAAGGGATCGACCCGGCGCTCGAGCCGCGCGTGACGGAAGTGAGCCGATCGATGAAACAGGGCTCGCTGGGCGCGCTCGCCCGGCAGTCGCCTGACGACCCGGACGGCATTGCGATTGGCGAGGATCTCGCCGCGTCGCTCCGCGTGTCGCTCGGCGACACCGTGCGGCTGCTGACGCCGGAAGGCACGCTCTCGCCGTACGGCTACATTCCGCGCACGCGCGCGTTCAGGATCGTCGGCATCTACAAGCTCGGGCTCTATGAGTTCGACGCGTCGTACGGGTTCGTGTCGATCGGCGTCGCGACGGATCTGCTGCGCCGCGCGGGGCCCGATTTCATCGAGCTGCGCGCAGCCGACATGTTCGAGGCCCCGTCGCTGGCCCGGCGCCTGGAGACGACGCTCGGCACCGAGTATCAGCTGCAGGACTGGTCCGACATGAACAGCTCGCTCTTCTCGGCGCTGTGGCTCGAGAAGATGGCGATCTCGATCACGATCGGCCTCATCGTCATGGTCGCCGCGCTCAACATCATCGCGTCGCTCATTCTCCTGGTCATGGAGAAGAGCCGCGACATCGCGATCCTGAAGACGATGGGCTGTTCGAAACAGCGGATTCGCACCATCTTCATGCTGCAGGGACTGGTGATTGGCGTGATCGGCACGGGCCTCGGCGCGTTGCTCGGCCTGCTCGTGTGCTTCGTGGCGGACCGCTACCGCCTGATTCAGATTCCGCTCGACGTCTATCAAATCTCTTACGTCCCGTTCACCGTCGAGACCTCCGACCTCCTCGCCGTGGTCATCTCGTCGGTGCTGATCTGCTTCCTCGCCACGATCTATCCCTCGCGCCAGGCCGCGAAGCTCGATCCGGCGCAGGCGCTGAGGTATCAGTGATCGTCAGCGTCTCCGGCGTCACGAAGTCCTATGCGGCGCCGGACGGGCGCACGCTGGCAGTGCTGCGCGATCTGAGTCTGAGCGCCGCCCGAGGCGAGATGATTGCGATCGTCGGCGCGTCTGGGGTGGGGAAGTCCACGCTGCTGCACGTCCTCGGCGGGCTCGACGAGTTCGAGGCCGGCGAGATTGCCATCGGCGGCAAGACGCTGCACAGCATGCGCGAGGCGGAGCGCGTGGAGTTCCGTAACCGGCACATCGGGTTCGTCTTCCAGTTCCATCACCTGCTGCCGGAGTTCACCGCCCTCGAGAACGTCGAGATGCCCATGCGGATCGCGCGCGCGGCGGCAGGCGAGCGGCGGGCTCGGGCGTCGGCGCTGCTCGGCCGCGTCGGCCTCAGCGAGCG
>JALYRV010000265.1 GCA_030855205.1 Acidobacteriota bacterium | reverse complement strand
GTCGGGCACCGTCCCCAGATCCTCGGCCGTGATCGCCGCGCCCGTGTCGAGGAACATGCGCATGATGCGCTCGCCCTGCGCGACCTGTTCGTGCGGCAGCGCCGGCAGGAAGTACGGCTCACCACGGCCCGGCCGCACGAAGGTGCGGTAGAACCCCACCAGATGATCGACACGAAAGCCGTCGTAGAGCGCCGCGGCCCGCGCGCCGCGCGCGGCCAGCCACTGAAATCCCCCCTGCGCGATCTCCGGCCAGCGATACACCGGCACGCCCCAGTCCTGCCCCGTCGCGCTGAACGGATCGGGCGGCGTGCCGACCGACGCGTCGAGCATGAACTCCTGCTGGCGTGACCAGACATCGGCGCTCGCGGTGTTGACCATGAACGGCAGATCGCCGAACACCTCCACGCCATTCGCATGCGCATCGTCGCGCGCCGCCTGCCACTGCGACGCGGCAATCCACTGCAGCCACGCGTAGAACCGCACGCGGCCGGCCAGCGCGCGCCGCGCGGCATCGAGCGCGCCGGGATCGCGCATGCGTAGCGGCGCCGGCCACCGCTGCCAGTCGGGACCGTGGCTGTCGGCCAGGGCGCGGAAGATCACGTAGTCGTCCAGCCACGCGCGCTCGCGCTCGACGAACGCGTCGAATGTCTCGCTGCCACGGAAGGCCTGCCACGCGAGATCGAACGCCGCGCGCTTCGCGGCGCGCACGGCGTCGAAATCGATTTGCGCCGACGCGCGAGCGGCCTCGAGCGCCTGGCGTGCCTCCGCCGGCAACGCCTCGCGTCCGCCTGCCTGCGCGAACTCCGTGATCGCATCCGGCGAAATGAAGACGGGGTCGAGCGCGCCCGACGCCATGGCCGAGTACGGCGAGTTCTGCCCCGCCGACATCTCGTTGAGAGGCAGCAGCTGCAACAGCGACAGGCCCGCCTCTCGCATCCATACGGTGAAGGGCGCGAGATCGCCGAACTCGCCGACGCCCCAGCTCCGGCCGGACCGCATGGAGAAGAGCGGCAGCAGCACGCCCGCGATGCGTGAATGCGGAAGGACCGTCATCAGAACCGGCGCACCAGACGCGCGATGCCCGCATCGAACTCGCCAGGCGGCGCGATGAGGCTGACGATGAGGAAGGCCTCGTGGGCGAAGTCGAAAAAGTAGCCTGGATGCACCAGTACGCCGTCCTCCTCGGCAAGCGCGACGACGAGGTCTTCCTCGGCGCGCGTGGCAGGCACGCGGAGCACCGCGGACCATCCGCCTTCCGACTTCAGCAATTTCAG
Source organism: Acidobacteriota bacterium (assembly GCA_030855205.1). Classification (GTDB taxonomy): domain Bacteria; phylum Acidobacteriota; class Vicinamibacteria; order Vicinamibacterales; family SCN-69-37; genus JALYRV01. The sequence goes on along the minus strand of JALYRV010000265.1, from coordinate 3,183 downwards.
GGCCGGATTTGACGCGATCGCGTCGCGGAGGCGGCCAAGATTACGCGACGTGCGGTCCGCGATCTGCGCGCGCAGGGCGCCGCCCGCGCGGATGAGCATCGCGGCGGAGGTTTGTACGGGAGTCGATACGGATAGATACGTGTCGGCGATCAGCTCCAGCTTCTCGCGCGCCGAGGCCACGAGCGCGTGCTCGCCCGCGATGGCGATCCAGCCGAGCTTGAGCTGCGGCAGCGCCGCCGACTTCGACAAACCGCCGAGGGAAAAGACCAGGGGATGTCCGCTCCCGAGCACGCTCATCCGGTCGGATGGAGCGCCGGGTAGCGGGAAGTCCCAGAAGACTTCGTCGCCGATGAGCGGCAGATCGGGCGCCACCTCCTGGATACGCGAGACATCGCCTCGTGTGAGATACGAGCCGGTCGGATTGTTGGGGTTGACCGCGAGGATCGCGCGCGACCGGGGCGTCAGCGCGGCGGCGATCGATCCGGCATCGACCGTCCATCGCGCGTGATACTCCAGTCGATAGGGGCGCGCCTCGACTCCCTCGAGCCGCGTCAGCCATTCGAAGAGCGGGTAGCTCGGCTGCGGCACGAGCACCTCGTCTCCGGGGTCGCAGAACATCTTGAAGAGATATCCGTACGCCTCGCTGGTGCTGGCCGTGAGCACGACGTTCTCGATGGGCACCGCCGTGCCCCGGCGCGCCAGCTCCGCCGCCACCGCCGCGCGCGCGGTCTCGAGGCCGGCCGCCTCGGGCGCGTAGAGGAGATTGCGCGCGTCGGCGAGCCCCGCCAGCGCGGACGCGTCGTAGTCGAACCCCACGGTGGTCGGGTTCGACACGGTCAGGTCGATCAACGGCCGGCCGGCGGCGCGCGCGGCGGCCACCGCGAGGGCAAGCCGGTTCGACGCCAGCGAGGCGGGCACGCGCGACGAAAACGAGGGGATAATCATTCGCTATGCGACACAGAGTAGTGATGCTCGCCGCGATCCTGCTGTCGGCAGGCACGGCTTCCGCACAATCGACACAGCCCGCCCAGCCTCCCGCGCCTGCGGCCGGCGCGGCGGCGCTCACGGTGCCCTACACGCACTTCACGCTGCCCAACGGGCTCAACGTGATCCTCCACGAGGATCACAGCGTGCCGATGGTGTCGATCAACATGTGGTACCACGTCGGCTCCGGCAGCGAGAAGCCCGGCCGCACCGGCTTCGCGCACCTGTTCGAGCACCTGATGTTCGAAGGCTCGAAGCACGTGCCGGAAGGCGCGTTCGACAGCTGGCTCGAAGCCGCCGGCGGCAACAACAACGGCTCCACCAATCGCGACCGCACCAACTATTACATCGACCTGCCTTCCAATGCGCTCGACCTCGGGTTGTTCCTCGAGTCGGATCGCATGGGCTACCTGCTCGACATCGTCACGCCGCAACTGGTGAACGGCCAGCGCGACGTCGTCAAGAACGAGCGGCGGTCGGGCGTCGAGAACGCGCCGTACGGCGTGGCCGACGTGAAGCTCGACGAGCTGCTGTATCCGAAGGGACATCCGTACAGCTGGCCGACGATTGGCTACATGGAGGATCTCACGGCCGCCAGCGACGAGGACGTGCGCGAGTTCTTCCGCAAGTATTACGCGCCGGGCAACGCGAGCCTGTCGATTGCGGGAGACATCAATCCCGCCGACGTGCGGGCGAAGCTCGAACGGTGGTTCAGCGACGTCAAGCCGGGCATGCCGATTGAACCCAACGAGTATCCGCGCGCCGCTCTCACGGGCGTGACGAAGGAGCGCATGACCGACAAGGTGCAGCTGCCGCGGCTCACGCTCGCGTGGCTGACACCTTCGCTGTTCAAGCCGGGCGACGCCGAGCTGGATCTGACGGCGGCGATCCTCGCCGGCGGCAAGAACTCGCGGCTCTACAAGCGGCTCGTGTACGACATGCAGATCGCGCAGAGCGTGTCGGCGTTCCAGCAGTCCGGCCAGCTCGGCTCCGAGTTCTACGTTGTCGTCATGGCCCGCCCGGCGGAAGGCAAGACGTCCGATCAGGTCACCGAAGACATCAAGCGCATCGTCGACGAAGAGATCGAGAAGCTGCGCCAGGACGCGCCGGGCGATCGCGAGCTGCAGCGCGCGATCAACCAGACGGAGTCGGCGTTCTTCGCGCGGATGGAGCGCGTGGGCGGATTCGGCGGCAAGGCGGATCAGCTCAACGGCTATTTCGTCACCACGGGGAATCCCGATTACTTCAATGAGGACCTCGCGCGATATCGCGCGGTCGGTCCGAAAGACATTCAGGCGGCGGTGCGCCGCTACCTGCCGGCCGGCAAGCGCGTCGAGCTCACCGTCGTGCCGGAGGGGGGAGCGAAATGAACGTCCTGCGTAATTGGTGCCTGATGCCTGGTGCTCGCTGCTGGGTGCTCGTGCTCGTGCTCGTGCCTGGTGCGTTGTTCGGCGCCGATACTTCGGCCGAGCAGGCCCCCGATCGCAAGACGCCGCCGAAGCTGGAGGCGCCGCGGGCACTGTCGCTGCCGCCGGTGACGAAGCGGACGCTGTCGAACGGCGTGCCTGTGTGGATTGTCGAGCAGCACGAGGTGCCGGTGGCCAGCGTGTCACTCGTGATCAGGAGCGGTGCGTCGGCTGATCCCGCAGGCAAGTTCGGCCTCGCGAGCCTCACATCCGGGATGCTGGACGAGGGCGCGGGCACGCGTGACGCGCTCACGCTTGCCGACGCCATCGACTTTCTCGGCGCCTCGATCGGCACGGGCGCCGGCTTCGACGCGAGCAGCGTGTCGCTGTACACGCCCGTGTCGCGTCTCGGTGACGCGCTCGCGATCATGGCGGACGTCGCCGTCCGCCCGGCGTTTGCCGGCAAGGAGCTCGATCGCGTGCGCAAGGAGCGCCTGACGAGTCTCGCGCAGACACGCGACAGCCCGCCGGCGATTGGCGCCACGGCGTTCCCGCGCCTGATCTACGGCGAGACCCATCGCTACGGCACCGGCCTCGCGGGCACCGTCGCGACGGTCACCGCGTTCACCGCCGCCGATCTCAAGGCGTTTCACGCGCAGCACTACCACCCGAAGAACGCGCACCTGATCGTCGTCGGCGACGTGCAGCCGGACGCGGCGATGGCGATGCTCGAGAAGAGCTTCGGATCGTGGAGCGCACCTGCGGGCGCGGCGTCCTCTCCGGCGGCCATCAC
>JALYRV010000264.1 GCA_030855205.1 Acidobacteriota bacterium | reverse complement strand
GCTGGGGACGCCCTGCGACAGAATTTCGGACTTCACGATCGCCGCCACGCGCTCGTCCAGCGGCGCGTTGGCCTGACGTGTTGCCGCACCGACCAGTTGATGTCCGCCCACCAGCGTCGCCGCCGCCGCCACGAGCCGAAGTGACCAGGAGACCGTTGCGTGCTTCATCATGACCTGTCCTCTCGATATATGTGCGTATCTACATAGTCAACTACGCACGGCGCCGGAAAAAGGTTCACGAGGTCTAGTCCGCCCGGAGAGCCACGGACGCCTGGATCGTAGAGGCTCTGCGCGCCGGCACCCACCCCGCGACGAGCGCGGTCAACGCGAGCACGAGGGCTGTGGGCAGAATGACAACCGGATCGAAACGCTGCGTGAATGGGAAGTTCGCGTGCAACGCGATCAGCAGCGGCGTGCCGAGGACGGCGCCAACCGCGAGGCCTGCGGCTGCCAGCCGCAACGCCTGTCCGAGCACCATCTGGACGATGTCGGCGGATCGTGCGCCGAGCGCGACGCGGATCCCGAACTCACTGGTGCGCAGCGCAACGAAGAAGGCGATGACGCTGTAGAGGCCGCTGACGGCGAGCAGCAGCGCCACGACGCCGAGGCCGCCCGCTGTCCGGGCGATCATCACCAGCGTCTCGTTGTCCTCCTCGAAGTGATCCTCGAGCGTGCGCACGGCAAGCGCGGGCATCTCCGGATCCAGATCCGCGATCGTGCGACGCACCGAATCCGTGAGCAGCGCCGCGTTGTCGGCGCTGATCCAGGCCGCGATGTAGTTGGGCGATGGGGGCAGCGGAAGATATATCGTCGGATCCTCGCCCTGGAAGTCAGCGAAGGCCGGCGAGACCGGCGCCGACGCGACACCGACAATCGTGACGTGGCGAGGTGTGGCGTTCTCCTCAGGCGAAACAGAGACGCGGATGGACTGGCCTACCGCGGGCTCGGCGAGCTGGAAATCGGCGATGAACGCGTCGTTCACCACGACTGCGGTCATCGCGGCAGCGTCGGCCTTCGTCAGTCCTCGTCCTCTCAGCACGTGCACGCCAGAGACGTCGAAATAGTCTCCTTCCACGTTGACGGCGTCCGCGAACTTTCCTGCCTCGAGCGGATCGCCGGCGCGCCAGACACGCAGACTGCCGTTCGAGAGCGGACCGCTGCTCGTGTACGCGATGCCACGGACGCGGCCGTCGGCCCTCATGCGAGCGTCGAACGCATCGAGGAACGCGCGGCGCTCGGCCGGCCCGTAATCGCGCTGCACGTCGAAGCGCAGTTCCGTGATGAGCGTGTGCGGGGCGTGTGCCGGCATCTGGCCGGTGATCACGTAGAGCCCGCGTGTAAAGACACCTGCGGCAAGCAGCAGAAGAAAGCAAAGGGTGACCTGCGCGACAACGAGACCTCGGCGCACCCGCGAGTTGCCAGACGACATGGATCGCCCGCCGCTGCGCAGCCCCGCGACGACTGACGCGCGCGTCGAGATGAGCCCCGGTAGCAGGCCCGTGAAGCCAATCACCAGCGCGGCGATCACCGCAATGAACAGCATGACCCGCGTGTCGAGGTGAATCGGTATTGGCAAGACCAGCGCCGCCACCCGCAGGAGGATCCAGATGCCCAGCGCGCTCGTCGCGGATGCGGCGGCGACAAGGAGGAGGGCCTCGAATGTCAGCAGCCGGATGATCTGGCTTCGAGACGCGCCGAGTGAGACGCGCACCGCGAGCTCGCGGGTACGCAGGCTGGCGCGAACCAACTGCAGATTCGCGACATTGGCACAGCCGATCGCCAGCACGGTCAACGGCGCCGACAGCAGCAGCGCGTACAGGAACAGCAGCTGGGCGTTGGTCGCGCCTGGCGTCAGCCATGATTCGGTGACGGCGATGCGGGCGTTGCGGCGGTTGACCGGGTCGGTCGCTTCGATGCGGCCGGCCAGCGGCAGCAGTTCGGCCGAGAGGCGCTCGCGATCCATCGGCACGGTCAGCCGGCCATAGACATTCAGCCACCGCTGGTCGGCACGCCTGGCGCCTGGCCAGTCGCGCAGGTGCGCGAGCGGCACATACACCCCGAACCCGGAGGCCTCGTTCATCTCACCGCCGCGCAGTCCGCCGAAACCCTGCGGCGCGACGCCTGTGACGACCGCGTCCCGTCCGCCGATTACGATCGTCTTTCCCACGATGTCGGTGGGCGCGCCCAGGCGCGCGGTCCAGAACGCGTGAGAAATCGCCACGGCCAGCGGCGCATCGGGGCGATCGTCGGACGGCTGCAGCAGCCGGCCGAGATGCGGCTGTGTGCCCAGGACGTCGAAGTAGTTGCCGCTCACCCATCCACCGTCGACGCTCATTGCGGAGCGTCCCTCAACCCGCACCGCGAACCTCCCGAAGCCCTCCGCCGCGATCGCAGAGAAGCTGGGCGATCCCTGGCGCATGATCTCGTAGTCGCCTGCAGAGGAGCCATCGAAGTCGCCGGCATCGGGCAGCCGCTCAGTGCCCGCCGCGAGGTGAAGCCGCCCGATTCGCGCGCGCTCCCTGACGCCCGGAATCTCGCCGGTGCTGAAGGCGTTGAGGATGGAGAACGTGGTCGTGCATACGGCGATGCCAACGCCCAGACAAAGCGCAACGACGGCCACGTGCCCGGGCGAGCGACGCAGCGCGCGGACCGTTTGCAGCAAATCGCTGCGCCAGGGCCCTTGCCACCGCGATCCCGGCTGACTCTGCGTGGTCCATCGCGACGACAGCGCGTCGAAGGGCGCGCCGAGCGCAAGACGGAGCGCGCGGGCGCCGCCTGCGCGCCGCGCCGCATGCAGCTCGCCAAGCCACTCCTCGCGCCACGCTGCCCTGAGTCGCCGCGGCGCGAGCAGGCTGCACAGGTAAATCAGTGTCGTCATGCGCGTCCCCGCTTTGGAAACACCATGATGTCGAAGCCGAGTTTGTGGCCCTGCGCGAGAGCCTGAAGAACGAAGAGGCCGGTGAAGGAAAGGCTGACCATGTGCGTATCTACATAGCCTGATACGGACGGCGAAAGAAAAGGTTCGCGACTTGTCGAACTCTGCGGTGCCGGAACCTTTCAGAGGTCTTCTCGCGTATTTCAGACATCCATGCGCAAACTTCGCGTCGTCATTGTCACCCTCGTGGGCCTTCTCGTCGTGGCGGCCGCGGCACTCTGGATCATCGCCGGGTGGATTTCGCGGAAGCAGACCGAGGAGGGCCTGGCGCGGCAGGCCGCCGAGCTCTCCGCGCATCGGCAGGCGCAGCGTGCCGAGACGCCCCTCACGCCGGGTGTCCGGCCTTCCGCGACGCCAACCACTGCCCCGGCGCCGGATTCGCCGGCTGTCCCCGCGATGACATGGGCGAAGCACTGGACTGACTTCCGTGGGGCGCGCCGCGATGGCCACTACGCCGCAGGACCGATTCGCGCTGACTGGGCGGGGCTGCAGCCGCTGTGGCGGCAGCCGATCGGCGGCGGCCACGCGTCGTTCGTCGCTGCTGACGGCCGCGCCTTCACCATCGAGCAGCGCGGAGCCAACGAAGTCGCGGCGGCCTACGACGTACTGACCGGACGAGAGTTGTGGACGAACGCGTGGAGCGCCGCCTTCATCGAGAGCATGGGGGGACCCGGTCCGCGCGCCACGCCGACCTTTCATGACGGCACGCTGTTCGTGCTTGGCGCTACCGGCGAGTTTCGCGCGCTCGATGCGCCGAGTGGCACGTTACGCTGGCGCACGAACATCCTCGAGGACGCGAATGCCGGGAATCTGAACTGGGGAATCGCGGCGTCGCCGTTGGTTGCCGGTAATACGGTGATCACGGTCCCCGGCGGCGGGAACGGAAGGTCGATCGTCGCGTACGACCGCCGCACGGGGCGTGTCGCGTGGTCGGCGCTCGACGACGAAGCGGCGTACTCCTCGCCCGTCGGCGCGACGCTCGCTGGCGTCGATCAGATCGTCGTGTTTCTCGCCACGCGCGTGGTCGCCGTCTCACCCGATGGCGGCGCGCTGCTGTGGGAGTTTCCCTGGACGAAAGGCGACAACAACGCCGCACAGCCGGTGGTCATTGGCGACAACCGGGTCTTCGTCTCAACGGCCAGCGGCGGCGTGCTCCTCGAGGTCACGCGGGGTGGCGACCGTCTGGGGGCGCGCGAGGCGTGGCGGACGAACCGGATGAAGAACGATTTCACGACCTCGGTGCACCACGACGGCTTCATCTATGGCCTCGACGCAGGAATCCTCGCGTGCATCGATGCCGCCAGCGGAGAGTTGAAGTGGAAGGCGGGTCGCTACGGAAACGGCCAGGTGCTCCTGGCCTCAAGGCATCTCATCATCACGACGGATGACGGTGAGGTCGTGCTCGTGCGCGCGACGCCCGCGGGTCACGAGGAACTCGCGCGCGTCTCGGCGGTCGAAGGCCGCACGTGGAGCCAGCCAGCAATCGCGGACGGCTTTCTCCTCGTGCGCAACGCCGCGCAGATGGCGGCGTTCGACCTTCGGC
>JALYRV010000082.1 GCA_030855205.1 Acidobacteriota bacterium | reverse complement strand
GCCAAGGAGTTAGCGTCGGCGAGGGGTACGACGGCCGGCAAGGTCGTGTCTGAGCTGGCCCGTCTCGGCCTGGCGCGCGATGCGGGCGACGTCTCTCTCCGCAACGGCGTTCCCCTTCTTTCCCCCCGCCCGGCGACGGAGCCGCGCGTGACGATGAAGCGCGTGAACGAGTTGCGGGATGAGCGATGAGCAGACCGTTTCTGATCGACGTCAACGTGCTCGTTGCGTTGTTCGATCCGCATCACATCCATCACGACGCGGCGCATGAGTGGTTTGCGGACAACCGCGATGCCGGCTGGGCCACGTGTCCGATCACCGAGAACGGATTCGTCCACGCGATCTCTCATCCCGCGTATGGCCTTGGCGAGCGCGTCGAATCAGCGGTGGGGCGCCTGCGCACCTTTTGCGACAGCGGCGGCCATCAGTTCTGGCGCGATGCGATCTCCTTGCGCGACGAGCTCTTCGATCTCTCGCGGGCCGGCGGCGCGAAGCAGTTGACGGACGTCTACCTTCTCGGCCTGTCCGTGTATCGCAAGGGATGCCTGGCGACGTTCGACCGGACGATACCGGTTGGCGCCGTGCGCCAGGCGACTGCGGACAGCCTCGCGGTGATCTCGGTGGGGTAGGCAAGGCGAGCCGTTTCTAGGAACCTACCTCTTCGAGGGGAACTATAGTAGGCGCGTCATGCGCTACTGGTGGGTCAACCAGAACCAGACGTACAAAGCTGAAGTTCGCGGAAACTTCATGTGGTCACCGAAGCGAAATGCTAACGGAGTCCGCAATCAGTTTTACGAGAACATGCGCGCAGTGTCACCGGGCGACATCGTTTTCTCGTTTTGTGACACCCGTATCAAGTCCATCGGCATCGTGACCGGCACTGCCCAGACAGGTCCGAAGCCGGATTTCGGGTCGGCGGGTGCCAATTGGTCGAAAGAGGGTTGGTTCGTACCCGTAGACTACTGCTCGCTGAACGAGCCCCTCAGACCAAAGGACCACATCGAACTGCTGCGACCCTTCCTTCCGGCTAGATACTCGCCCCTCCAAGGTACCGGTGACGGTTTGCAGAGCGTGTACCTCGCCGAGGTCCCTCAGTCACTCGCGGATGCCCTCATCGCGGTTATGGGCCAAGCCTTTTATGACGCTCTATCCAGCATCTCCGCGTTCCAGGTCCAGCCGGAGCTGAGCGATGAAGCCATCGAAGCAACCATCGTCGGTCCAACGTTCAAGGAACAACTCGTGCGAGCGCGAAGAGGGCAGGGCGTGTTTAGGTCGAACGTGTTGCTACACGAAGAATGCTGTCGCGTTACAGGTGTTGGGGAACCTCGGCATCTAACCGCGAGCCACATCAAGCCCTGGAGAGACGCCAACGACGCTGAGCGCCTGGATGGCTCGAACGGTCTCCTGCTGTCGCCACACATCGATCACCTGTTTGACACGGGCTACATCACATTCTCGCCGGCCCAGGAACTTATCGTCGTTCCCGAGGTCAGAGATTCCCTCCTTGATGCCTGGGGTATTGATGCTGGGGTTCGAGTCGGTGAGTTCTCGGGTACACAGAACGCCTACCTTGACTACCATCGCGTGAACGTCTTCAAACACGCCCTCCTAGAGTGACCACACCCGCTCTGTAAGCGCGCTTCCCCTAACACTCGTATCCAGTCTAAGCCGGCACCCCTTAGCCATTTGCGCCTATAGGCACAACTGAGTACATTGCCCCCTCGCCCCTGTTCCCGGCCCTATTAAGTAAGGTGGAGGCTCCAAACGTGATCCGCAGACTCCTCAAACCCGCCGCGCTGGGCGCGGCATTCCTGATGGCACTCGTCGCGCCCGCGTCCACTGCCCGGGTCACCGGCCAGGCACGCACGCCCGGCGTCGTCGCCATCCGCAACGCGACCCTGGTCACCGTGACGAAGGGCACCATCCAGAACGGCACGATCGTGCTCCGCGACGGGAAGATCGCCGCGATGGGCACCAACGTCCAGATCCCCGCCGGCGCGGACGTGATCGACGGCACCGGGAAGTTCGTCTCGCCCGGCATCATCGACGCTCACTCGCACATCGCCGCCGACGCCATCAACGAAGGCGGCACGGTCGTGTCCTCGATGGTCAGCATTCAGGACGTGCTCAACCCGACCGACATCAACATCTACCGCGACCTGGCAGGCGGCCTCACGGTCGCAAACATCCTGCACGGCAGCGCCAACCCGATCGGCGGCGGCAACGCGGTCATCAAACTGAAGTGGGGCGTGACGCGCGGCGAAGACCTGCTCTTCCCCGGCGCCATGCCCGGCATCAAGTTCGCCCTCGGCGAAAACCCAAAGCGGCAGGGAAACCCGACGCAGCCGAACCAGCCGGCCCGCTATCCCGCCACGCGCGGCGGAGTGGAATACGTCATCCGCGACGCCTTCACCCGCGCGAAGGTTTACCAGAAGTCCTGGCAGGACTACGACAAGGTCAAGGCCGGTAACCGCGACGCGCTCCCGCCGCGGCGCGACCTGCAACTCGACCCACTCGTCGAAATCCTCGAAGGCAAACGCCTCGTGCACGCGCACTGCTACCGCGCCGACGAAATCCTCATGCTGATCCGTCTCGCCGACGAGATGGGCTTCAAGATCGACACGTTCCAGCACGTGCTCGAAGGCTACAAGGTCGCCAAAGAGATGCAGGAACATGGCGCCGGCGCCTCGACCTTCAGCGACTGGTGGGGCTACAAGATCGAAGCGGAAGACGCGATCCCCTACAACGCCGCACTGATGCACCAGAAGGGCGTGCTCGTCTCGATCAACTCCGACAGCGCGGAACACGCGCGACGCCTCAACACGGAAGCAGCCAAGACGATCAAGTGGGGCGGACTGACCGAAGACGAAGCGCTCGCGATGGTCACCATCAATCCCGCGAAACAGCTCCGCATCGACAAGAAAGTCGGCTCGCTCGAAGTCGGCAAAGACGCCGACGTGGTCATCTGGACGGCACACCCGCTGAGCAGCTTCGCAGTCGCCGACCGGGTCTACATCGACGGCACGCTCTACCACGACCGGATCGCCGACGCAAAACGCATCACGGACATCGAACGCGAGAAGGCCGCGCTCCGGGGAACGTCGGTGCCGTCCGGCAACCAGAACCAGCAGCCGCAGACGTTCGCGGCGTTCAAGGCGCAGCTCGAAGCGGATCTCGAGACGTTCCGCGATCGCGGACCGTCAGCCGTCGAGATCATGCAGACGCAGACACCCGCCGCCGCAGCGCAGGTGCCGACGCCTCCAGGCTCGCCCAACACCAACGAAGTGCTCGCCATCACGAACGCGCGCATCGTGCCCGTGACGAAGCCGACGATCGAGAAGGGCACGATCCTCATCCGCGGCAACAAGATCGTCGCACTCGGCCCCGACGTGCAGGTGCCGGCCGGCGCGAAAGTCATCGACGCCAAAGGAGGCTCGGTCTATCCGGGCTTCATCGAAACGTCATCCGACATCGGCCTCAACGAGCCGGGCGTGCGCGGGATGGAAGACATCACCGAGATGCTCGACTTCAACCAGAACGTGCGCACGCGCGTCGAGTACCACGCCGACAGCGACGCGATTCCTGTCGCGCGCTCCAACGGGGTCACAACCGCCGCCGTCATGTCCGGCGGCGGCATCCTCTCAGGCGACGTCGCGGTGATGAACCTCGACGGCTGGACCTGGGAAGAAGCCACGCTCAAGCCCAGTGCCGGCATCGTCATGAACTTCCCCGCGATCGCTGGCGGCGGAGGCGGACGCGGTGGCGGCGGTGGACGCGGCGGCGGTGGCGGCGGAGCCGACACGACGACCTACGAAGAGCTGCGGCGCCGCCGCGACGCGCGCCTCACACAGGTCAGCGACTACCTCGCCCGCGCGCGCGCCTATGCGAAGGCCGGCGCCGGACGCCAGACCGACTGGATGCTCGAAGCGCTGGTGCCGATCGTCGAAAAGCGCGCGAAGATCTACACGCGCGTCGGCAGCTACACCGACTTCAAGGACGCCATCGCGTGGACCGAGAAGGAAGGACTCGACATGGTGATCATCACCAGCCCGTTCGCCGCGTCGATGGGCGTGAAAGACCTGACCGGCAAGAACGTCATGGTGATCCTCACGGAAGTGCAGTCGACGCCGCAGAGCGAAGACGTGTCGCACAACTACAACTACGCCGCGGGCGACGTGCTCGCGAAAGCCGGCGTGAAGTTCTCGTTCTCGACGGGCGACTACTCAAACGCGCGCCTGCTGCCCTACCAGGCGGCACAGTCGGTGGCCTGGGGCCTCTCGAAGGAAGAGGCGCTCAAGGCGCTGACAATCAACGCCGCCGAGATCCTCGGCGTCGGGCAGTCGGTCGGCAGCCTCGAGGAAGGCAAGATCGCAAACCTGTTCATCGCCGACGGCGACCCGCTCGAGGTCCGAACAAACGTGAAGAACGTGATCATCAACGGACGCGACGTCAGCCTCGAAAACAAACACTGGCTGCTGTGGCAGCGCTTCATGGGCCGGAAGTAGGAGGAGACCATGATCAGGAAACTCATTCTCTCCGCCGCTGCCCTCGCCCTGGTTGCCGCCGTGTCACTGAGCGGCGCACAGGGCCCCTCCGCGCCGACGTACGCGATTCGCGGCGCGAAGATCGTCCCGGTGTCGGGCGCGGTCATTCCGACAGGCAACATCGTGCTGCGCGGCGGACTCATCGAAGCCGTCGGCGCAACCGCCGCCATTCCGAATGACGCGGTCATCATCGACGGCACGGGACTCACGGTCTATCCCGGCCTCATCGACATGGGGAACGCGGCCGTCATCGACGCACCGGTGGCGGACGCGGCAGCCGGCGGACGCGGCGGCGCGCCGGCGGCGCCAGGACAGTCCCGCGAATCGGTCGAGCGCACGAAGCGCATGTCGATTCTGCGACCCGACTATCAGGCTGCCGACAACATCCGCATCGAAGGGGTCGAGCTCACGCGCCTCGCGTCGGCCGGCATCACGAGCGTGCTCGCCACGCCCGCCGGCAACATCTTCCGCGGCCAGAGCGCCCTGGTGAATGTCGTCGCGCCACCCGACAATCCGCAGATCGGCGCCGTCGCCGACATCCGGCGCACGATGACCGTCGTGCAGGCACCGGTCGCGCAGCACGTCAACTTCAACCCCGGCGGCGGTCCGTATCCGGCGTCGCTGATGGGCGCGATCTCGTTCGTGCGCCAGTCGTTCATGGACGCGGCGTGGCAGCGCCAGGCGCTCGCACACTACGAGAAGAACCCCAACATGGTGCGTCCGATCTGGGATCCCGCGCTGAACCACCTGCTGCCCTCCGTCGACGGCAAGGTGCCGGTCGCATTCCAGGCGAGCCAGGCACGCGAGATCGCGCGCGTGCTCAGCCTCGCGAAAGAGCTGAAGCTCAAGGCCATCGTCGAAGGCGCGCAGGAAGCGGACATGGTCGTTGCCGACATCAAGTCGGCGAACGCGACGGTGCTCTACTCGCTCAACTACCCCGTGCGCCCGCGCACGCTCGCGCCCGACGCCGACGAGTCGCTCGACACGCTGCGCGCGCGCGCCAACGCGCCGAAAGTGCCGGGCAAGCTCGCCGCGGCCGGCGTGACGTTCGCGTTCCAGTCGGGCGGCATCCAGCAGCCGCGCGACTTCGTGCGCAACGCCGGACGCGCCGTCAAGGAAGGGCTCGCGGCCGACGCGGCGCTGCGTGCACTCACACTCGACGCGGCAAAGATCGCCGGCGCCGACAAGCGGCTCGGCTCGCTCGAGCGCGGCAAGATCGCCAACATCATCGTCACGCAGGGAGATCTGTTCGACGAGAGCATGCGCATGCGGCACGTGTTCGTCGACGGACACCAGGTGGTGCTGGACGCAGCGCCCGCCAGTGGACCGGGCCGCGGAGGCCGCGGCGGAAATCAGTGACCTTGTGAATCGGTGAATTCGTGAGTTATAGAGTTTAGGATTAAGTCTTGCCTATCATTGCGCTCCTGCTGCTGCTGAACATCGCGCCTGTTCAGCAGCAGGCGCCCTCCCAGCCCCTGCGCGTGTTCCTCGACTGCAGCTCGTGCGACTTCGACTTCCTCCGCACCGAGATCAAGTACGTCGACTACGTCCGCGACCGGAAAGATGCCAACGTGCACGTGCTCGTGACCACGCAGGGCAACGCCACGGGCGGGCAGGATTTTCAGCTCGAGTACATCGGCCTCGGCCCGTTCGAGGGCCAGACGCGCACGCTTCGCTACGTGTCGAGAGGCACCGACACGTCGGACGAGCGTCGCCGCGGCTTCTCGCGCACCTTCGGTCTGGGACTGGTGCCCTTCCTCTTCGGATCGGAAGCCGCCGCCCGCCTGCACGTCGAATACGACGTGCCGATCGAGGAACAGAACACGGCGCCGACCGCCACCACGGCCGCCTCGGATCCGTGGAACCTGTGGGTCTTCCGCACGGGCTTGTCGGTCAACCTCGACGGCGAACGCGCCAACAGGGGAAGCGGCATCCGTGGGAACTTCTCGGCAAGCCGCACCACCGACATCTGGAAGCTGTCGTTTTCAGGCAACGGCGATTACAACTCGGATACCTTCACCCTCAGCGACGGGCGCGAACTCTCCAGCGTTTCCAAGAACTGGAGCACGCGCGCCCTCGCCATCAGGAGCCTCGGCAGCCAGCACTGGGCCGCAGCGGGGCGCGCATCGGCCGGCGCGTCGACGTTCGAGAACCGTGACCTCGCGCTGCGCGCGGCTGCCGGCCTCGAGTACAGCTTTTATCCCTACGCCGAATCGACGCGCCGCGCCCTGTACGCGCAGTACACGCTCGGTATCAACCGGCTGACCTATGACGTCGTCACCATCTTCGACAAACTCGAGGAGACGCTCTACGATCAGAACTTCCAGGCCACGCTCGCCCTCCGGCAGCCATGGGGCTCGACGCGCGTGTCGGTCGAGGCGGCCAGCTACCTGCACGACCTGTCGCTGCATCGCATGGAGGTCGAAGGCCGCATCGACGTGCGGCTATTCCGTGGGTTCTCGCTCAATGTGAATGGCAATGCGTCGCGCGTGCGCGACCAGATCTATCTGCCGAAGGGCGCGGCGAGCGATGAAGAGATCCTGCTGCGGCTCCGGCGGCTGCAGAGCGGCTATCGGTACGCGTTGTCGGTGGGCTTCAACTATCAGTTCGGCTCGATCTTCAACAACGTCGTCAATCCCCGGTTCGAGGGATTCTAGTCGTCCCCCACGCGGCCGCGGCCCGATTTGATCGCGCCGCGGGGCGAGGCGGGCAGCACCGTGTCGTCCGCCGTCTCTTCATCGCGCGCGCCGGCCTTCTCTTCCACGATGATCTCGATCGCCTTGCGCTTGTCTTCGTTCAGCATTTCGTAGAACGCGCCTGCCCCACCCGCTCCGGGCCCGCCCTGGAACATGCCGCGGCGCCGCGCCTTTTTCGCGCCCTTGGTACTCACCGACAAACGGAACATCACGAGCAGTCCCGCCACCACGAGCATCGCGATTGTGAGCGACTCCATCACTCTTGTCCGGCGCGGCCGCGCACGAAGCGCTCGTCGAGCTCGCCGTCGGCGATCGAGATGGTGTCGGTGATGCGGATCATTCTAGTCGTCCCCCACGCGGCCGCGGCCCGACTTGATCGCGCTGCGCTTTTTCTTGGATTCGATGCGCCGCTCTTTTGCGGCCTTGCCGGGTTTCGTCGCGCGTCGCTTCTTCGGGCGGATCGCGGCGGCGGCGACGAGCGCGCCGAGTCTGGCGCGCGCGGCTTCCCTGTTCTGCGCCTGCGTGCGATGCTCGCGGCTGTCGATCAGCAGCACCCCTTCGGTGTTGATACGTTTTCCGGCCAGCGCAATCAGCCGCATCTTCACGTCATCGGGCAGCGCGGACGCGAGCACATTGAAGCGGAGCTCGACCGCCGTCGACACCTTGTTGACGTTCTGTCCACCCGGCCCTGACGCGCGCACGAAGCGCTCGTCGAGCTCGCCGTCGGCGATCGAAATGGTGTCGGTGATACGCAGCATGTGGCAGGCCGGAGACGTCCGGCCTGCCGAGTGTAGCGCGTTTGGTCTGGCCCTGAGCCGATCCCGATACGGCTCGTCACATTCCTCGGCCTTCGCAGAGGGAATGCGCGCATATTTGGCCCCATGAGAAGGCTCCTGCTCACCGTGCTGCTGGCCGCCTGGTGCCCGATAAACATCTCGGCGCAGGACATCGCGAACGCCCATAAGATCGCAGGCGTGATGGCCAACGGCGTGTGGATGGCGAAGAGCGAGATCGACCAGAAGCTCCCGGCGATCGCCGCGACGCACAAGGCGAAATAGCGCGTGCGCGGCGTGACGAGATCGCGGATCGGATGGGCGCTGGCGGTGATCGCGGGCTGGTCCGTCCTGGCAGTGCTGTTTACGCCGCAGCACTACGTGCTGAGCCGCCGCGGGGCAGGCTCGCCCCACTGGTCGACGCTGCTCATCGGCAACCTCGCGATGTTCTGGGTGTGGGCCGCGCTCACGCCGGTCATCGTCTGGTTCGGGCGCCGTTACCTGCTCGAGCGCCGCCGCGCCGCGCTGCACCTGCTGCTGCATTTTCTCGCCGGCTTCGTGTTCGCGTTCATGCACATAGCACTCGTGCGTTACGTCAATGTGCCGTTGACGGGCCGCTCGCTGCAGCCGTGGATGAACTTCATCGTCGGCTACGGCGCCACCGGAGTGCTCATCAGCTGGGGCATCCAGGCCGCGAGCCAGGCGCTCACCTATTTCCAGCGCTATCAGGATCGTGAGTTTCGCCTGGTGCAGGCGCAGTTGCAGTCGCTGAAGACGCAACTGCATCCGCACTTTCTCTTCAACACGCTCAATGCGATCGCCGAGCTGATGCACCAGGACACCTCACGCGCCGAACGCACAATCACGCAACTGAGCGATCTGCTTCGCACGGCGCTCAATCGCGGCGACAGCGACGAGGTCTCGTTCAAGGACGAGCTCGACTTCCTTCGCAACTACATCGAGATTCAGCAGACCCTGCTCGAGGAGCGCCTGGCCGTGCGCTGGGACATCGCCGACGACACGCTCGACGCACGCGTGCCAGGCATGCTGTTACAGCCGCTCGTCGAGAACGCCATCCAGCACGGCATCGGTCCGCGCGCGGCCGGCGGCACCATCGCCATCCGCGGCCACCGTCATGCCAACACCCTCCGCATCAGCGTCGAGGACGATGGGATGGGCCTGGGTGAGGATGTGAGAGGCGGCGAGGGCACGGGTGGCATCGGGCTCGCGAACACGCGGGCCCGCCTGCGTCACATGTACGCCGACGCGCACGCATTCACGCTCGAGCGGGGTGCGTCTGGCGGTGTGACCGTGACGATCGATGTTCCCTTCCGCGGCTCGGACGTTCGCGAACTCGCGGCGAGCGCAGGAGCCTAGCTGCCCATGTCCATTCGCACGCTCATCGTCGACGACATGCTGCTGGCGCGGAAGCGTCTGCGCCGCCACCTCGAAGACGATGCTGATATCGACGTTATCGGTGAGGCGTCTGGCGGGCGCGAGGCGATTGAGCTGATTCAGACGCTGCGGCCGGATCTCGTGTTCCTCGACGTGCAGATGCCGGAGATTGGCGGCTTCGAGGTGCTCGATGCGATTGGCGCGGCCGACGCGCCGGCGGTGATCTTCGTGACCGCCTACGATCAGTTCGCGCTGCGCGCGTTCGAGATCCACGCGCTCGACTATCTGCTGAAGCCGTTCGACCCAGAGCGGCTCCACAAGGCGCTCGCGCGCGCCAGGCGCGAGTTGCAGCGCACGGCATCGGGCACGACCGCCGGGAAGCTGCGCGCGCTGCTCGTCGAGATGGGCGGGGCCAAGCACGCGCGGCGGCTGCCGATCAAGGCGGACGGGCGCACGGTGTTCCTGCCGGTCGAAGACATCGACTACATCGAGGCCGCGGGCAACTACCTGCGCATCCTCACCGCCGGCGCGAGCGGCGAGTCGCACATGATCCGCGAAAAGATCAGCGACATGGAGCAGCGGCTCGATCCGTCGGGCTTCGTGCGCATCCACCGCTCGACGATCGTCAACGTGGACCGTATCAAGGAGATGCACCCGCTCTTCAACGGCGATCAGACGGTGGTGCTGCGCAGCGGCAAGCGCCTGACGATGTCGCGGACGTATCGCGAGACCGTGATGAAGCTGCTCGATCGGCTGTAGGCCGTGCGCGGACGTCGGACCGCCGCGGACGCCCGCTACTTCGCGGTGCTCGCGAATTCTTCGTAGGTGCCCTTGAAGTCCGTGATGCGGCCGTGATCGAAGTTCCAGATCCGCGTGCCGACTTCTTCCATCAGGTCCTGGTCGTGCGTGACCAGCAGCACCGTGCCCTCGAACTTCTGCAGCGCCACGTTGAGTGCATTGATCGACTCGAGGTCGAGATGGTTCGTCGGCTCGTCGAGCACGATGACGTTCGGCTTCTGCAGCATGATGCGGCAGAACAGCAGACGCGCGGTCTCGCCGCCCGAGAGGGCGTGCGTCGGCTTCGAGCCTTCCTCGCCGGTGAAGAGCATCTGTCCGAGCAGCCCGTGGATGTCCTGCCGCGCCGCCTGCGGATCGAACTGGTGCAGCCAGTCGACGGCGGTCCAGCCCTTCTCGATGAGCCCCGTATGATCCTGCGGGAAGTAGCCGATCGAGACCTCGTGTCCCCAGCGGATCGTGCCGGCGTCGCGATCGTCGCGCGACACGGCGTTCTCGAACGTCACGCCGCGTTCGGGTGTTTCCGACAGCAGCGCCTTCAGCATCGTGGTCTTGCCGGCGCCGTTGCGGCCGATGAGCACGATCTTCTCGCCGCGGTTGACGATGCCGTTGAACTCGTCGATGACCGCGGTGCCGTCGTATCCCTTCGAGACATCGGTGAATTCCACCGCGAGCTTGCCGGACGGACGGTTCTGCGTGAACTTGATGAACGGGCGCGCGATGTTCGAGCGGGCGAGCTCTGTCGTCTGCAGGCGCTCGACTTCCTTGCGCCGCGAGGTGACCTGTGACGATCGCGTGCCGGCGGCGAACCGCGCGATAAACTCGTTGAGCTGCTCGATCTTCTTCTCGCGCTGCGAGTTCTGCGACTCGAGCGTCGAGCGCACCTGCGTCTTCGCGACGACCATGTCGTCGTAGCCGCCTGTATACGTGATGATCGTCTGATAGTCGATGTCGGCGATGTGCGTGCACACCGCATTGAGGAAGTGCCGGTCGTGCGAGATGACGATCAGCGATCCTTCGTAGCGGGCGAGGAAATCCACAAGCCAGTGGATCGAGTCGAGGTCGAGGTGGTTGGTCGGCTCGTCGAGGAGCAGCGCTTCAGGATTGCCGAAGAGCGCCTGCGCGAGCAGCACGCGCACTTTCTGTCCCCCCTGGAGCTCGCCCATCGTGCGCTCGTGCAGGTCGTCGGCGATGTCGAGGCCCTGCAGCAATACCGCCGCGTCGCTCTCCGCCGTGTAGCCGTCTTCCTCGCCGACGATGCCCTCGAGCTCGCCGAGGCGCATGCCGTCGGCATCGGTCATGTCGGCCTTCTCGTACAGCTTGTCGCGCTCCTCGAGGGTTTTCCACAGGCGCGCGTTGCCCATCACGACCGTGTCGATGACGCGGAACTGGTCGAAGGCGAACTGGTCCTGGCGCAGCACGCCGAGCTTCTTCGGCCGCGACACGGTGCCACGCTGCGGCTGCAGCTCGCCGGTCAGGAGCTTCATGAAGGTCGACTTGCCGGACCCGTTGGGGCCGGTCAGGCCGTAGCGGCGACCCTTCTGGAAGGTGGTCGATACGTCCTCGAAGAGAATCTTCGAGCCATACCGCATGGAGACGCCGGAGACCGTGATCATGAACCCACGATTTTAGCATTTTAGCGGCCGGCCCGGCAGCTGAGCCGTCTAAGATGGGCACGACTGATGGCACGTGTCCCGTTCGACCGCTTCGAGTTCGATCCCTCCGCTCTGGAGTTGCGCGCGGGTGGTGCGCCCGTCGCCCTGTGTGTTTCGTTGGCTCGAGATGCACCGGCGAGTCGAGCGCGACGACCAGGCGATACGTGTCGCGCGCCGCGGCCGCAGACGTCGCGATGACGCCGCCGGACGAGTGCCCGATCAGCACACGCGGAGCGGCGGCACGAAAGCGGGCGTCGAGCGCGGGCATCAGCTCGCGCTCGAGGAAATCGAGAAAGCGATCGCCGCCTTCGCTGCTGCCGCTTGCCGAAAGACCGGGCGGAGTGAGGTCGCGCACGCACTCCGCATAACCGCCGATGTTCTCGATGCCGGCGACGATCGTCTCGGGCGCAAGCCCATTCGGGCTGAGTTCGCGGCTCGCCTGCACGATGGTGGTGGCCGAGTGTCCTTCGCCGTCAGTGGCGAGGATGAGCGGATAGCGGCGGTCCGGGCCGGTGGCGGCGAACGAGGCCGGCGTCGCCACGAAGATCCGTCTCGTCTCGCCAAGGATCGAAGACTGGATGGTGAAGTCCTGCCGCGCATCCGTGGCGGCGGTGAGAGGCCTCACTTCTCGCTTCCCAGTTTACAAACCGGCCTCGGCCGGCTTCCGTCTAAGCTCCCGAACCGCCTCGCTGGAGCGCCGCTTGCTTGAGGGCCGCTCGCCACGCCATGGTCATAGCATTTCAGGGGGATTGATGAAGCTCCGTACGCTCGCATTCGCGTTTCTGCTGCTCGCCGCTTCCAGTATCGCGACTGCCGCGGAGGCCGGGCAGCAGGGCGCCCCGCCGGGGACCCCACCGCAGATGCCGAACCCGGCCGGGCGTGCGGTAATCGACAGTCCGGCGACCGGGCCGCTGAAGGTATTCCTGGACTGCCAGCACGAGTGCGACTTCGATTTCCTGCGCACCAACGTGGCATTCGTCGACTGGGTGCGCGATCGGGCTTCCTCCGACATCCACGTGCTCGTCACAACGCAGACGACCGGCGGCGGGGGCTTGAACTGGACGCTGAAGTTCATCGGCGTCGGGGCGCTGGCCGGCGTCGACGAGTCGCTGGCGTTCTCGACCGCCTCCACCGACACAAGCGACGCGCGGCGGAAAGAGCTCGCGCGGGTGGTGCGGCTTGGTGTTGCGCGGTATGCCGTTCGCGCAGGACAGATCCAGTCGCTCGACGTGACCTTTCGCCCGTCGTCCGCGGCCGCGCCTGGAGCGCCGCAGAAGGACCCCTGGAACTACTGGGTCTTCAGCACGAGCATCGGCGGCAATCTCGGGGGCGAGCGCTCGACCAAGAACAGCTCATACCGGATGAACCTCTCGGCCAACCGTGTCACCGCCGACTGGAAGATCAACCTCTCGACCAACGGCAACTACAACGAGAACACCTTCGACTTCGAGGGCAGCAGCACCATCCGGAGTGTGTCGCGCAGCTGGGGCGTCAACTCTCTGGTCGTCAAGAGCCTTGGCGCGCGCTGGTCGGCCGGGCTGCGCGCCAACCTGACAGGCTCCACCTTCAACAATCAGGACTCGGTACTCCGCGTCGCGCCGGGCGTGGAGTTCGACGTGTTTCCGTACGCGGAGTCGACGCGCCGCAGCTGGACGTTCCTCTATTCGGCGGGTCCCGCCGTTATCGATTACGAGGCCGAGACGATTTTCAGCAAGCTGAAGGAAACCATCGTCGAGCATGAGATCAGCTCGAATCTCGGATTGCGGCAGCCATGGGGATCGGCGGGCGCCTCGGTGAGCTTCCGGCAGCACCTGAACAACCTCGAACGGCATCGCCTGTCGGTTTTCGGCAGCGCCGATGTGCGGCTGTTCAAGGGCTTTTCGTTCAATGTCTTCGGCGACTACTCCCGCATCCGGGATCAGATCAACTTGCGTAAGGGGGCGGCATCGGTCGACGAGGTGCTGCTGCGGCAGCGGCAGCTCGCAACCGGGTATCGCTACTTCCTCGGCTTCGGCGTGAGCTATCGCTTCGGGTCGATCTTCAACAACGTCGTGAACCCGCGCTTCGGCGGCAGCGGCGGCGGCGGCAGTTCGGTCATCTTTTTCTGAGCCGGACGAGAGGGCGGACCTTCGCGGCCCGCCCTCTGCCTGTCTACTGTCCGCCCGAGCCGCCAGGCTTGCCCGCGGCCGCCGGGTCGGTCGTCTTCTTCGGATCCGTCGTCTTCTGACGCGCCTTGAGACGATCGTTGATGTGCTCTTCCATCTTCAGGCGCGGAATGCCTTCCTTCATCCAGTCCGGCGCCGCCTCACCCTGCAGGTAGTGGTCGAACCACTCCTTCATGCGGACCGTGTAGTCGTGCTGGTTCGGCGCACGCGCGAGCCCGTGGTTCTCGCCCGGGTACTCGAGCAGGATGACCGGCTTGTCCATGCGCCGCAGGGTGTTGAAGTACTCGATGCCCTGCGTGAAGTCGACGGCGCCGTCCTGATCGTTGTGCAGGATCATCAGCGGCGTTTTCACGTTGTGCGCGTGATAGACCGGTGAGTTGCGCGCGTACGCTTCCCAGTTGTCGTTGTAGCCGCTCGTGAAACGGCCCTGGCTGCTCTCGAAGATCGCGCCGTTGGTGCCGCCCGAGTTCTTGTAGATCAGCGAATACATGCTGATCATGTTCGTCAGCGGCGCGCCCGCGACCGCGGCCGCGAAGACGTCGGTCTGCGTGACCAGGAACGACGTCTGGTAGCCACCCCACGAGTGGCCCTGAATCCCGACGCGCTTCGGATCGACGATGCCCGTGGCGATCGCCGCCTTGACCGCCGGCACGACACTCCATACGGCCGACATGCCCGGATCGTTGACGTGATACGTGATGTCGGGCATCAGCACGGCGTAACCGTTGCTCGTGTAGACGCTGCGGTTGAAGCCATTGGCGGCCGGACGCGCGTAGGTGTTGTGACCCTGCGTCAGGCGCTCGTAGATGTAGACGATCATCGGGTACGTCTTGCCCTTCTCGTAGTTCGCGGGCAGGAAGAGCGAGCCCTGGAGCTTGCGCCCCTTCTCGCTCGTGAAGTCGAGCAGCATCGCGTCGGACGACCAGGCGAACTTCTTCTGATCCGGATAGACG
>JALYRV010000263.1 GCA_030855205.1 Acidobacteriota bacterium | reverse complement strand
GCTCGAGCTCGATGCCGACCTGCGCGAGATCGCGCTGGATCACGGCCGCCTGCACGCGATACACCTCCGCCGTCGACGTCTTCAGTGTGAGCCGCATGCGCGGCCGCGGGCCGTCGCCGTCCGGATCGCGATAGCCGGCCTCGTCGAGCAACTGCTTCGCGCGCGCCGGATCGTGCGTGAAGAGGAACGTATCCTTTGCAAACGCCCACGAGAGCGGCGGGACGATGCCCGACGCGACCTGCGCCATGCCGCGGCGGAGGTAGTGCACGATGGCCTCGCGATCGATGGCGTACCCGATGGCGTGCCGCACGCGCACGTCCTGCAGCAGCGGGTCGCGCAGGTTGAAGCCGACGTACGCGTAGTCGGTACCGAGCGCCGTCGCGACCGCCACGCGCCCCTCGTCGAGCAGCGTCTTGATCACGTCCGGAGCCAGATCGTTGACGACGAGATCCGCCGTCCCCTTCCGCAACTCCAGCCCGCGCATCGTCTCGTCCGGCACGACTTTGAGCACGAGGCCGTCGTTGGCGGGCGCGCCGTCGAAGTAGTCGGTGTTGGGCGCGAGCGTCACGCGGTCGTCCGAGGCGTACGACACGAACTTGTACGCGCCCGTGCCGACCGGCTGCTTCGCCATCTCGGTGCCGGCGCCGGCGGGCACGATGCCCATCACGAGATTGATCGGAAACGAGCCGAAGGGCTCCTTGAGACGGAACTCCACGGTGTACGGGTCGATCGCGCGCACGCTTTCGAGCAGCCGGTAGGCCCCCTTGCGCGGCGACTGGAAGCCGGCGTCGAGGAAACTGCCGAACGTGTGGACGACATCGGCCGCGGTCAGCTCGTGACCGTCGTGAAACCGAACCCCTTTGCGGATGCGCGCGAGATAGATGCGTGGCTCGGGATTGGTGAGCGATTCGGCGAGCTCGGGCACGATCTGCAGCCGCTCGTCGATGCGCACGAGGTGGTTGTAGAGGAGCTGGTGGATCTTCTGCGATGCTTCATCGGACCCGACGCGTGGGTCGAAGTTGAGCGGCGCATTCGCCATCGCCACGACGATGACTCCCGGAGGCGTGGTGCGTCCGGTCGAACACGCCGCCGGCACGGCCGCCGCAAGGCTCAAGGCGAGCGCCATCCACCAGCGCGTCACGAGCCTGCCTCGCTCTTGAGCCTGGCCAGAAGATTGAGCGCCTCGAGCGGCGTGAGCTGGTCCACTTCCGTCTCCCTCACCATTTTCACGATTGGATGCTCCTCCGCGATCGACTGCTGAAACAGGCCGAGCTGCTGCTGGGAGCGTCCGGCCTCGCTCAACGACGGCCGGCCGCCGCGCGACAGCTCATCCTGCTCCAGGTTCTGCAAGATCTCGCGCGCGCGGTTGACGACGGTCAGGGGCAGGCCGGCCAGGCGGGCGACCTGGATGCCGTAGCTGCGATCGGAGCGGCCGGGCACGACCTTGCGCAGGAACACGATCTCTTCCTTGTACTCGCGTACGACCACGTGATAGTTGACCACGCCCGGCACGGAGTCGGCCAGGTCGGTGAGTTCGTGATAGTGCGTGGCGAAAATCGTCTTGGGCCGTGCCTTCGGATTCGTGGCGAGGTACTCGGCGACGGCCCAGGCAAGGCTGAGCCCGTCGAACGTGGCGGTGCCGCGGCCGATCTCGTCGAGGATGACAAGCGAGCGATGCGTGGCCGCGTGCAGGATGTTGGCGGTCTCCTGCATCTCGACCATGAACGTCGACTGGCCCCGCGCGATGTTGTCGGACGCGCCGACGCGCGCGAACACCCGATCGATGATCGGCAGCTTCGCGCTGCGCGCGGGCACGAACGACCCCGCCTGCGCCATCACCGCCAGGAGCGCCGTCTGGCGGAGGTACGTGGACTTGCCGCCCATGTTGGGGCCGGTCAGAATGACGAGCTGGTTCCGCGCGCCGTCGAGCGTGACGTCGTTCGGCACGAACGCGATGTCCTGCCCTGGCGTGTGGCGCTCGACGACCGGATGGCGGCTGTCGACGACGAGCATCTCGTCGCCGTCGTGCACGAGCGGCTTCGTGTAGTTGCCGATGGCCGCGGTCTCGGCGAGCGCGGCGAGCGCATCGAGTGCCGCAAGCGCGCGAGCCGTGTCCTGGATACGGCCGGCTTCGGACGACACGCGCGCGCGCAGGGACTCGAAGATCTCGACTTCACGCGCGAGGATGCGCTCGTCGGCCCCGAGCACCTTCTCCTCGTACTCCTTGAGCGCCGGCGTGACGAACCGCTCGCCGCCCGCAATCGTCTGCTTGCGATGGTAGTCGTCGGGCACGCCAGCGAGGTTCGACTTCGAGATCTCGATGTAATAGCCGAACACGCGGTTGTAGCGAATCTTCAAGGTGGAGATGCCGGTGCGGGCCCGCTCGGCATCCTCCATGGCGGCGATGCCCTGTTTGCCACCGCGGCTGATCGCCCGCAGCTCGTCGATCTCGCGGTCGAGCCCGTCGCGCACGTAGCCGCCGTCGCGGGCGAACGCGGCGGGCTCCTCGACGAGCGTCGACTCGATCAGGTCGCGCACATCGGTGAGGTCGTCGATCTCGGCGACCAGGCTGTTGATGAGCGGCGCGCGCAGGTCCGCGAGCATCGTGCGCACGCGGGGAATGGACGACAGCGATTGCTGCAGGGCAACGAGATCGCGCGGGCCGGCGGTGCCGAGCGCGGCACGCGCCGTCAGCCGCTCGAGGTCGTGAATGCCCTTGAGCGTCTCGCGCAGCTTCGCGCGGTCGGGCGCGCGGAAGGCGAAGTCCTCGACCGCGTCGAGCCGATCCTGGATGCGCGGCAGCGCCAGCAGCGGGCGCAGCAGCCACGCGCGCAGCATGCGTCCGCCCATCGCGGTCACGGTGCGGTCGATCTCGCCGAGCAGCGACCCGGCGCGCCCGCCCTCGGTGCCCTCCGCGATTTCCATGTGCTTGACCGTGGCCGGGTCGAGCACCATGCAGTCGCTCGCGCCGCGCAGCGCGATCGCGCGCACGTGCGCCAGGTCCGCCTTCTGCGTGTCGCGCAGGTGCTGCACCAGCGCGCCGGCCGCGGCCACCGCCGCCGGCTTCTCTTCGAGCCCGAACGCCGTCAGCGACTGCGTGCGGAACTGGTCGAGCAGCACCTTGCGCGCGCTGCCGGCGTCGAACGACCAGCCTTCGATGCGGGTGAGGCGCACCTGCGGATCGAGGCGCACCGCGCTGACGTCTGCACCGTCGGCCGCGAGAATCTCGCGCGGGCGGAGGAGCGCGAGCCCGCGTCCGGCCGCGTCGTGGCAGTCCGGTCCGTCGTACTCGGCCGCCGCGAACTCGCCGGTCGACAGATCGAGCAGGGCGACGCCGAGCTTGTCGGGGCGCCCGGGCGCAGACGAAGGGGCGAGCGCGGCGATGAACGCCGGTTCCCGCGCGTTGAGATAGGCCGCGTCGGTGAGCGTGCCGGGGGACACGACGCGCACCACTTCGCGTTTGACGACCCCTTTGGCCTTGCGGGGATCCTCCACCTGCTCGCAGATCGCGACGCGAAATCCCTGCCGCACGAGCCGCGTGATGTAGCCGTCGGCCGCATGAAAGGGGAAGCCGCACATGGGAATGGCGGTGCCGCTGGCGTCCTTGGATCGCGACGTGAGCGTGATCTCGAGCGCGCGCGATGCCACGAGCGCGTCCTCATAGAACATCTCGTAGAAGTCGCCCATCCTGAAGAACAGGATGGCATCGCGATACTGCCGCTTCGCATCGAAGTACTGGCGCATCGCCGGGGTGACGGTTGTCGACATCAGGGAGCACACATTATCCGCGAACGAGAAGGCTTCTGCTGGTGCTCAGCACTTGGCACGTCGCACCTGGCACTGGAAAAGCGCGCTAGGATTCTGCCGTGCGGATTCTGGCTGTGGAGACGTCGACGCGCGCGGGGAGCTGGGCGGTCCTGGTGGATGGCGACGTCATCGCACAGGCGGAAGGGGACGCGCTCCGGACGCAGGACCAGCGGCTGCCGCACGATCTGCTCGCGCTGCTCGGCGCGCACGGCCTTGCCCTCGCCGACATCGATCTCTTCGCCGTCGCCACCGGGCCGGGATCGTTCACCGGACTGCGCGTGGGCATCGCCACCATCCAGGGGCTCGCCATGGCCACTGGCAAGCGCGTCGTGCCCGTCCCGACGCTGGACGCCATCGCGGCGGATGCCGTGGCCGGCCGGGCGTGCGAGGGGCTCGACCACGTCGCCGTGTGGCTCGATGGGCAGCGTCAGGAAATCTTCGGCGCGCTCTACGCCGTTCGTCCCGCCGCCGGGCAGGAAACCGCGGCCGCCGCGCGAGAGGCGCACCTGCTCATGCCGCCGCAGGTGGGCCCGCCCGGCGTGATCGGACGTGAGATGGCGGCCCTGGCGGGGGACTCTCGCGTGGGATTTGCCGGTGACGGCGCCGCGCGCTACGCCGGCGCCATCGCGGCGCTCGGGCTCGGCGACCCGCGGTTGCTGCCAACCGGGCCGATTGCACCCGCC
>JALYRV010000081.1 GCA_030855205.1 Acidobacteriota bacterium | reverse complement strand
TTCATGACGCGCGCG
Source organism: Acidobacteriota bacterium (assembly GCA_030855205.1). Classification (GTDB taxonomy): domain Bacteria; phylum Acidobacteriota; class Vicinamibacteria; order Vicinamibacterales; family SCN-69-37; genus JALYRV01. The sequence continues at coordinate 14,996 of JALYRV010000081.1, read as the reverse complement.
GCCTTTGACGCGGCCGGCGGTTTCGATGAGGAGTACTTCGCCTCCGAAGAGATCCATCTCGCGCGGAAGCTGAAGCGCCTCGGTCCGTTCCGCATGGTGCGCCCGCCCGTCGTCACGTCCGGCCGCAAGTTCACGCTGCTCGGGTTTACGGGAATGATGCGGGCGTGGGCCGGGATTGCGTCGCGGGGCCGCGCCGGCCTGAAGCGCCGCGAGGGGCTCGACCTCTGGTACGGCAAGCACCGCGGCGGGTAGCGGGGCTACCGGCCGCGCACCCGTCGCACCGCGTCGCGCAGGCGCGCGAGCGTCTCCGGCGATCCGGCAAACAACTGTTCGGGATAGCCGGCGTAGCGCGCCATGTCCTGATAGATCGGGTCGCTCTGGTACAGATTCAGTCCCATGCCCGCCAGATACTGCAGCCGCAGGTTGCGATCGCGATTGAGCTGCGCGTCCTGCAGCCAGGGCGCGAGCTCCGTGCGGTTGCCTGAGTACGTCGCGAAGAGATCGATCGCCGACTGCATGCCGATCTCCCGCAGCGATTGCGCCAGCACCGCGTACTCCGGCTGATCGAGCTTGCGCTGGACCGCGTCGACGTCGATGCGCAGCGGCTCCGCCGATCCGACGAGCACGAGGTCGTAGCCGCGCCCGTCGATCGTGTTGGCCCACACGCTGCCGTGCGGGAACACCTCGAGGAACGTGCCGATCTCGCTCTTGACCGCCGCGAGGTTGCTCTCGTACAGCTGCACGAACAGCGTGACCACGCCTCCAGGATTCAGCCGCCGCTTCGCGGCCTCGAAGAACTCGACCGTGTAGAGATTGGCCGCGCCCTTGACCCACGGGTCGAGCGGGTCGGAAGTGATCGCGTCGAACTTCTCGTCCGTCGTCAGGATGAAGTGCCGCGCGTCGTCGAGATGAATCGTCGTCTTCGGGTTGGTGACGACGCTGAAGTTGTGCTGGCTGAAGAACCGGGACACGACCTGCGGCACGAGCGGCTCGATTTCGGCGATCTTCAGCTTCGTGACGGCCGGATCCACGCTGGCCGCGCCCGCGGTAACGCCCGCGCCGCAGCCGATGACTAGCACCGACTTCGGGTCCGGCGGCAGCAGTGTCGTCAGGTGTCCGAGCATGCGCTGCAGGCGCATGTCCTGCGGCTCGCTCGACGCCTGCACCTTGCCGGCATTGTGGTAGTTGAGCACGCCGTTGGGCGTGCGCGAGACGGCCACTGATGACGTGAGCCCTTCACCTGAATAGAAGATGTCGTTCTGGCCGATCCACGTCGCGGCGTAGCGGCCGTATGCGATCAGGAGGCCGGGCACGGGCGGAATCGCGCGCGCGAGAAAGACGGCGGCCAGCAGGGCGCCCATCGGCAGGAGCTGCGCGAGCATGCCGCCCTTGCCGCTGCGGTGTTCCTTCGCATCCGATGCGAGAACGATGAAGCCGGAGATCGCGGCGCAGATGATGAGCACCTGCTGCGACTTCTGGCTGCCGATCCACGCGACGAGCAGCAGGCTGGCGAAGAGCGATCCTGCGATCGCCCCCACGGTGTTGGCGGCGTAGAGGCGGCCGACGAGGCGTCCGGGATCCTGGCCGGGCGCGGCGATCGACGCGAGCGCCAGCGGGAAACTGGCGCCCCAGAGGATCGAGGGCGGGAGCACCGCGAACAGGCAGCGCGCGAGATCGAGCTGGAAGTTGATCCAGGGACTCGTGGCGAGCGAGGGATTGACGGGCCAGTAGGGCATCCACGCGGACAGCACAAACGACGTCCATGCGATGCCGGCGACGAGGAACATCTGGCACCAGCCGAACGCGAGGCGCGGCCGCGACAGGCGCTGCGCGATCGCGGAGCCGACGCTGCTGCCGAGGCCAAGGCCCGCAAGGAACACCGCGAGGACCAGCGAGAACGTATAGACCGTCGCGCCGAAGAGCAGCGACAGCACGCGCGTCCAGATCACCTGCGACGCGAGCGCGGTCATGCCCGACAGGGCGATGCCGACATAGATGGGCGCCGCGCCGCGCGGTTTGACGGCCGTGGCTTCCGTGGTCGCAGGCGTGTACGGCGCGACGCGTGACAGCAGGAGGGCCGCGCCGCCGACGATCACGTTGAGCGCGACGGCGGCGAAGGTCGCCACCACGACGTCGTGTTCGCGCAGCAGGTAGAACCCCGCCGCCAGCGAGCCGAGCACGGCTCCCGCGATGTTGCCGCCGTAGAAAAACCCGAGCCACGACACCCCTTTCGGCGTCGTCTCGACCCAGCGCGCAACAGCCGGAAGAGTCGCGCCCATCGCGAGCGTCGGCGGCAGCAGGCAGACGGCCGCGACGATCGACCGCAGCACCATGCTGAACATGCCCGTGCCCGCCCATGCGGTGTAGAGACTGCCGATGAGCGGCACGATCAGCAGCACCAGGATCCCGATGACGCCGATGGCGAGCTCCAGCGCGCCGTAGACCTTGAGGGGATGATGCCGCGCGCTCACGAAGCGTGGCAGCAGCAGGCTGCCGAGACACATGCCCGCCATGAACGTGCCGAGCAGCACGCCCAGCGACACGGTCGACGACCCGATGACGAGCGACAGGATCTGGAACCAGACGACTTCGTAGATCAGCGCGGCGGCGCCGCTGCCGACAAAGAGCGCCAGCATCAGGACGAAGTCGCGGTCGCCCGCGGATGCGGGCGAAACTGTAGGTTTATGAGCCATGTGTGTGTGATTCTACATTCCGTATGTTGCTGCAGGTGCTGCTGGCGCTCGCGGCGGTGATCCTCACAGGTCAGATACTGGCGAGGGTGCTCACGCGTTTCGGCCAGCCGCCGGTCATCGGAGAAGTCCTGGCCGGCATTCTCCTCGGCCCGTCGCTGATCGGCCCGGAGTTGTCCTCGCGCATCCTGCCGCCGGCCATCGCGCCGGCCCTCGGCATCATCGCGCAGCTCGGAGTCATCCTCTACATGTTCGTCGTCGGCCTCGAGCTCGAGACCGGCAAGCTCCGCTCGCGCGGACGGTCCATCGTGATCATCTCGTGGGCCAGCATCCTGCTGCCGTTCGCGCTCGGTCTCGCCATCGCCCCAATCCTGTTCGAGCGCGTCGGCCCTCCCGGCGTGCCGCGTCTGGGCTTTGCCTTGTTCATGGGTGTGGCGATGTCCGTGACGGCGTTTCCCGTGCTGGCGCGAATTCTCAAGGACCGCGGCATGGACCGCTCGCCCGTGGGCGTCATCGCGCTCAGCGCCGCCGCCATCGACGATGTCACCGCGTGGTGTCTGCTGGCGATCGTCGTGGGCATCACGCAGGCCCAGATTGGAGGCGGCCTGCGCGTCATCGGCATGGCCGCCGGCTATGTGGCGGTCATGTTCCTCGTCGTGCGTCCGCTCGCGCAGCGGTGGACAAAGGCGCGCGCGAAGAGCGAGGCAGGCGGGAGCGATGAGTACGGAGCGCTGCCGCAGGCGCGCATCGCGGTGATGTTCCTCGCGCTGCTGCTGTCGGCCATCGCCACCGAAGCGATTGGCATCCATGCGATCTTCGGCGCCTTCCTGTTCGGCGCGCTGATTCCCGAAGAAAGCCCGATCGCCCGCGCGCTGAGCGCGCAGTTGCGCGGCGTCGTGACCGTGCTCCTCCTGCCCGCCTTCTTCGCGTTCACCGGCATGCGCACGCGCATCGACCTCGTCGCCGGCGTTGAGGCGTGGCTCCTCTGCGGCCTGATCATCCTGGTGGCTGTCGCAGGAAAATTTCTCGGCACGCTGGCGGGCGGGCGTCTCACGGGCCTCGGCTGGCGTGACGCGTCGATCCTCGGCGTGCTCATGAACACGCGGGGCCTGATGGAACTGATCGTCCTGAACATCGGCCTCGAGCTCGGCGTGATTTCACCCGCCCTGTTCGCCATGATGGTCATCATGGCGCTGACAACGACGATCATGACCGGCCCGCTCCTCGCGCTCGCCGAACGGAGACCCATATGACGCATCGTGACCTCCTGCTCCTCGTCGACTATCACTACTGGGCGCGCGACCGGATGCTGGCCGCGCTCGATCCGCTGCCGGCCGGCGACTATGTCCGGCCGCTCGGCAACAGCTTCGGCTCCATCCGCGACACCGCGGTGCACATCTTCTTTGCGGAATGGGCGTGGCTCAATCGGTGGCATGGCGTCTCTCCTACGGCGCCGCTCGATGCGGAGGACTATCCCGACGTCGCGGCGCTGCGCGCTCGGTGGCTCGATCACGAAGCGCGGCTGCGTGGGTTCATCGGCGGGCTCGATGACGCGGGCGTGACGCGCCGGATTGTGTACAAGCTGCTGAGCGGCACCGAATCAGAGTCCGCGATCTGGACGATGGTGCAGCACGTCGTCAATCACGCGAGCTACCACCGTGGGCAGGTGACGACGATGGTGCGGCAGGTCGGGGGAGAGGCCCCTCGCCCGCAGGACCTGATTGCGTTCTACCGCGAGCGGGGCATCTGAGCGTCACCACCTGCCCGTCCTGCGGATAGACTTCAGACGTGAGCGTCGAATCCCACCTGGGCATCAGCCTGCGCGAGTACGACCGGCGCATCCGCACGTTCATCCCGCGCTATGAAGAGATGCTGGACGCCGCGGCCGGCGCGCTGCGCATCACAGCGCCAGGCGCGAAGACCATCGTCGATCTCGGCACCGGCACCGGCGCCCTCGCGAAGCGTTGCCTCGCGGCCGCGCCGCGCGCGCGCGTGATTGGGATCGACAGCGACGCCGGGATGCTGGCGGTCGCGCGCCGGCGGCTGGGCGCCCGCATGGACGGGATCGCGGAAGACTTCACCGGCGCCGCGCTGCCGCGGTGCGACGCGATGACGGCGTCGTTCTCGCTCCATCACATCGCGGCGCGCGCGGCCAAGCAGGCGTTCTACAAGCGCATGCGCCGGTCCATCCGTCCCGGTGGTGTGTTCATCAGTGCCGACTGCTATCCCGCGTCGGCCGGTGCCATCGACCGGACAGATCGCCGCGTCTGGCAGGCGCATCTCGAGAAGGCGTATCCGCCGAAAGAGGCGTCGCGCTACCTCGCCGCGTGGCGCAGGCAGGATGTCTACGTGCCGCTGACGGAAGAGTGCGCGATGCTGGCGCGAGCGGGATTCGAGGTCGACGTCGCCTGGCGTCAGGGCGCCTTTGCCGTTGTCGTAGGATTGAGGCCGTGACGACGCGCGCCTCGCTCCGGGAGTTGAAGAATGCGGTGCTGATTGCCATCGGCATCGCGTCGGCGGCGCTCGGCCTCAAGGGATTTCTGCTCGCGGGGCACCTGATCGACGGCGGTGTGACCGGCGTCTCGATGCTGCTCGACAGGGTCACCGCGCTGCCGCTCGAAGTGTGGCTGCCGCTGGTCAACCTGCCGTTTGTCGCTGTGGCGTATCGCGTCATCGGCACCGCCTTCGCGGTGCGCAGCGCGATTGCCATCTCGGTGCTGGCGCTCACGCTGGCATTCGGCCACTTTCCCGAGGTCACCGCCGACCGCCTGCTCGAAGCGGTCTTCGGCGGGTTCTTCCTCGGCGGCGGCATCGGGCTCGCGATGCGCGGCGGCGCGGTGCTCGACGGCACGGAGATCGCCGCGCTGCTGATCAGCAGGCGCAGCCACGTGCTGAAGGTCGGCGACGTGATCCTGATGTTCAACGTCGCGCTGTTCCTCGCGGCGATGTCGGTGCTCGGCGTCGAAGCGTCGCTCTATTCGATCCTCACGTACTTCACGGCGGCCAAGACGCTCGACTTCGTCATTCACGGTATCGAGGAATACACCGCGATGACCATCGTCTCCGGCGCGTCTGACGCGATTCGCGCCGGGATCACCACGTCGCTCGGCCGCGGCGTCACCGTGTATCGCGGCTACGGCGGCATGAGCGGGTCCGAGCAGCACATCCTCTTCTGCGTCGTCACGCGCCTCGAAATCGGCAAGGTGAAGACGATCGTCAAGGGCATCGACGAGGGCGCGTTCATCGTGTCGCACGCCCTGTCCGACGTCGAAGGCGGCGTCGTCAAGCGCGCGAAGCTGCAGTGACGGACCAGGCGGCCTGCCTCAATTGCGGCGCAGCGCTCTCGGGCGCGTTCTGCGCGCAGTGCGGACAGCGGGTCATACCGCCTGTCCAACGGTCCGCGAGATGATTGGCGACGCGTGGCAGGAGTTCAGCGGCTACGACGGGCGCTTCGCCACGACGGTACGAACGCTCGTGGCGCGTCCCGGCGCGATCACGGTGGATTCACTGGAAGGGCGCGCGCGCGGTCCCCGCCATGGTTGCGCTTGCGGAATGGGCGATGTTCGCGGGCTGAAGCGACCGGATGAACGTCAGGATCGCCGGTCCCGCGGTCTTGTCGTCGCGGCTCAGGGTGAGCACGATGCGCGTGTGACTCTCGCCGGGCACGACGACGATCGAGCTGCGCGCGCCGGCCGCCAGCAGCCGTTCGTGCAGCAATTGCGACTGCCGCTGCAGCGGCTTCGTTTCTCCCCCGGCATATAGCAGCAAAAACGGCGGAATCTTTGGCGCGGCCTCGCGTGTGACGAAGCGAATGGGCGATGCCGTCGTCTGCCAGTCCGGTGTGCCGCCGAAGCGCCGCTCGTAGAAACCGGGATTGTTGCCGAGCTCGTATGTGCGCTGGTCGGCCATGTCGTACCCCGCGCCGCTGACGGCAATGACACCGCAGGTCGCGGGCATGGCGCCGTCGTTCGCGCGGCCCGCCGCGGCTTCGAGCGCCACGCGCGCGGCTATCTGTGCGCCGGCCGAATGGCCCATCAGGAACACGCAGCCGGGTCTGGCGCCGTACTCCCGCGCGTGCGCGCCCACCCATTGCACGGCGGTTGCGGCGTCGGCCGCCTGCCCCTGCCACGACACCTCTGGCAGCAGCCGGTAGCTGATGACGGCGGCACCGATGCCGTTGGAGGCGAGAAAGCGTCCGATGTTGTTGTAGACGTCGGCGCCGCCCACTTCGAGATTCTTGTCCCCCTCGAACCAGCTTCCGCCGTGCACGAAGACGACCATCGGCCAGTCCTTGCCTTGCGGCACGAACAGATTGAGCTGTTGTTTCGGCGTGGACGAAAGGCCCGCGTAAGGGATGTCGCGCACGATCTGCGCGGCCGGCAGTTTCACCTCCTTGTAGAACAGGCGGACGCCTCCGCGATAGAGCAGTCCGCACGACGCGGACATGGCGGAGGCGGCGAGGAGGAGGCCCAGACGTGCGGTGGTCATGTCGAGGGTATCTGCAACTGATGTGCCCTGGGCTCGCGTCCGCGCGCCGGGCAGCCACAGAGACGTCCCCAATCCGGTCGCGGCTGTCGCGCGTATCCCCAGAGAGGTTCCATACGCCGCGCAGATCTGCGCGGCCGCGACCTGAGGAGGACTGATGAGATTGTTCGTACGCGCGGCCAGTTGCGCGCTGATGGTTATGGTGAGTGTCACGGGCGCGAGCGCGCAGGGATGGAATGGTTTCTACGTGGCGGGCACGGCCGGCCGCGGTATTCAGCGCGCCAACGACTCGGAAACCGTCAGGTTCGACACCAACCTCGACGGTGCCTTCACCGACACGATTCGCACCGGGGCCGGCGCGGACGCATTCGGGCCGGGCTTCTGCGGGGGCGCTGCGGTCGGCGCGGCTGCGGTCGCGGGCTGTTCGGATGACGAGAACGGCATGGACTTCGGCGGGCGCGTCGGGTACGACCGCCAGATGGGCCGCTTCGTGATCGGCGCGCTCGTCGACGTGTCGAAGAGCGACGTCATCGACAGCGTGACGGCATTCAGCGTGACGCCCGCGTTCTACACCATGACCCGCGAGATCAACTACGTCGCGGGTCTCCGCGGCCGGGCGGGCGTCGATGTCGGACGCGTCCTGATCTATGGCACGGGCGGCGCCGCGTGGGGCAACGTCGAGCAGAGCTTCACGACGAGCAACACGGTCAACACGTTCGTCGCCACCGAGGCCGACGCGAACCTCAGCGACGATGTGTCGGTGTGGGGCTACCAGGCCGGCGGCGGCGTGGAATTCAACATCGGCGCCCGCATGCGGCTGATTGGCGAATACATTTACACGAGCCTCGACAATCGCGAAGAGTCGGGTATCGGCGTGCGGGGCCCGGCTCCGGCAACCAACCCGTTCATTCTCGTGAATGCGGGCGGGACCAACTTCGAACGCACCGGCAAGTTCGAGTTCCACGCGGCGCGCATCGGCTTCGGCGTCCGCTTCTGACTTAACTGAAAAAGGCTGGCCGGACAGAGCCGGCCAGCCTCGAGTAAGTGCGCGCTGCGGTTAGAAGCGCACGCGCAGGCCGAAGCGGATGACGCGCGGAGCCAGAATCTCCGTCACGTTGCCCGCCGTCGTCGCGCTGTAGTTCGCCACGCGCGCGAGCACGACGTTCTCGTTCAGCACGTTGAACACGTCCGCCTGCGCCGAGAGGCGCACGCGGCGGACCTGGAAGGACTTCTCGAGCCCGAGATCGAGCTGGTAGAAGTTGTCGTAGCGCTGCGTGCCGAACGGGTCGACGTTGACGTTGGCACGGCCCAGCGCGCCCGCGCGCAACGCCGACTGCACCGTCGGATTGAACGGGAAGCCGTCACGCGCGTTGAAGACGCCCGACACGTTGACGCCGTAGGGCAACGCATACATGCCGTTAAGCTTCGCGACCCAGCGCGCGTTCTGCGCGAGGGCGTCCTGTCCCTCCTGGAACGCGATGTTCGTCGGGTCGCCGAAGGCCGTCTCGCTGTCGCCGAAGTAGTTCTTCGCCGAGTTGAGCGCGAGGCTGGCGTTCATCATCCAGCGATCGGCATAGCGCTTCTGCAGCGCCAGCTCGAGGCCGTTGAAGTTGCGCCACGAGTCCTGGTTCGTCAGGAACGTCGCGTTCGGCTGCGTGAGGCCCGGCCGCAGCTGGAAGTACTCGACCGTGTAGCTGTCGGCCGTGCATCCGCCCGCGCGCCCGCACGGAAGCGTCGCGGTCGTTGCGACGTAGTCACTGTTGACGAGCCCCTGGCGCTCGGTTAGCTGGAACCGGTCGAGATGGCGGTTAATGTACATCGCGCTGACGCCGACGTTGTTCATCAGCTGATGATCGACGCCGAGGATGAACTCGCGCGTGCGGTCGTTCCTGATGTCTCCGTCGACCAGGTTCGGCGTCGTCGGGGCGGAGGGGTTCGCCGGGTCGTAGTTGCCGGCATCGCGGCGCGCCGAGTTCAGGTTCAGCTCGTTGCGCGTCGCCTGGAAGTCGCCGTTCAGGTCGTTCCAGGGGAACGTCAGCTGCACTTCGTTGAGCGCGTTGAGCGCACCCGACACGAAGAGGCCCTGGCCGTAGTAGATCGAACCGCTCGCCTTCAGGATCGTCTTGCCCGAGCCGAACAGGTCGTACGTCATGCCGAGGCGCGGCGAGACGTCGAACCATTCGACGTTGGCGTCGGCGCCCGGGAAGTCGACCGCCGGCAGGAACTCCGGCACGATCGGATTGGCCGGCGCCTGGCGCGACTTCACCGAGTCGTCCTGGAAGTCGGCGCGCACGCCCACGTTGAGCGTGAAGCGGTCCCTCGTGAACGAGTCGTTGACGTAGCCCGAGATCGTCTTCAGCGTCTGCAGCGACGTCTGGTCGCGCGTGGCCGTGAACTCCACCGGCACGTTGGCGCTCGTGATGACGACGCCGTTGCCGCCGCGGTGCACGTAGCGCTCCACGGGCGTGCTGCGCCACTTCCATCCGAACTTCAGGGCGTGGTCCCCGCCGAGCAGGTTCGTCGCGAAGTAGTTGGCGTCCTGCTGCACCGCGTACTGCGGGCGGGTGTTCTCGTCGCTGAAACGCGAACGCGAGTTCAGGCCGGTGGCCAGATCGAGCTGCGCCTGCACGGCCGCGAGCTCGGGCTGCACGAAGTCGAGCGTGAAGCCGCCGCTCACGTACGAGCCGGACGTGTCGACCACGAGCTTGTCGCTCGCGATCCACTGGTGGCCGCCGCGATAGCTGCCCGTAGGACCGCTCTGCTTCCACGCCGCTTCGAACGTGCGGAGCGGCGCGACGTCGCGCGAGTTGCGGACCTTGTCGCTGAAGCCGTAGCTGAAGTTGAGGCGGTTCGACGCGTTGATGTTGCCGTTGACCTTCGCGTTGTAGTTGTCGAGCAGCGTGAGGTCGGTGTTCAGGCAGGGACGCATCTGATCCGACGGCGCGTTGGCGGCGAGCGCGAGGCACTCCGGCGTCGCCTTGCGGAAGCCGATGACGCCGACCTTGATGTCCTGCGAGCCGACGCCGCCCCAGAACCACGCGCGGTTGCGCAGGATCGGGCCGCCGACTTCGAAGCCGTAGTCACGGATGTTCTGAATCGGGTTGCCCGAGCCGGCGCCTTGCGCGCGGAGCGCGTCGGTCGAGTTGTCCCCCTGGAACTGTTCGTCGGTGACGAAGAAACGGCTCGAGCCGCGGAACACGTTCGTGCCGCTCTTGGTGATCATGTTCAGGTTGATGCCGCCGGTCTGCATCGACGCGTCGTTGCCGCCGGTGGTCACCTGAATCTGCTCGAACGAGTCGAAGTCGTAGTAGACCGACGAGGAGCCCGTGGCCGCCATGTCGGTGATCGTCACGCCGTCGACGTTCCACATCGTGTTGCCCTGCTGCGAGCCGTGCGACACGAACGAGGACTGCTGGCCCGACTTGTTTCCGCCGACGTTCTGCTGGTTCATGACGACGCCGGGCGTCTGCTCGAGAATGACCCAGGGATCGCGCGCGGTCGGAATGCCTTCGAGGAAGTCCCTCGTGAAGGTCTGGCCCGTCTTGACGGCCGAGACGTCGACCACCGTCGACGCGCCGCTGACCGTGACCGTCTCCTGCACCGTCGAGATCTCGAGGCGCGGCTGCAGGTCGGTCGCCTGACCGAGGAGCACACGCACCTGATCGTTGACGAGCGTCTTGAAGCCCGACAGCTCGAACTGCACTTTGTAGACGCCGGGCACGAGGCCGGCGAATCGGAAGGCTCCGTTCTCGGATGACACGGTCGACTGCGGCGTCGCCGTCGCGTTGCTGGTCAGCGTGACCGTCACTCCGGGCAGCACGCCGCCCGAGCTGTCGAGAACACGGCCGGCGAGATCTCCGGTCGTCTGGGCTGCGGCCGGGCGCGCGAAGGCGGCCAGCGCAAGCAGCACGAGCGCGCACAAGGTGCGGCTTCGATACATCGTCATTCCTCCTTGGGAAGAGCGAATCGGCGGCCACCGTGGCCGCCGTTGCCCGATCGTTGAAGGGCAACCGGCGTGCCGCGCAGCCAGGCCTGGTGTGACGAAACCTGTGATGAGGGACGCACGCCCGGCAGTTGTGTGACGAACAGCGAGTGCCCGGTTGCGTGGCGCGACGGCGTGGACGCGGGACGAAACGCCCCGCGTCGCGATTCCGCACACCGGCCGTCCCCGCGGATCGATGTTTCCGGATCGCGGATTCAAGGAACCTGCGCCCGGACGCTCTCGCACGGCGTTGAGCTACGATGCCGCCATGCGCGCCACACGCCCCGGACTCCTGCCCCTGTCCCTCGCTGTTCTCGCCATTGTCAGTGTTCAATCTTCAGTGTTCAGTCAGGACTATGGGCCCCCGAAGGGCACCCTCGTGATCGTGGGAGGCGGCGCGACCGAAGGCACCGGCATCATCGAGCGCTTCATCGAGCTCGCCGGCGGGGCGAACGCGAGGATCGTCGTCGTGCCCACGGCCGGCGGGAACCGCAACACCGATGGGTCGGTGCGGCCGTACAAGGAAGAGGAAGTCATCGCCTCATGGGTCAAGCGCGGCGCGCGGAGCGTGACGATGCTCCACACGCACGATCCGAAAGTCGCCGGCACCGAGGCGTTCGTGCAACCCCTGCGCGACGCGACGGCCGTCTGGTTCAACGGCGGCCGGCAGTGGAACATCGTCGACTCCTACGCCGGCACCCTTGCGTATGCGGAGTTCCACAAGGTGCTCGAGCGGGGCGGCGTCATCGGCGGGAGTTCCGCGGGCGCGACGATCCAGGGCGAGTATCTCGTGCGCGGCGCCGTTGCCGGCCCGCAGATTGTGATGACGACCGAGCCGGAGCACCAGCAGGCCTTCGGCTTTCTGCGCGGGACGGCGATCGATCAGCACATCAACACGCGCAACCGCTGGGACGATCTGATCCCCGTCATTCAGAAGTTCCCGAACCTGCTCGGCATCGGATTGTCGGAAGGCACGGCGATTGTGGTGAAGGGAGACACGTTCGAAGTGATGGGGAAGTGGAAGGTCGCGGTGCACGACAACACGCGCATGTATCAGCCGTGGGAAAAGCCGTACTACGTGCTCTCCGCGGGTGATGTCTACGACATGAAGCGCCGCCGCGTCGAGAAGTACGGCACCGGCGTCGCACCAGGGCCGCCACGCGCGGCTGCTGGAGGGGGACGATGAGCAACGCGCAGCGCATGCGGCAGGTTCTGCTCCTGCTGCCCGTCATCGCGGCGGGCCTGGCCTGCGCCGGGCCCCGCGCGGTGGCGACGGTCCCCACGCGCGACGCCGTGCCTGCCGCGCACGCGCTGCTGCCGGCTCCCGCCTCGTTCGCCGCGCAGGCAACGCCGCCGTTCGCGATCACGCCGCGCACGCGCGTCATCGTCAACGACACTGCCGCGATCCCCGCCGGCGCGTTCCTCGCGCGGTTGATCGCGCCGTCGCCGGCCGCCGCCGTGCCGGTCGAGCTCGTCACGCATGCCGTGGAGACCGACATCCTGCTCCGTCTGGACGCGACAGCCCGCACCGGCGCCGAAGGCTACCGCCTCTCGTCGGATGCCGCGCGCGTGCGCATCACCGCGGAAGCACCGGCCGGCCTGTTCTACGGCGTGCAGACGCTCCGGCAGTTGATGCCCGCGACCGTCGAGCACGAGTGGCTTCGCCGCAAGACGCTCACCGTGCCGGCCGTCGAGATTACCGACGCTCCGCGATTCGTCTGGCGCGGCGCCATGCTCGACGTCGCGCGCCACTTCTTCCGCGTCAGCGACGTCACGCGTCTCATCGATCTCATGGCGCTGCACAAGCTCAATCGGCTGCACCTGCACCTCGCCGACGATCAGGGCTGGCGCATCGAGATCGCGAGCCGCCCCAATCTCACGCGTCATGGCGGCAGCACGGAAGTCGGCGGCGGACCCGGCGGCTTCTATACGAAGGTGGAGTACGCGGAGATCGTGAAATACGCCGCCGATCGCTTCATCACGATCGTGCCCGAGATCGACATGCCGGGGCACACCAACGCGGCGCTCGCGTCCTATCCGGAGCTCAATTGTGACGGCGTCGCGCCGTCATTGTTTACGGGCATCGAAGTCGGCTTCAGCACGCTTTGCCCAGACAATGAGGCGACGTACCAGTTCATCGACGATGTCGTGCGCGAAATTGCGGCGATGACGCCCGGGCCGTACTTCCACATCGGCGGCGACGAGGTGAAGCGCCTGTCGCCCGATCAATACGCGCGCTTCATCGGGCGTGCGGAAGCAATTGTCCGCAAGCACGGCAAGACGATGATTGGCTGGGACGAGATTGCGGCGGTCGATCTCGATGCGTCGTCGATCGTGCAGTTGTGGCGGCCCGGCGCGATGAAAGGGAACGTCGCGCAGACGGGGAAAGTGATCATGTCGCCTGCCAACAAGGTGTATCTCGACATGCGGTACACGGCGGCGACCGCGATCGGACTCGAGTGGGCCGGCCGCATCGAAGTGAAGGACGGCTACGACTGGGATCCCGCGACGGCGGTAGACGGTGTGCCCGAGCGCGCGGTGCTCGGCGTCGAAGGGCCCTTGTGGACCGAGACCGTCGCGCGCGCCGCGGACATGGACTACCTGATGTTTCCGAGGCTCGCGGGCATCGCGGAGATCGGATGGTCACCGCAGGCGGCGCGATCGTGGGACGGCTATCGCCTGCGGCTGGCCGCGCAGAGCGCGCGATGGACGGCGCTCGGCATCAACTTCTACCGATCGCCGCAGGTGCCCTGGCGCTAGTCGGCGCCGAGGTGGCACACCACGCCCAGATGCCCCCCGCGGAGTTGCGCGCGGTGGATCTGCCAGTCGGGGAAGCGGTGCGTCTCGCCCGGCAACGCCGGATCTTTCCTCGCAGTATCCGGCTTTCCTGTCTCGAACGTGTGACGGAAGCGCGCGGTCATGTCGGCCGCCTCTGCCTGCGGCAGCAGCAGGTGAATGACTTCTTCGAAGTTCCTGCCAATCACGTCGGAGGCCGCCCCGAAGGCTGGGCGCGCGGCCCGGTTCACGGCGCGGATGCGGAAGTCGTGGTCCACGAGGAACATCCCGGCGGGAGCGCTGTCGAAGAGGGCCTCGAACTGCGATGTGCTCTGTCTCAGCGCGTCATCAGCCTGCAGGCGCTCGATGGCGTCGGCTCCCTGCCGCGCAAGCACGTCGATCAGTTGCACGTCGCGCGCTGACAGCGCGTGGGGCTGGCGCCACTGGGTCGACAGCATGCCGAGCACGCGGCCCGAGCGGGACACGAGCGGCGTCGACTGCGCCCCGCGAATGCCGGAGTAGCGGAAGGCCTCGAGGTCGGGTGTGCCGGCCAGCGCCGCGCTCGCTTCGACGTCTTCGATTTCCGCGCGCGCGCCGGTGCTGAGCGAGGTGCCGTACGTGGAGGGAGCGCCCGCCCGCACGCGCGCCCACTGCGCCACCGACGCCGGAGCGAGGCCCTCGGAGGCGGTCATCACCAGGTCGCCGTGCTCTTCATGCAGCAACTGGAGCGTGGCCATGTCGGACTGCGCCACGGCAATCGCCGCGTGCAGCAGCTCGGCATACACGAACTCGCGATCGTCCTCGCGAATCAACTCCGTGCTGGCGCGCTGCAGCCGATGCGCACCCGTGAGCTCGCGGTGGAGCCGGTCGCGCGAGTCGCTGGTCACTCTCAGCGATTGCAGCGTCGTGTACGCCGCGCTCGCGACCTTGCCGAGGCTCATCAGCAGGCGCAGATCTTCCCGATCGAACTGTCGCGAGACGTCGTGGGCGATCACCCAGACCGTGCCGACCGCGGCGCCGTTGACGTAGAACGGCGTCAGGAGGGCTTCGACGATCGGCAGCTC
>JALYRV010000262.1 GCA_030855205.1 Acidobacteriota bacterium | reverse complement strand
TAGCCGAAGGGCCGGTCGAGGCCCCAGCATCCCGTACAATCAGCTTGTGCCGACCGAACGCGAAGCCGCGCGCGAGAACATCGCGGAGAACCGCAAGGCCATGCACGACTATCACCTCCTCGAGAGCTTCGAGGCGGGGATAGCGCTGCAGGGCACCGAGGTCAAAGCAATCCGCGAGGGGCGCGTGAACCTGCGCGACAGTTATGCGCGTGTCGAGGGCGGCGAAGTCTTTCTGTACAACGTGCACATCAGCCCGTATAGCGCACGGGGATATGCCGACCATGAGCCGACGCGCAAGCGCAAATTGCTGCTGCACAAACAGGAGATTCGAAAGCTGATTGGCAAGACGGTAGAGAAGGGCATGACGCTCGTGCCCGTGCGGATGTACTTCAAGGGCGGCCGCATCAAGATCGCGATCAGCCTGGCCAAAGGCAAGCAGCTCCACGACAAGCGTGAGACGGTGAAGAAGCGCGAGGCCGATCGCGAGACCCGCGCGGCGGTGAAGTCGCGCGGGCGCGAGTAGTCGTTACGCGAAGACCTCGGCGTCGGCCAGCAGCTGACCGGCAGCATCCTTGGGCGACAGGATCGGCGTACCCGTCAGGGGCCACGCAATTCCGAGGGCCGAATCGTCCCAGCGGATCGTTCGCTCCTGCTCCGGCGCGTAATAATCGGTCGTCTTGTAGATCACCTCGGCTGTCTCCGACAACACCAGGAAGCCGTGTGCGAATCCTTCGGGGATCCACACCTGCCTGTGGGCTTGGGCGTCGAGCGCGAACCCCTCCCAGCGGCCGAAGGTCGAAGAGCTCCTTCGCAGGTCAACGGCCACGTCGAAGATCTGCCCGGCGATCACACGTACAAGCTTTCCCTGCGGGCGGCCGACCTGATAATGCAGGCCGCGGAGGACGTTGCGGGTGGAAACGGATTGGTTGTCCTGCACGAAGCGGACCTCGCGACCTACCGCCGCGTCGAGCCGCTGCAGGTTGTAGCTCTCGAAAAAGGCTCCGCGCGCGTCCGCAAACAGTCGCGGTTCGAGAACCATTACGCCCGCCAGTTCCGTCGGCGTGACCTTCATGAACGGCTCGAGGTGATCAGGCCGTCCATCGGGCTGCTGGCTGCCGCGTGCATTCGGCGCGTAATGCGTCCCGACTGATACGCAAGGCGGCCGGCCATCACGGCGTGTCTCATGGCTTCCGCCATTCGCACGGGATCCTTTGCGCCCGCGATGGCCGTGTTCATCAGGACGGCATCGGCGCCAAGTTCCATCGCGAACGCGGCATCCGATGCGGTTCCGACACCTGCGTCGACGATGACCGGAACCTTCGCCTGCTCGCGAATGATGCGGATGTTATTCGGGTTCTGAATGCCGAGCCCGGAGCCGATCGGCGCGCCGAGCGGCATCACCGCCGCGGCGCCGGCATCTTCGAGCTTTCGGCACATCACCGGATCGTCGTTCGTATATGGCAGGACGACGAAGTCTTCTTTGACCAGGATACGCGTCGCTTCGAGCAACGCTTCGTTGTCGGGGAACAGCGTGCGCTCGTCGCCTATCACTTCGAGCTTCACCCAGTTCGACAGGCCCGCTTCGCGTCCAAGTCGCGCCGTCCTCACCGCATCGTCGGCCGTGAAGCACGCCGCAGTGTTAGGGAGCAGGAAAATTTTCGAGGTGTCGATGAAGTCGAGCAGCGTGCCGGCGCCACCTTTCGACAGATCGACGCGCCGCACGGCCACCGTCACCATCTCGGCGCCCGACCCGGCGTGCGCGGCGGCCATGATCTCGTTGGACGGATACTTGCCCGTCCCGACGATCAACCGCGACGTGAAACGCCGCCCTGCGATCACTAACGCGTCTTCAGATCCGCCGCCGACAAAGTTCACGATTTCAACCTCATCTCCTTCATCGATCGTCGTCGAGTCGTAGTCTGCGCGTTTGACGACGAGGCGGTTATGTTCAACGGCGACGCGTCGTGCGTCGATTCCGAGCGCGTCCAGGAGCGCGAGCAGCTGTGTGGGCGCTGCGAGCTCGTGCGGCTCGCCGTTCAGGCGAATCTTCAACCCTTTCGCCCGTACTGCGCGTCGTAGTACGCACGGAAGGCGGCATCCTGTTCCTTGATCGGCCGCCACCACCACGGGTTGTCGCGATACCACGCCACCGTGCTCGCGAGGCCTTCCTCGAAGACAACCTCGGGCAGCCATCCGAGCTTGCGCATCTTCGCGGTGCTGAGCGCGTAGCGGCGATCGTGGCCGGGGCGATCCGCCACCGGCTGAATCATCGCGGTGTCGGCGCCCACAAGCTCGATGATGCGATGCGTGAGGTCGACGTTGCGCACTTCGTTGCCGCCGCCGATGTTGTAGACCTCGCCGTCGACGCCGCGCTCGATGACCATGTCGACCGCGCGGCAGTGATCGTCAACGTGGAGCCAGTCGCGGACGTTCAGGCCGTCGCCATAGAGCGGAACCTTGCGCCCTTCGATCAGGTTCGTGATGAAGAGCGGGATGACCTTCTCGGGAAACTGATTCGGACCGTAGTTGTTCGACGCGCGCGTCACGATCACGGGAACCTGGTAAGAGGCCCAGTAGCTGTACGCGAGCCGATCCGCGGCGGCTTTGCTCGCCGAGTACGGATTGCGCGGACGCAACTCGTCGGTCTCGACGCTCTCCCCTTCCGGCACGCTGCCGTAGACCTCGTCGGTCGAAATCTGGATGAACCGGCGCAGGTTCGGCGCGCGCCGCGCCGCTTCGAGCAGCACGAACGTGCCGAACACATCGGTCTGGATGAACTCGCCGGCCGACTGCAGCGAGCGATCGACGTGCGTCTCGGCCGCGAAATGCACGACAATCTCCGACCGCTCGACGAGCGGCGCGGCCACGCTCGCGTCGGCGATGTCTCCCTTCACGAACGTGTGGCGGGGATGGCCGTCGACTTCGCTGAGGTTCTCGAGCCGTCCCGCGTACGTCAGCTTGTCGAGCGTCGTGATGTGCCAGTCGGCGTGCGCGTTGATCGCCCAGCGGACGAAGTTGCTGCCGATGAAGCCGGCGCCGCCGGTGACCAGCACATTGATCATTTGCACCAGTATAATTCTCTCACCGTGTCTGACACAGCCGTTCCTCTGCTCGACCTGCAACTGCAGTACGCGCCGCTGCGCGCGTCCCTTCTCGATGCGATGACGCGCGTCGCCGACAGCCAGCGTTTCATTGGGGGACCGGAAGTCGAAAGCTTCGAGCGTGAGATCGCGGCACAGCTCGAGGTGGAGCATGCCATCGGCATGTCGTCTGGCACGGACGCGATTCTCGCGGCACTCATGGCGCTCGGAATAGGGCCAGGCGACGAGGTCGTCACGTCGACGTACTCCTTCTTCGCCACCGCCGGCTGCATCGCGCGCGTCGGTGCGACGCCAGTACTGGTCGACATCGACCCGACGACGTTCAACCTCGACACGGCTGCGGCGATTCGCGCGATCGGGCCGCGTACGAAGGCGATGATTCCCGTACACCTCTACGGACAGATGGCCGACATGCAGCCGCTCATCAGTGCGGCCTCGTCGAACCGCATCGCCATCATCGAGGACGCCTGCCAGTCGATTGGCGCGAAGTATCAGGACCGGCCATCCGGCGCCTGGGGTCTGGCGGCGTGCTTCTCGTTCTTTCCCAGCAAGAATCTTGGCGCGTTCGGCGATGGAGGGCTCGCCACGACGAACGACGCAGCCTTCGCGCGCGAGCTGCGACTCATGCGCGCCCATGGTTCGGAGCGGCGCTACTACCACGAGAAGATCGGCGCGAACTTCCGCCTCGACGCGCTCCAGGCCGCGATTCTGCGCGTCAAGGCGCCCCACCTCGGGAGCTGGACCGAAGCGAGACGGCGCAACGCCGACATTTATCGAGATCTATTTGCGGAAACCGGTCTCGACACGGTCGTCACATTGCCGGTCGTGCGCCAGGACTGCTTCCACATCTATAACCAGTTCGTCATTCGCGCCGAACGGCGCGACGAACTGCGCGCCTTCCTCGACACTCGCAAAATAGGCACAGAGGTGTACTACCCCGTGCCCTTCCACCTGCAGGAGTGCTTCAAGTCGCTCGGGTACGCTCCTGGCGACTTTCCTGAGGCGGAGCGCGCCGCGGCCGAAACGCTCGCGCTGCCTGTCTATGGCGAGCTGACCTCAGGGCAGCTGGGTTACGTCGTCAACGCCGTGCGGGATTTTTACGGAGGGCAATGAAGGTCCTCGTTACCGGCTCGGCTGGCCAGCTCGGTGCCGTCGTCTGTGATCGCTTTCGTGAGGGCCACGAGGTCATCGCCCTCACGCGCCAGGATTGCGATTTCAGCCGGCCGCGCGAGATCGACGCGCTCGCTCGGTACGAGCCCGACGCCATCGTCAACTGCGTCGCGTGGACGGATGTCGATGGCGCCGAGACGCATCCTGTCGACGCACTCGACGCGAATGCCATCGGCGTCTCCCGGCTCGCGACAGTGGCCGCACGCACGGGTTCCGCGCTGATTCACATCAGCAC
>JALYRV010000261.1 GCA_030855205.1 Acidobacteriota bacterium | reverse complement strand
CTCGGCGGCGCGTCGACGCTGCAGCGCGCGGCCGCCGTCAGCGGCGCCATTGGCGCCGGAGTGATCGCGCTCGTGGCGGCCGCGCGGCTGTTGCGGCTGGCCGAATTCGAAGACGCCCTGTCGGCTGTGCTGCGCCGCGCGCGCGCAAGCCGCGCGGCGCGGTGAGTCGCAAGCACATGTCGCGCTACGCACCTCCCTCGACCATGCATTACAGCTTCGGGCCGGGAGGCATGACGCCGGCCGTCCGCGCGATCCTCGCGCTGTGCGCCGCCGGCTTCCTCCTGACGGCCGTCTGGCCCGGCGCGCTCTTTCTGCTCGGCCTCGCGCCACAGGACGTCGTCGAGCGCCTGCGCGTCTGGCAGTTCGTGTCGTACCTCTTCATCCACCAGGGTGTCTTTCACCTGGTGTTCAACATGCTGGGCATCTGGATGTTCGGCGTGGAGCTCGAACGGCGCTGGGGCACGCAGGCCTTCACGAAATTTTTCCTGGTCTGCGGCGTGGTGGCGGGCGCGGCGACGGTGCTCGTCGGTTTGTTGCCGATCGACGCCGGTTGGCGGCTGCGCACGTACGGCGGTGTGACGGTGGGCGCGTCCGGAGCGCTCTACGGATTGCTCTTCGCGTGGGCGCGCGCGTTTCCGCATCGCACGGTGCTGATGTTCATGATTTTCCCGCTGCGGGCGCGTTGGTTCGTCGCGGTCTTGATGGCCATCGACTTCGCCGTCGCGGCAGGGTCGCAGTTGACGTCCGGGGTGGCGCACTTTGCGCACTTCGGAGGGGTCGCGGCGGCGTATTTCTACCTGGGGGCTGGGGGGGATTCGCGGGGCGGTGGGCTCGGAGCGGATCTGAAATACCGGTATCTCAAGTGGAAGATGAACCGGTTACGTAAGCGCTTCGACGTGCATCCGGGCGGTAAGGATAAGGATCGGTGGGTGCACTAGAGCGCCTGCTCTCGGGTGACGTACGACATCCCCCTCAGCAGCGCGACCCGCTTCTTCATCGGCGGATGCGTTGCCATCCAATCCGCGAACCGGCCTTCCTTGTCGTCGAGCTTCAGCGCCATCGGATCCGCGATACAGAGATGCGCGGTTCCCTGATGCACCAGCTTCGTGGGCCCTGCCATCGCTTCGATGCGCTCGAGTGCCGATGCGAGCGCCCCCGGGTTGCGCGTCAGCTCCGCCGCCGACGCGTCCGCGAGGTACTCGCGCTGCCGTGACACCGTCATCGCGAGCAGGCGGCCGAGGAGCGGGGCCAGAAGGATGAGGGCCAGCCAGATGACGAGAAACACGGCGGCCCCCGCGCCGCTGTCCTTGCTGTCGCGTTTCCGGCTCGTGCCCCCGCCCATCCGCCCGAATCGTCCGGCGAAATCCGACAGCAGGGCCAGCGCGCCGACGAGAGCGGCGACGACGGTCATGAGACGGATGTCGTAGTTGCGCACGTGTGACATCTCGTGCGCGACGACGCCCTGCAGCTCCTCGCGCGTGAGTGTGCGCAGCAGCCCTTCGGTCACCGCAATCGACGCATGCTCGGGATCGCGCCCCGTCGCGAAAGCATTGCCGTCCGAATCCGGCACGACGAAGACCTTCGGGGCCGGCAGGCCCGCGGCAATCGCCATCTCATCGACGACGTTGCGCAACTGTGTGAGGGTGAAACGGAAGTCGGCATCCGCCGACGCCATCGCGGTTTCGAGGGGTATCGCCTGGGTCGATCGCAGCACGGCGCGATCGCCGGCGAAATAGCTGATGGACGCCGAGCCGGACGCCACGGCGAACGCCATGAACGAGCCGACCGGCACGAACACGCCCTCGTCGGCCGAGCCGAGCACGAAGAGGTCGAACCCCGCGCCCACGACGAGCGCGAGCGCGACGAACGCGAGCATCACGGCCCACGTCCGCCTGCGGTTGGACCGCTGCTGATCCAGAAAGTTCATGACCTGTCCGTCAACGGCGCGCGAGCGTGCCGCTATGGCTTGCGGATGGACAAGTCGACTTTCGGCACGGCGCGCTCGCCGGGGTCCGTAATCTCGAAGAGCTCCGCGCGGACGAAATTGAACGCGCCCGCGATCAGGTTCGACGGAAACGTCTCGCGCGCGATGTTGAACTTCGTCGCGATGTCGTTGTAGAACTGCCGCGCGAAGCCGACCTTGTTCTCGGTGGCGACGAGCTCTTCCTGCAGCATCTTGACGTTCTGATTGGCGGTCAGCTGCGGGTAGTTCTCGGCAACCGCGAACAGGCGCCCGAGCGCCTGCGTCAATTCGCCTTCCGCCTTGCCGGCCTGGGCCGGGCCCGACGCCGACACGGCGCGCGAGCGCGCTTCCATGACCGCCGTGAGCGTATCGCGCTCGAACTCCATCGCGCCGCGCACGGTCTCGACGAGGTTCGGCACGAGGTCGTGGCGGCGTTTGAGCTGCACGTCAATCTGCTTCCACCCGTTCTCGGTCTGATTCCTGAGGCCAATCAGCCGGTTGTAGGCGGCGATCGCCCAGAACAGCACGAGCGCGGCGACTGCGAGCAGTACCACTAGTCCGATCATCGGTCCCCCTCCCCGTCGACGCGCACGGGTTCGTTGTGAAAGTACGAGTCGGTCTTGTTGAGCCAGTCCTCGCGGATGGGGCTGAAGACATCGAGCTCGAACGTGTCGTCGAGCGCCTCCGCCTGGTGCTCCACCCACGACGGAATCAGCAGCACTTCCCCTTCGCGCACGGTGATCTGCTCCCCGTCGATGAGGAAGCGCAGGGCGCCCTGCAGCACGTACGTGATCTGCTCGCTTTCGTGCGAGTGCATAGGGACGATCGCGCCTTTCTTGAGGTAGATCTGGGCGAGCATCTCGCGCTCCCCCGTGACCACCTTGCGGGAAATCATCTCGGTCACTTTCTCGAGGGCGAGTTCATCCCAGCGCTGCAGACGGGCCCGTGTAGTCATGTCGCGCGGATTCTAGCCTACCCGCCTTATAATTGGGCTGCCGCCATGAAGACTTCCTCTCGTAGCGCGGCCGCCACGGCGGACGCCCCTGACACCCACGTCGACACGAAATACGCCGGATTGACGGCACCCGACCTCGTGCGCGTGTATCGCACGATGCTGCTGTCGCGGCGCCTGGACGACAAGGAGATTCAGCTCAAGAACCAGAGCCAGATCTTCTTTCAGATCAGCGGCGCCGGACACGAAGCGGTGCTGGTCGCGGCGGGCCTCGCGCTCAAACCGGCCCACGACTGGTTCTATCCCTACTACCGCGATCGCGCACTCTGCCTCACGCTGGGCATGACGGCGCGCGAGATGCTGCTCAGCGCCGTGGGCGCGGCCGAGGACCCGAACTCAGGGGGCCGCCAGATGCCCTCGCACTGGGGTCACAAGGCGCTCAACATCGTCTCGCAGTCGAGCCCCACGGGCACGCAGTGCCTGCAGGCGGTCGGCTGCGCCGAAGCGGGGATGCTTTACGAACGCATCGAGGGCATTTCCGGCGCGGCGTCCAGGTTCGAGCGCGACGAGGTCACGTACGTGTCGCTCGGCGAAGGCACGACGAGCCAGGGAGAGTTCTGGGAGTCGATGAGCACGGCCTGCGTGCGACAAGTGCCGATTGTGTGCCTGGTCGAAGACAACGGCTACGCGATCTCGGTGCCGGTCGAGGTGCAGACGCCCGGCGGCAGCATCTCCAACCTCCTCGAGTCGTTCCCGAACCTCAAGGTGCTGCGCGTCGACGGCACCGACCCGATCGCGAGCTATCGCGCGATGAAGGAGGCCGTGGCGCACGCGCGCGAGCGCCGCGGGCCCGCGCTCGTTCACGCGAAAGTCATCCGTCCCTACTCGCACTCGCTGTCGGACGACGAGAAGCTGTACAAGACGCCGGAAGAGCGCGAGGAGGAGAGCACGCGCGATCCGATTCCGCGCTTCGCGGAGTTCCTGGTCGCGGAGCAGATCGTCTCGCGCGACGATCTCGATGCCCTCGCGAAGGAGGTCGACGCCGAGGTCAACGAGGCGACCGACTATGCCTTGGCCGCCGCCAAGCCGGCGCGCGACACCGCCACGTTGTACGTCTACTCGCCTGACGTCGATCCCTCATCGCCCGCGTTCGACACGGCCGCAGTGCCCGAAGGCAAGCCGGACACGATGGTGGCCGCGATCAACCGTACGATGAAGGACGAGATGGCGCGCGATCCGAGAATCGTGATGTTCGGCGAGGACGTCGCCGACTGCAGCCGGATCGAGAACATGGCGTGCGTGTCGGGCAAGGGGGGCGTCTTCAAGGTGACGCACGGCCTGCAGCGCGCCTACGGCCCCGACCGCGTCTTCAACTCGCCGCTGGCCGAGGCCAACATCATCGGACGCGCCGTGGGCATGGCGACGCGCGGGCTCAAGCCGGTCGTCGAGATCCAGTTCTTCGACTACATCTGGCCGGCAATGATGCAGCTGCGCGACGAGATGTCGATGATGCGCTACCGCTCGAACAACGCATTCGCGTGCGCGATGGTCGTGCGCACGGCGATCGGCGGCTACCTGCGAGGCGGCGCGC
>JALYRV010000003.1:8870-41305 GCA_030855205.1 Acidobacteriota bacterium | reverse complement strand
GGACAGGGGTTATGAGGTTGAATAGGCTCAGGGCCCAAGGCTCAGGGACGGACCGGGCTGAAGCCCTGCGCCCTGAGTTCTGAGCCCGGTCTGATATACTGTCGTTTTCCCGTAGTCCCCGAGGAGCTCGTTGTGAAGGAAGCGATTCACCCCAAGTATTTCGAGGTCGAGGCCCGTTGCGCGTGTGGCGCGACCTGGCAGACCCATTCGACCAAGCAGGAGCTGCACCTCGAGATCTGCTCGAACTGCCACCCGTTCTTCACGGGCCGTCAGAAGCTGATCGACACCGAGGGTCGCGTCGACCGGTTCACGAAGCGCTTCGGCGCGATGTCGGTCGAGGAGCGCAAGAAGTCGGCTGCCGTGGTGAAAGCCGCGTCGACCGCCAAAGCCAAGAAGGCCGCGAAGGGCTGAAGCCCCCGCCGGCCCCCCTTGCTCTAGTTGAGCAGCGGGCCGTGGCTCATTTTCCGTTCGAGACGGCTCAAACGGCGGCGAATCCCTTCGTCGCCGTTTTCGTCGTTTAAGGCTGCCGCGAATTTCTTCGCGAGCTCGAGATCCTTCTCACGGTGCTCGTGATGCACGGCGAGCGCTTCCATCGCGAGCCGCTCCAGCGGCAGCATGCTGCCCGGCTTGTTCTTCGGGAGACCGTCGAGGATGCGGCGCCAGATCGCGGCGGCCTCGTCGTACCGCTTCTCGCGCCGCAGCGACACGGCAAGGCGCGAGAGCGCGTCGGCACGCGTCGGCCGATCGCCAGCGTCAGCGGCGCGGCCGTAGCAGGCGCGCGCGTCGAACAGGCGTCCCGTCTGCTCGTACAAGCGGCCGAGCGCCAGCGACTCGCGCGCGTCGGCGCACGCCTCGTGACCGCCGCGCACGATGCGCGCCGCGCGCGCCGTCAGCACTGCGAGCGACACGAGATCGAGCCGGTTGTGCTCGAGCACGCTCTCGAGGGGAGAGGCGTTCCCCGTGCGCAGGAACTGAAAATAGCGCGACGGAATCTCGAACCCCGGCACATCGTCCACGCGCCGGAACCCGAGCAGCTGGCGCTCGAACGCCATGAGACTGCAGCCGGAACGTGTGTCGACCTGGCGCAAAGACCCGTCCCCCCCAAATCTCTCGAGCGCGCCGCCCCGCTGCTCTCCGCGATGCTTCCAGAGCCGCCGCGCCGGCGGCAGCATGTCGAAGTGCGGCTTGGTCTCGAAGGGGGACGGCAGCCGGTGAAACGCCCAGCGCACATCCATGAGTGGCGCGTCGAACGTGCGTCCGTTGTAGCTTGCGACAAACGGCGCGGCGTCGATCTGCTCGCGCAGCGCCTCGAGCAGCGCGCGTTCGGCGGCCATGCTCGTCAGCACGAACTGCCGCACCTGCAACGCGCCGCAGTCGAACCACGCGCAGCCGACGAGGAACGCCACCGTGCCCGCGCCGCCGCTGAGGCCCGTGGTTTCGAGGTCGAAGAACAGAGGGGATCGCGGAGCCCCGAGGGGCGGCCGCTCCGCTCCCGGCTCGCGGCTCACGCAGTCGAGCGCCGGCCACGACGACCGGAACCGCGCGTCCATCGTGCGCAGCGGCTCGAAGTCGTCCATCTCGCAGCCGCCGATCTGCTCGCTGCCGTGCCAGCGGTCCGACTCGTACCGCCGATCGACGGTCAGCACCGCGCCGTACTTGTTCTCGTGGCGGCGGCCGCCGAGCGCTTCGGCCACCCGATCGAACTCGGGCGGCGGCGGCAGCACGCCGCGCTTCTCGGCGACATCGGGCTCGACGATCAGCTCGCGCGCCGGCTCGGGCGGATTGTTCCGCACAATCGCCCTGAGCTTCGACGCGAGATCCCGGCCGCTCCGCGGATTCGGCGGCGCCGTCGCGTCACTCATGCCGCGGCCTGTCCTTCGTCGAGCAGCACGGCCAGCAGCGTCGACGCCACCGCCTTCGACAGCGGTCCCTGGTTCCCCTCGGGACCCACGCACGACGGGCATCCCTTCGGACACGGACACCCGTCGATGATCTCGCGCGTGCGCTCGAGCAGTGTGCGATGCATCAGGAACAGCGGCTCGCTGAAACCGATGCCGCCCGGATAGTTGTCATAGATGAAGACGCGCGGCGCGTCACCCTCATCGCTCGTGACCGACAGTCCGATGTCGCCGCGGTCGCACATGAGCAGCAGCTGCGCGATGCTGTGCATCGCATACGCGAGGCCCGCCACACCGTCGCGCCTGTCGTCGGTGCTCCACGGCAGCGCCTCATACGTCCCGCGCGGCACCGTCAGCCAGTAGGCGCTCGTGTGCATCTGCTGCTCGGGCAGATCGAGCTCGCCCGATCCGATATTCTCGTTCGTGTAGAACTTAATCTTCTTGAACCCCACCACGCGCGAGACGACGTGCACGTCTCCCCACGCGCGGACGCCCGCATCACGCTCCGCGATCTCCGCGCCGGGTCCGAATCCCGCGTTCTCGGCCCACGCCGGCGTCTCGGCCGGCAAGCCGCGCACCTCGTGCTCCGTGCCGGCCGCCGCTGCGCTGATGTCGAGCGCCGCCGCCGGCAGCGCGAGCACATCGTCCGACCCCACGGTCTCGAGAATGGTGACGCGTGTGTACGTGATGGCGTCGGTGTAGTAGTCGCACTCGACTTCGCGCACGAACGCCTTGCGGCCGTCGAAATCGAACCGCTCGACCTGATAGAGCTGCCCTTCCATCAGGTAGATGGCCTTCTCGTGCAGCATCGCCGGGGCGCTCGTGAAGTCCGTTTCGGCGATGACCTGCTCGCCGTGCGTCGTGTCGACGACCACGAAGTTGTCGGAGCTGATCGATCGCAGGCTGACCGCATCGGCTGGATACGACTCGTGCGTCCAGTTCCACTGCCCTTCGGCCTGGTGCACGTAGCCTTCCTCGCCGAGGATCGCCAGCACGTCCTGCACGTTCAGGGTTCCGTACTGCTCGTCCGCGCCAAAGGGCAGCTCGAACGCCGCGCACTTCACATGATCGAGCAGGATGTGCAGGTTGTCGGGATTAATCAGCGCATGCTCGGGACTCGCGCCGAAGAAATATTCGGGCTGCCGCACGATGAACTGATCGAGCGGCGCGCTCGACGCGACCATGACCGCCGCCGATCGGCCCGACCGGCGTCCCGCGCGCCCCGCGCGCTGCCACGTCGACGCAATCGTGCCCGGATAGCCGGCCATCACACAGACGTCCAGCGCCCCGATGTCGATACCGAGCTCCAGCGCGTTGGTGGAGACGACGCCGCGCACGGATCCATCGCGGAGCCCGCGCTCGATCTCGCGCCGGCGCAGCGGCAGATAGCCGCCGCGATACCCGCGAATCGTCTCCGGCGTGCCGGGAGGCCCCTCGAACGCCTCCTTCAGGTACGTCGTCAGAATCTCCGTCGAGAGGCGGCTCTGCGCAAACACAATCGCCTGCAGCCCGCGCTTGAGGAACTCCCCCGCCACGCGCCGCGTCTCGGCCAGATACGAGCGCCGGATGCCGAGCTGCGCGTTGACCACCGGCGGGTTCACGAACATGAAGAACTTCTCGCCCCGCGGCGCGCCGCTCTGATCGACCAGCTCGAACGGCTTGCCGACGAGCCGCTCCGCCAGCTCGCGCGGGTTCGCAATCGTCGCCGACGAGCAGATGAACACCGGATCGGATCCGTAGTGCCGGCAGATGCGCTGCAGGCGCCGCGCGATATTGGCGAGGTGGCTGCCGAAGACGCCGCGATACGCATGCAGCTCGTCGATCACGACGTAGCGCAGATTCTCGAACAGCTTCGCCCAGCGCGGATGATGCGGCAGGATCCCCGAGTGCAGCATGTCGGGATTGGTCAGCACCACGTGCGCCTTGCCGCGAATCGCGCGGCGCGCGTCTGCCGGCGTGTCGCCGTCGTAGGTGAAGACGCCGATCTCGGGCCCCGCCTCATCGCCGCCCGGCGGCGTACCGATCGCGCTGGCAATCGCGTAGAGCTCCGCGAGCTGATCCTGCGCGAGCGCCTTCGTCGGAAACAGATACAGCGCGCGCGCGCCGGGGTTCGTGACGATCTCACTCAGAATCGGCGCGTTGTAGCAGAGCGTCTTCCCCGACGCCGTCGGCGTGATGACGACGACGTTGCGGCCGCCGATCGCATGCGCGATCGCCTCGGACTGATGCGAGTACGGCTTTGCGATGCCTCGCGACGCGTACGCCTCGATGACACGGTCCTGCAGCGCGGGCCACTCCCCATGCACCGCGTCGACCGCCGGCAGCCGGTGCATCGCCGTAACAACCGGGTCGTCATCTTCCAGTCCGCCCGACCGCGGACGAGGCGTCGCCACGAGCCGCTTGATGGCGGCGTCCAGACCTTCGTCTTTGCGGATTTGATGATCGAGTGATCTGGCGATCTGTTGATTTGTGTCCACGGTGTGCAGAAACGTGAACCCGGATCGTAGCAGGGGGCGCTGGGGCGATCAAGAAGCGAAAGGAGCTCGACCGTGGCCGGGGCTCAGGCCTTATGGCTCAGGCCTGGGGGACGCGGTCTGCAGCCTGTGGCCCGGTCTTGTTATCCCACGCGTACTTCGCCACGAGGCCCGACAGCCCGATGAGGCCGATGACGTTCGGGAAGACCTGCAGGGCATTCATGAAATCCCCCCAGGCCCACACGAGATCGACCCGCGAGATGGCGCCGAACGGGATCAGCAGGCAATAGATCCAGCGGTAGGGAATGATGACGCGCTTGCCGAAGATGTATTCGAGAAACTGCTCGCCGTAGAAGGCCCAGCCCGTGAGCGTCGTGTAGCCGAAGAGAAACGCGCAGAACGCCACGATCCACCCGCCGACGACCGGCATCGCGGCATTGAAGGCGGATGCGACCGCCGCCGTGCTCGTGACAACCTCCTGCCCCGCGCGTCCGGCTTCGATGGATTGCATCGCGACGCCCGTGACCAGGATCGTGAGCGCGCTGATCGTCGCCGTCACGAAGCAGACGATGAAGACTTCCATCACGGCCTGCAGGCCCTGCTGCGACGGGCGATCGCTCTTCGCCGTGCCGTACGCCACGGCCGCCGTGCCGTAGCCGGCTTCGCTTGCGTAGACGCCGCGCGCGATGCCGTAGCGAATCGCGATGAACATGCCGAAGCCGAGCGCCGAATCCATCGCGAAGGCCTCGCGGAAGACCAGCGCCAGCACACCGGGCAGCTCGTGGATGTACGAGACGATCACGATGAGACCGCCGGCCAGGTACAGGCCGACCTTCAGCGGCGCGAGCTTCTCTGCTGCGCGGCCGATCGACTTCACGCCGCCGATCACGACGAGCCACGTCAGCACGGCCACGATGACGCCGGTCACCCACGTCGGAATATCGAACTGGCTCTTCCACACCACCGCGATCGAATTCGGCTGCGTGAACGGCGTCGTCGTGAGCGCGGCGACACCCGCGACGAGGGCGTAGGTCCACGCAAGCCACGGCTGCTTGAGACCGTCGCGCAGGTAGTACATCGGGCCCGTGCGGGTCTGGTCGCCGGCGATCTCGCGGAAGCGCACGCCGAGCGTGGCCTCGGCGAATTTGAGGGCGGCCGCGACAAGGCCGAACACCCAGATCCAGAAGAGCGCGCCAGGGCCGCCGGAGATGATCGCGGTGGCAACGCCGGCGATGTTGCCGGTGCCGACCGACGCCGCGAGCGCCATCATGAACGCCTGGAACGGGGAGAGGGCGCCGCCCGCGCTGCCGGCCTGGCCGGCCACCATCGCGCGGAAGGCTTCGCGGATGCGGCGCACCTGCACCGCGCCGAGACGGATGGTCAGGAACAGGCCCGTGCCCATCAGCGCGATGACGACGTACGGCATGAACACCGCCGTGGCCACCTTGTCGACGATCGGCGCCGCGGCGTCCAGCCACGCGGTCAGAGTAGTCATAGTGGACTCTTAGATGTTCGATCGGCTCTGGCAGCCGTCAACGGTGACGCACGCGCCGGCGACCCAGCTGGCGCGCGGCGAGGCGAGAAACGCGACGAGGTTACCGACTTCCTCAGCCGTGCCCAGACGGCCGAACGGCAGATCTCGGCCGATCATGTCGCGCATGAATTCCGGATCGTCTTTCGTGCGCTTTTCCCAGGAGCCGCCGGGAAACAGGATGGAGCCGGGCGCGACGCTGTTGACGCGGATGTTGTCGCGGGCGAGCTGCTGCTGCATCGACTTGGCGAGACTGATCTCCGCGGCCTTCACGGCGTTGTAGGTCATGCGGCCGCCCGACTCGCGCCCCCAGATCGACGCGATCATCAGAATCACACCGCCGCCGGCCCTCCGCATGTGCGGCACGGCGAGGCGCGACAGGCGGATCGCGGGAAACAGCGTGGCATCGAACGCCGCCTGCCATTCATCGTCGGTCGTCGAGAGGAGGTCGGTGCCGCCCGCCTTGGCGACGTTGTTGACGAGGATGTCGATGCGGCCGAAGCGATCGATCGTGCGCGCCATCACGACGGAGGCGCCGCCGGGCGTCGATACGTCGGCGGCGACGGCGAGCACGCGGTCGTCGCCGTGCTCGCGCGCGAGCGCCGCGGCCGCGGCGTCGAGCGTGTCCTGCCCGCGCGCGCACAGCACGATGCGGGCGCCTTCGGCGGCGAGCGCTTTCGCACTCGCGAGGCCGAGGCCCTTGCTGGAACCGGAGATGAGCGCGACGGAGCCGTCGAGGCCGAGATCCATTGAGTTGGAAGTTCGGCGCTAGTCTATCCTGCCTCCCGTCAAATCGTTGAGCCGCCAGTCGAACTCGCCGAACGTCATCTTGAACCCGTTCTCACGCAGAAACGCCTGCTCGCTCGGGAACAGGTGTCCGAGCGTCACGGCGAGGATGGCCTTTTCGACCGGGCCGCGCGCCGAGAACACCGGTTCGGCCTTGCTCTCGAAGCCGGCGACCAGGTCCTTCTCGCGCCAGCTATAGAGGGGCGAGAGCACGATCGTCTTCGCCCCGCGGTCGATGCGGAAGTGTCCCTGACGCGTCACGAACTCGCGCGTCGCATCTTCGAGTTGCGCGTCGAGGCGCGACGCCGTGTAGGCCTCGCTCTTGAGACGCCCGCTGCCGAGCGCGCCGCGGCCGAGCGCGAAGATGACACGCGCGTCCTTGTACTCGTCGATGAGCCAGCGCTCGATCTCGTCGAGCGACACCGCGCGCCCCGCGACGCGATGCTTCTTCGTGTTGACAGCCGGAATCTGCCGGATGCTCTTGGCGGGGGCGGTGCTCACGCGCGCCTGGATCGGATAGTTCTGGATGACCGTCTGAAGCACGATCGCGTTGTAGGCGTTGATCAGCAGCGCCATCTGTTCCGGCCTGGTCATGGCCGTGAACGCCGCCGGCGTGACGTCGAGCGAGGCGACATAGCGCGAGAGCGCCGCGCGCTGCCCCTCCATCGCGCGGTAGTAGACGAGCCCGTCGCGCACGTTGACGTCGAGCAGCGCGTCAAAGGCGCGGTGACGGGGGTCGACCTCGGGTGGAGGGGGCAGCTGGGCCGCGGGTAGAAAGGAGATCAGAGTGAACGCTGCTATCGCACGCAAGGTCATCCGGTGAGGCTATGCAAGAAACGCTGCAGCAGGGCATTGAACGCCTGGGGCTGCTCGAGACTGGCGAGGTGGCCGGCGCCCGCGATCACATCGAGTCTGGCCTGCGGCGCCGCCGCGCGCATCGCCTCCTGCAGCGGCGGGGGCGTCAGGGCGTCTTCGTCTCCCGAGATGATCTGAATCGCCCCGCGAAAGGCCGCAAGCGCCTGGCGCGAATCAGGGCGCGCCATCATCGCCCTGACCGCCGCGGCCATGCCCTCTGCCGGCGCGTCCTCGATCATGGCGCGCACACGCGCGACCAGCGCCGGCTGCGCGCGTTCGGTCCCGGCGCCGAGCAGCTTCGGCATGTCGCGCGCGACACCCGCGCTTCCCTCGTCGGCGATGAGGCGGAGCATCTCTGTGCGCGCGGCGATCGCTTCCGGCACGTCCGCTTCCATCCGGGTATTCGCCAGCACGAGCGCGCGAATGCGCGCGGGAGACTGCCGCAGCATCGCAAACGCGACGTAGCCGCCGAGCGACACCCCAGCAATCACCGCGCGCTTGAGCCCGCGCGCGTCCATCATCGCGAACACATCCTCCGCGTAGTCGTCGAGGCTGCGCGCCGGCTGATCCCCGGCCCCCTGCGTGCCGAACCCGCGCAGGTCGGTCGCCAGCAGCTGCCAGCCGAGCGGGGCGGCCGCGAGCTGCGGCGCCCAGTAGTTGGCGTGGAGCGGAAACGGATGCAGCAGGATCACCGGATCGCCGGTGCCTGACGACAGCACGCGCACGCTACTTCTGAATCTTCACGAGCTCGATATCGAAGCACAGCGTGCCCCGAGGCGCGCCGGGCTGCCCCTTGAAGGCAAGCGCCTCGGGAATCCACAGACGCCGCTTCTCCCCTTCCACCATGAGCTGCAACCCCTGACGGAAGCCGGAGACGACGTCGGCGATGGGGAGCGTCGCGGTTTCGCCGCGCATGTGCGTGCTGTCGAAGAGCGCGCCGTCGGAGGTCCATCCCGAGTAATGCACCGTCACCATGTCGTCGTGATCGGGGCGCACCGTACCCGTGCCGGCCTGCAGCACCTTGAACGCGAGGCCCGACGGCGTCTTCCCCGCATCGGCTGGCGGCGCGGCGACGTCTGCGGGAGCCGGCGGCGCTTCGACGACTTCAATCAGCTCGATGTCGAACACGAGCAGGCCCTGTGGTTTCCCCGGGGCGTTGCTGTAGGCGAGCTCGCTTGGAATCCAGAAGCGGCGCTTCTCGCCGGCCACCATCAGCTGCAGCCCTTCGGTCCATCCGTCGATGACTTCCTGCAGCGAGAAGACACTCGGCTGGCCGCGCTTGACCGAGCTGTCGAACATCTCGCCGCTGGTCGTCCACCCCGTGTAGTGCACTTTCACGCGCGACGCGGCCGTCGGGCGCGACGTGCCGGTGCCGGCCTGCAGCCGCTTGCTGGCCAGGCCGCTGGCGGTGCGCTCGACGTCGGCGGGAGCCGCGGCCACATCCGGCGGCGCGGGGATGTCACCTGGCGCGGCGGTCGCCGCGTCGGGATTGCTGTTACGGGTGCAGCCGTTCTCGCAGGCGGCTGCAGTCAGAGCAAGGGCGCAAATCAGGGCAACACGGGCGTGACGCATTCAGCGATCGTACAACCCCGCCCGGCCCCGCTCAAGCCCGTCTCATCCCGTTCACGTCACGGGGCCTGCTGTTCTGGTGGAGAATCGGCGCATGCTGCACCCTGCCGCCTTCCTGACAGCCGTGGCCCTGGTCCTTTCCGCGGGAGTCCCCGCGGTCGCGCAATCGGTGGACGACCTCGTCGCGAAGAATATCGCCGCGCGCGGTGGCATGGAGAAGATCAAGGCCATCACCTCGATGCGCGTCACCCGCACCATCGGCACCCCCTTCTCGAATGTGCAGGCCGTCATGCTGCGCCAGCGTCCGGGTCTCCTGCGTGTCGAACAGTCACAGACCGGCCGCCCGGTGGTCGCGCGCATCGTCACGTCCGACGGCGCGTGGGACGAGACGCCGCAGGGCTGGACGGCGCGCGCCGCGCAAGCCGCGGCCGAGGGGCGCGATCTCGACGCCGACTTCGACGGCTTCCTCGTCGACTACACGCAGAAGGGGCATCGCGCGACGTACGCGGGCCTCGAGCATGTCGGAGGCAAAAGCGCGCATCACCTCGTGTTCACGCTGAAGAGCGGCGCGGAGCGCCACGTCTATCTCGATCCGTCGACCTTCCTCGAGCGCCGGCAGACCGGCTCGCTCACCCTGCCCAACAACACGAAGGTGCAGGTGGTCCTCGACTTCAGCGACTGGCGCGAGGTCGCGGGCGTGAAGTTTCCCTTCGCGATAGACGAGGACCGCTCAGCCGCGGGACAGACCTACGCCGTGTACGTCGAGAAGATTGAAGTCAACGTGCCTATCGAGGCGGCGAAGTTCGTTGCGCCGGTCAAGTGAGATGAGTCTCGATTGCAACTAGCGATCTGCGCTTGACGCGTGCCGCCGCATGACGGACGCTTGTCCGCATGCGCCCCCATCGACGTGCCCTGCTCGTCGCGGCACTGTTCATCGCGTGGGCGCCGCTCTCGGCACAGACCCCCTCGACGATTCCTGAGATGTGGAAGGCGTGGTGCGCGCGCTGCCACGCCGAGAACGGATCCGGCCGGCCCGGGAATCGCCCCGTCGCCGTCGAGCCGATGGACTTCACCGACTGCAAGGTGGCGACGCCGGAGCCCGACGCCGACTGGGCGGTCGCCATCCGCAGCGGCGGGCCGGCGGTCGGCCTGTCGTCCGAGATGCCTGCCTTCGGCGATGCGCTGACCGAACAACAGATTCGCGGATTCGTCGCCTACATCCGCACCTTCTGCGGTGAGCGCGGCTGGCCTGGCGGCAACCTGAATTTTCCCCGCGCGATCTTTACCGAGAAGGCGTTCCCAGAGAACGAGCTGATCGTGCTGCCCATGGCGTCGCACGACGACACGGCGCCGTGGAGCGCGCGCGTCGTCTACGAGCGCCGCGCCGGCCGCCGCACGCAGTTCGAGCTGAGCGTGCCGCTGCGATCGTCGGAGATGTTCCAGGGGCTGGGCGACATCGCCGTCGCGGCCAAGCACGTGATCGCTGCCAGCGACGCGCGCGGCGCCATCCTGAGCGGCGGCCTCGAGGTCGTCTTCCCCACCGGCAGTGCGTCACGCGGCCTCGGTACGGGCACGGCCGTCTTCGAGCCGTATCTTGCGGCCGGGCTCAGCCGCTTCGACATGTATCTGCAGGCGCAGCTCAAATACGAGATTGCCGCGCGCGGCGGCGACCGCGCACTCGTCTACAACGCGTACATGGGCCGCGACCTCAGCGACAGGCCCAATACGTGGACCATCGGTGCGGAGATCAATGGCGAAGACGGCGCCCTGGCCTTCACGCCGCAGATTCGCAAGGGCCTCACCGCGACCGGCGCGGTCGCTGCCGCCTTCGGCGCGCGGCTGCCGCTCAACCGCCGGCGCGAACAGGAGATGCAATGGATCGGCTATCTACTCTGGGAATACCTCGAACCGGTGCGCGCGGCGCGCTGAACGTGGTCACGGCCGTCGCGGCGCTGGTGCTCGGCATCGATCTGTCGACACACGCCCACGCCTCGGGTGCGCTGACGGTGGTCGTACGGAGCACGGCCTCTCCGCGCCCTCCGTTGCGCGTCGGCGTCGACGCCGGTCTCTGCGGAGAGTCGGTGCCGGACGAGAGCATCGTGATGACGCGCGGGCTTCTCGCGAGCGCGGTCGTCAGGCTGCCCGGCCTCAAGGGCACGCAGCCGCCGGCGCTCGACATCGTCAACGACAAGTGCCGCTTCGTGCCGCACGTCGCGCTGGCCGCCCCTGGCGCGACGCTGCGCATGGTGAGCCGCGATCAGACGCTGCACACCGTGCATGCGCAGCATGAGGGGAAATCGCTGTTCAACGTGGGACTGCCGGTGCCGGGCATGACGGTGGCCCGTCCGGCGAATGGCCGCGGTCCGGTCGCGCTGAAGTGCAACACCCATCCGTGGATGTCGGGCCACGTGTATCTCACCGACGAGCGCGCCACCCTGTCCTCGTCGAACGGCGTCGCGGAATTCGATCAGGTTCCGGAAGGGACGCACACGGTCGCCGTGTGGCACGAGACGCTGGGCACGGGCACCGCGCAGGCCAAAGTCGTTGCCGGACAGACGACGAAGATCGAGATCACTTTAGGCGGTAAGTAAGCCTCTCACCGGATCGAGCACGCGGCGCGTGCGCTGCGCCATCAGACGCCTTCGACGATTACGAGGTCGGCCGTGGAGTTGGCCTGTCGAATCCCCTTCGCTTCCGCATATTCCTCCGATCCCCACCACCGCCGCGCGGCGTCGACATCGGGGAACTCGACGATGACGAGGCGCTTGCGGGGCCAGGCGCCTTCCATCTCGTGCATCGCACCGCCGCGCACGAGGAAGCGGCCGCCGTATGCCGCGATCGTCGGCGGCACCAACGTCTTGTACGCCTCGTAGCGCACGGAATCCTTCACGTCGACGTTCACGACCACATATGCGGGCATTACGAATCTCCTTCGATGACGATCGTGGGCGCCGTCACGTCTTCCTTCGCCGGCGCGCCCGGTGCTTCGGTCTTGCCGCCGGTCGCGCCTTCGTCGGCGAGCTTGTCGCCTGTGACGAGCGCGATCGCCGACGGGTCGATCCATCCCTGCTCCGCCGCGTGGCGCGCCATCGCGAGCGTGTCGTCGGCCAGGATCAGTGTCGCCCCTTCGGCGGCTGCTTCCTCGGCGAGCTTCTTCACTGCGGTCGAACGGGCGGCGGGCGCGTCGACGTTGCGGATGTAGACCGCGCGCACGCGGCCGGGAAACGCGCGCATGACCGCGCGGTAGATCTCGGGATCCTTCTGCGTCGTGTCGCCGATCAGGATGAACGGCAGCGCCGGATATGTCTGGAAGATCGATTCGATCTCGCGCGTCTTGAAGTCCTTCGTGGCGCGCTCGGGCACGAGATCCCAGTCGCGCAGCAGGATGGGCCCCATCGGGATCTCCTGCCGCTCGAGAAACTGCGTGATGACGTCGTAGAGATTCCAGGGGCTCTTCGAGACGTAGAAGATTGGATTGGGGCCCGTGAGCGCCGTCCCGCCCTGGAGCGCGCGATAGAACGCGGCGACGCCGGGAAACGGCATGCGCGTCTGCGCGTTCTCGAGCAGGACGAGGCGCGCCGCGCGCAGGAAGTTCGCCACGCTCGATTGCAGGACGGTGTCGTCCATGTCGCTGATGACGCCGAACGCCGCGCCAGGCGGCGGGATGAGGCACTGCGCGATCGACGGCTGGGCAATCGCGTGACTGCGGGGATCGGCGAGCGAGAGGTGGACGGGCTGCCATCCCCCTTCCGGCAGCGGATCGCGCGCGCCGACCCACTCCCGGAAGAACCCTTCATCGTCGGCCACGATCTCGCGGGCGTCGGCCTCGGTGGCGCCGCCGACCGACACGCGCACGCGCGCGTGCGGCAGTGGATCGCTTTCGATGCGGTCGAGCGCGGCGGTGAGGTTGCGCAGGCGCGCCGGCCCGGTCAGCCTGGGGTGCGCTTCGTCGCCTTGCAGCACCCGGCCGAGCACGAGCACCTTCTCGCGAGTGCCGTAGCCTCGATATCCGGACGCGACGTACGCGCCGGGGTCGAGCACGCGCTCGGCGCGGTTGATGCCGAGCCGCGCGCGCCGTTCGACCGCCGCCGCGAACCGGAGCGCTTCACCCCGCCAGTCGGCCACGTCGGTTACTGGAAGATGACGTAGCGCTCAAGGCGAGCGACTTCCTTGGCGTTGACGTACTTGCCGATCTCCTTGCGGAACTGCTCCGCCGTTTTCCACGGGCGGTATTCCTTGAACTCGCGCACCATCCGCGCGCCGACGCCCGGAATCGTCATCATCTCTTCGTCGGTCGCGGTGTTGAGGTTGATCGGTACGAAGACGTACTCCTCGAGGCGCAGCAACTCCGCATCGTCCACGTACTTGTCGATCTCCTTGTGAAAGACGGCAAGCGACGCAAAGGGCCGATACTCCTCGAACTCGCGCAGCATGCGCGCGCCGACGCCGGGGATGAGCATGATCTCTTCCTTCGTCGTCTTGTTCAGATTGAGCTGCACGAAGGCGCGCGCGTAGAGCGCCTTGCGCTGGTCGGCAGTGAGGCCCTGCGAGGCGAGAGACGCGTCGAGGGCAGTGGCCGTCATGAAGGGACGCGCGGCCACGAGCGCCGTCGCGCGCGCGGCGGTCAT
The DNA here is from genome assembly GCA_030855205.1 of Acidobacteriota bacterium. Classification (GTDB taxonomy): domain Bacteria; phylum Acidobacteriota; class Vicinamibacteria; order Vicinamibacterales; family SCN-69-37; genus JALYRV01. The sequence continues at coordinate 27,564 of JALYRV010000003.1, read as the reverse complement.
GTGCGGGAGCCCCGCGAGCTGCGCCTCGGTGGCGGTATTCGCGTCGATCACATTGGTGCGCTTGCCGGCCTGCGCCTGCAGCTGCGGCACGAGCGCGACGAGCGCGAGGACGGCGAAGGCGGCACTGAGTCGTGACAGGCGTGACATGGCGGTCATTCTCCCTGCGGGGCCGGTGCGGTCCCGCGAATTCCGTAGCAGCAGATGAGGCCCAGAAGCCCGAGCATGATCATAGTCCCTGGCGCGAGCGGAGGCGGCGTCGGACGGGTCAGGGCCTCCGAGAGCAAGGCGAAGCCCGAGAGCCCGGGCGTCAGCTCCGCCGCAAACTCCGCGTTGCTCTCGTAGTGGAAGTAGGTGCCGAGGGCGCCCGCGGCGAGGAAGACGGTCATCCAGGCACGCATCAGCAGGACGAGCCAGCGAGGCTGCCTGAACGCCAGCAGCACGGTCATCGGCATGGCCCCCGTGAGCAGCGCAACCGGAAACTTCTGCCAGAAGTCCGCTGTGTGCGACGTCAGAAGCAGCTCCGATGCGGTGCCGGCGAGACCCGCGAACAGCACCGCCAGAAGCATCCGGCGAATGGTCATGGTCATGGATTTGCGACTCCCCGCGAGCGCCGTTCGAGAAAAATCGTCACGCCGATCGCCGTCATCAGCAGCAGCGCGGCTGCCCACCAGCGCCCGATCACCCAGGCGCTGACGGCCATCGACAGCCAGAGCGCGCCGATCGTCTGCAACGCCTGCTTGCGCGGGATGCGCCAGCCTTGCTTCGCTCCCTGGATATACGGCCCGAACCAGGGGTGCGTCACAAGCCAGGTGTGAAGGCGCTCCGAGCTTCGGGCAAAACAATATGCCGCCAGCAGCAGGAACGGCGTGTGCGGAATGCCGGGCAGGATGATGCCGAGCACGCCGCCGCCAAGGCAGATTACGCCGGCCGTCGCAAAGAGCACGCGCACCAGCATCAGATTACGAGAGCGCTTTGATGACGTCCGACCGCGTGATGATGTAGATGTCGTCGCTCTTGAAGTCGCGCACGAGCACCGCCTGCGTCTTCGACGCCATCATCTTCGCGAGCGCGTCGATGCCCATCGAGATGTCGGCAAACGGGAAGGCGGGCCCCATGATCGTCTCGACGGGTTTGGTGCGGATGTCCGGGTTCTTCACCAGCTCGGAATAGATCGTCGCTTCGCTGATGGCGCCGACGATGCGGCCGTCGCGCGTGACGGGCACCTGCGAGAAGTCGTTGTCGGCCATCATCTGCGCCGCATGCGCGATGCTGTCGGTGACCTGCAGCGTCTTGAGCGGCACGCTCGTCTTGGTCGCCACCAGATCGCGCCCCGTCAGGCCCTTCTTGTCGAGGAAGCCCTTGTCGCGCATCCACTCGTCGTTGAACATCTTGCCGAGGTAGCGTGTGCCGTGGTCGTGGAAGATCACGACGACGACGTCCCCCTTCTTGAAGCGGTCCTTCATCTGCAGCAGGCCCGCCATCGCCGCGCCGGCGGAGTTTCCGCCGAAGATCGCCTCTTCACGCACGATGCGCCGCGTCATCACCGCGGCGTCCTTGTCGGTCACCTTCTCGAAGTGATCGATGACGTCGAAGTCGATGTTCTCGGGAAGGAAGTCCTCGCCGATCCCCTCGGTGATGTAGGGATAGATCTCGTTCCGATCGAGAATGCCCGTCTCCTTGTACTTCTTGAGCACCGACCCATACGTGTCGATGCCGAGCACCTGGATAGCCGGATTCTTCTCCTTGAGGAACCGTCCGACACCAGAGATCGTGCCGCCCGTGCCGACGCCGACCACGAGGTGCGTGATGCGGCCGCCCGTCTGCTCCCAGATCTCGGGCGCGGTCTGCTCGTAGTGCGCGGCCCGGTTCGACAGGTTGTCGTACTGGTTCGCCTTCCACGCATTCGGCGTGTCCTTCTCGAGCCGCGACGAGACCGAGTAGTACGAGCGCGGATCCTCGGGCTCGACGTCCGTCGGGCAGACGATGACTTCCGCCCCGAATGCACGCAGCGCGTCGACCTTGGTCTTCGACTGCTTGTCGGTGGTCGTGAAGATGCACTTGTAGCCCTTGATGACCGCCGCCATCGCGAGGCCCATGCCTGTGTTCCCCGACGTGCCTTCGATGATCGTGCCGCCCGGCTTGAGCAGGCCCGCCTTCTCGGCGTCCTCGATCATCTTCAGCGCCATGCGGTCCTTGATCGAATGGCCGGGGTTGAAGGTTTCGATCTTGACGAAAACCTCGGCGTCGATCGACCCCTTCGTGAGGCGATTGACGCGCACCATGGGGGTGCGTCCGATGGTCTCGAGAATCGTGGCGGCGACAGGCGGGGCGATCACGTGAGCAGTATAGCCGGGGCGCGGCGCACGGCTAAGCACGTCAGCGAGCGGCGGCCTCCGCGACGATTTCATACGAGCGAAGACGCGCGGCATGGTCGTGAATGGTCGTGACGATCATGAGCTCGTCGGCCCCCGTGGCGTCGACCAGCCGCGCCAGTCCGTCGCGCACCGCCCCGGGGCCTCCGACGACCGAATACGTGAGCATGTGCGTGGCGCGCGCCTTCTCCTCCTGACTCCAGAACGTCTCGATGTCGTCGATCGGAGGCCGGATCAGCGCCGGCCGCCCGCGGCCGATGTTGGCGAACGCCATCTGGACGGTGGTGAACAGACGCCGCGCTTCGGCGTCGGTGGCAGCGGCGATAACGTTGATCGTCGGCATTGCGCAAGGCCGCGCAAGCTGCACAGACGGCGCGAAGCGGGCTCGGTAGATCGCGAGCGCCGCGCCCAGCGCATCGGGTGCGAAATGCGACGCAAACGCGTACGGCAGGCCGAGCATCGCGGCGAGCTGCGCGCCGAAGGTGCTCGATCCGAGAATCCACAGCGGCACCTGCAGCCCGCCTCCCGGCACCGCCTGAATGCGCTGTCCCTCCTGCACGGGCGCGAGCAACGCCTGGAGCTCCTGCACGTCGTGCGGAAAGTGCGCCGCGTCCTCCGGACTGCGCCGCAGCGCGCGCATGGCCTTGTCATCCGTGCCGGGGGCGCGGCCGAGTCCGAGATCGATCCGCCCGGGATACAGCGACTCGAGCGTGCCGAACTGTTCCGCGATCACGAGAGGCGAATGGTTGGGCAGCATGATGCCGCCCGCCCCGATGCGAATCGTCGAGGTGCCTCCCGCGAGATAGCCGATGACGACCGCCGTGGCGGCACTCGCAATCGACGGCATGTTGTGATGTTCGGCCACCCAGAACCGCCGGAAACCCAGCCGCTCGGCGTGCTGCGCGAGGTCGAGGCTCCGGCCGAGCGCCTCACGCGGCGTCGAGCCTTCATTGACCGGGACGAGGTCGAGCACCGACAACGGGATCATCCGACCATTCTAGAATGGCGGGTACACCGTGACCGACCTCGTCATCTGTTTCTCGACCGCGCTCGAAGGCGACGGCCTGCCGCGCGAGATCGCGGGCCGCTCCCTGACTCTGCTGCGGACCGGGGTCGGCCCCGTCAACGCCGCCTTCGCGCTCACCCGGCTGCTCACCGCCCACGGCGCGCGCGCCATCATCGTCTGCGGCGTCGGCGGCGCGTATCCCGGCGCCGGCCTGGAGCCGGGAGACGTCGCCTGCGCCGAGAGCGAGACCTACGGCGATCTCGGAGCGGAATCGTCCGGCGGCTTCCTCGACATGCAGGCGCTCGGCTTCCCCGTCGTCAACAGCACGCCGCCACTCTTCAACACCCTGCCGCTCGATCTGTTCCCGGTCGCGCGGCGCGTGCCGTTCGTGACGTGCGCGACATGCACCGGCACGGATGCGAAAGCGGAGGAGCTGGTGCGACGCACCGGCGGCGCGGTGGAATCGATGGAAGGCGCGGCGCTGGTGCATGTGGCGCGGCTGATGGGCGTGAAGGTTGGCGAGGTGCGAGGGATCTCGAACCCGGTCGGGGCGCGCGATCGCGCGGCGTGGCGGCTGCAGGAAGCCGCGGCCAACGCGCGGCGCGCGGTCATCGAATGGATCGAGGCGGGCGCGTGCTGACTCTGGCCGTGTCGCCGTGCCCCAACGACACGTTCGTCTTCTGCGGCATGGCCGCGCGCTACGCGCTGACGCTGGACGATGTCGAAGCGCTCAACCGCGGTGCCGAGCGCGGCGCATTCGACGTCGTGAAGATTTCGGCGGCCGCGTACGGGCGCATCCGTGGGGACTATGCGCTGCTGCGCGCGGGCGGTGCGGCAGGGTTCGGGGTCGGCCCGCTGCTGGTGGCGGCGTCGGCGAGGGAACCGGGAGGCCGCATCGCGATTCCAGGGGAGCGCACGACGGCCGCGCTGCTGCTGCGCCTGCTCGGTGACTTCGAAACCGTGCCGATGCGCTTCGATGAGATCGAGGACGCCGTCCTGGACGGCGATGTCGACGCGGGCGTGATCATCCACGAAGGGCGATTCACATACGCCGCGAAAGGACTGACGAAGCTCGCGGATCTCGGCGAGGTGTGGGAAGCGCGGATGCCGGGTCCGCTTCCGCTCGGCGCGATCGCGATCCGGCGGTCACTGGGCGAGGAGACGGCGCGGGCGGTCGACGAGGACATCCGCGCGAGCCTGCGCGCGTCGTGGGCCGATCCCGCGTCGTGTGCGGCGTTCGTGCGCCGTCACGCGCAGGACATGGCGCCGGACGTCGTGCAGCAGCATATCGATCTCTACGTGAACGGCTACACGCTGGAACTCGATGAGCCGGCGGTCGCGCGGCTCGTTGCGCTCGGCGAGCGCGCGGGCCTCTATCCCGCCTCGACGCTGCCGATCTTCGCGTACTGATGCACGGGATCCGTCCTCGTCAGCGCGCGAGGCGCGCGAGCAGCACGGCTGCGCGCTTGGCCTGCACCGCGAGGCCGCGCAAGTCCGCCATTTCATGCACCGTGTGCCCGCCATCCCCTTTGAGACCGAGCGCGTCGATGATCATCGGCACGTGGCGCGCGACGAACGACACGTCCGCCGCGCCGGCGCGATCGGGATCGACGGCCACGATCGGGTTGAGGCCGAGATCGCGGCTCGCCTGATCGAGCATCGCGAGCAGCTTCGCGTTGCCCGCCGTGGGCGCCATCGGCGGATAGCCCTCGTCGAACGTGAGCGTGGACGATGTCTGCGCGAGCGGGGTGGAGGCGATCTTCTCCATGACCTGCCTGGCGCTCTCGAACTGCTCAGGCGTGAGCGCGCGCAGATCGCCAGCGACCACGGCGTGCTCGGCGATCACGTTCGTCTTGCCGAACGCCGTACCGCGCGCGGCCTGCGCGTCGAACTCCGCGGACGTGCCGCCGAGCATCACGCCGGGATTGAACGTCAGGTGCGGCTGGCCGGCGAGCTGCTTCTGAAACTCCTGCAGCACGCGTGAGGCCTCGAAGATCGCGCCGTAGCCGATCTCGTCGCGGAAGATCTGCGACGAGTGCGCGGGCTTCCCTTTCACGCGCAGCTGCCAGCCGGTCGTGCCGCGCCGCGCGGTGACGGCGTGATCCGCATGTCCGTCGCCGTCCTCGAACCCGATCGCGGCCGCGGCCCCCTGGGCTGCGTCGACCAGCGTCTTGCGCGCCACGCGCAACGGGCGCCCGCCGTCTTCCTCGTCGCCGGTCATCACCACGATCACGTGCAGTGAATCGAGCACGCCGGCGGACTTCAGCGCCTTGAGCGCCTGCACGATGATGACGTTGCCCCCCTTCATATCGATCACACCGGGACCGCGGGCCATGTCGCCCGTGCGCTCGAACTTCTGGAACGGGCTGTCGGCTTCGAACACCGTGTCGAGATGCCCGATGAGCAGTACCTTCGGCCCCTTGCCCTTGTATTCGGCGACGAGATGGCCCGCGCGCTTGACCTCACTCTGATCGACCCACTGGGTCGTAAACCCGATCGCGTCGAGCTCGGCGCGGAAGATCGCGCCGACTTTGCGGATGCCTTCGAGATTCTGCGTGCCGCTGTTGATGTTGACGGCGCGCTCGAGCAGCGCGATCGCCTCCTGCTGGTGCGCATCGACGAAGACCGCCATCGCGCGTTCCTGTGTCGTGATCTGCATCCGGAACGCTCCAAGGGACAGGGCCGCGGCCAGGGCGAGGACGATCATCTTCATGGGCTCAGTTTCTCACGTTGAACGGACATCAGCGCGCGGTCGTGGCCGGCGGGCGCGCGCACGGCAGCTTCAGTCCCTCAAACTGAAGGTGAACTCGACCGACACGCGATACGCCACGGCGCGGCCATTGCGCATGGCGGGCTCGAAGACCGACGCGCGAAACGCTTCGACGGCCCTGGCGTCGAGCCCGGAGTCGAGTCCCTTCACGACGCGAGGAGACGACAGGGTGCCGTCTGCCTCGACAATTCCCTCGATCGTCACGCTGCCTTCCACGCGCGCGCGCATGGCCTCCGGCGTGTACGACGGCTTGGGCTGATTGACGACGACCGGCGCGATCACGTCGTGATGGGTCTTGTCGAAGGCGCGGTCCCTGAGCGTGAACGTGAGCTCCACCGTCACCTGATACGGCACCGGCTTGCCGTCGCGCATCGCGGGCTTGAACCTCCACTGCTTCAGCGCGTCGACGGCGCTCGTGTCGAGGCCGTATACGGTATCGAGCGACGTGACGACCGTGACGTGCGTCGGGGTGCCCCGAGTGTCGACGACGGCCTGCAGCTGCACGGATCCGGAGATCCGCTCGCGCATCGCCGTTGCCGTGTACCTGGGTTTGGTCTCCCTGACGACCTCGGGACTGGTGACCCCGGGGTCGCCCCCCTTGTAAACCTGACCCTGGGCCTGCACGGCCGCTCCGGCCAGAACCATCGCCGCTATCGCGAGTGTCTTCATGCACCTTCCTCCACCGCGTTTCGACGCCGCGCGCACCGGAAAGGCCGGTCAGTGCCGGTGGTGATCGCGATGCGTGCGAAGGTCACCACAGGCCCGACCTCCCTTTTACCGACTCGATCAGTTTCGCGGGATCGAATCCGACACCCCGCTTGAACACCGTCTCGACCTTGCGCACGTCGGCGATCGACGCGGCGGGATTGCCGTTGATGACGAGGAGATCGGCCTGCTTGCCGGGAGCGAGCGTGCCGATGCGCGCGTCGCGCCCGAGATACGTCGCGCCGTTGCGCGTGCCGATCGTGATCGCCTCGAGCGGCGTGAAGCCCGCTTCGACGAACAGCTCCAGCGCGCGCTGGTTCGAGAAGCCAGGAATGACGCCGCCCGATCCGGTCGGATCGGTGCCGGCGACGAGCAGGCCTCCCGCCTTGGCGAAGGCGCGCTCGAGCGCCATCGCCTTCGGAAACAGCGTGCGATAGACCGACGTCTCGTTGGCCGACGTGCGCGCGTAGGTGCGCTCGAACTGCTCCTTCAGCGGCGCCACGAGCACGTCGAGCCCCGGCGGCATCGGGCGCCCCGGCGTGAACGTCTCGAACACGGTCATCGTCGACGTGAGCGCCACGTTCTTCTCGATCAGTTTCTTCACGAGCGCGACAAAGGCGGGAGACGTCTCGGTGAGGGCTCCCAGCGCGTCCTGCGTGCGGCGGCCGGGCGGACAGACGTCGGGCTGCTTGCCATCGACGAAGTCGGTGGCCGCGAGGAACCCGTGTTCGAGGTTGTCGATGCCGAGATCCGCGGCCTCGCTGTAGGTGACCGAGCACAGATGTCCCGTCACCTTGATGCCGCGCCGGTGCGCTTCCTCCACCGCGGCGCCGAGCTCGGCGCGCGAGATGTTCATGTACGCCTTGAAGGACGTGGCCCCCTCGTCGGCCCAGTACGCGACCTGCTTGCGCGCGTCGGCGGCCCCTTCCATCGATCGCATCTGCACGAACCCGTTCGATCCATTGAGGTAGGGCGCGGTGACGTCGATCGACGGGCCGGCCTTCAGTCCCAGGTCCGTCAGACGCTTCAGGTTGAAGTCCATGATGAAGCCGTTGACGTTGCCACCCGTCCTCATCGTCGTCACGCCGCCGGCGAGATAGAGCCGCACGAAGCTCTCACCGAGCTGGCCGTAGACGCCGGGGCCTGTCGGGTAATAGAGGTGCTCGTGCAGCATCACGAGGCCAGGCATCACGCTGCGCCCCGTCAGATCGATCACGGTGGCGCCGTCGGGTATCGCCGCTCCCGCGCTCGCGCCGATTGATGCGATGACGCCGTCCCTGATCACCAGCGTGTGATCCTCGCGGGGCGCGGCGCCCGTGCCGTCGATCACGCGCGCGTGCGTGAGCGCAATCAGCGGCGCGTCGACTTTCACGAAGCCCCGGATGGCGGCGTCGATCGGCTGACGCTGCCCTGCGAGCGGAGCGGCGGCGACGAGGACGAGCGCGGAACAGAGGAGGCGGGCCGTGTGGCGCATGGGGCGTATGGTAAGGCAAGTTATACTTGCCGCCTTCATCGATGGCTGGGTTCCCCCTGCGCGGCTCGATTCTGGCGCTGTGTCTCTCTTTGCCCGCCCTCGCGGCGGCGCAGCCGGCGGCCGCGCCGGCGACGGCTGAGCTGCAGGCGCGTGCAGCGGCGCTCGAGGGACTCGACCGCGCCCGCGCGCTGGCCGATCTCGTCGATCGCCTCCGCACCGAGAACCCGCAGCAGGCGATCGCGTACGCGCATGACGCGCTCGCCCTCTTCGCGCGACATCCGGATCCGGACGCGCACGTGCGCACGCTCAACGAGATGGCCTGGGCGCACATGCAAATGGGTGCGTTCGGCGAGGCGAGGGACCGCGCCGGCGAGGCGCACACACTTGCTGACCAGAACGGCGACGCCCGTGGACGAGGACGCGCGCTCAACAACCTGGGCGTGATCGCGCAACGCAGCGGCAACGCCAGCGTCGCGGTGGGATTCTTCGAACAGTCGCTGGACATTTACCGCGGCCTGCGCAGCCAGACCGACATCTCCAACGCGCTCAACAATCTTGGATTCGTCTACGGCACCGATCTCGCCGACTACGAAAAGAGCCTCGAGTATCACGTCGAGGCGCTGCGCGTGCGCGAGGCGCTGCAGGACAACGGGGCGATCGCGCTGTCGCTCAACAACATCGGCATCGTCTACGCGCGGCTCGGCGAGCGCGAGCGCGCGCTGCAGTACTTCGAGCGGTCGCTCGAGCTGCGGCGGCGCGTGGGCGCCGTCAACCGCACGGGCGGCACGCTCAGCAACATGGGGGACGTGTATCTCGAGATGGGAGATCTCGAGAAGGCGTTTCAGTACCACCGCGAGTCGCTCGAGATTCGGCGGTCGATCGGCGAGCGGCCGGGTGTGGCGAACTCGCTGAAGAACCTGGGCAGCATCTACGCCGCGATGCGTAAGCCGGTCGAAGCGCGGCAGTTCCTCTCAGAAGCGCTCGCCACCAGCCGGGAACTCGGCGATCGTACGACCGAAACGCAGTCCCTCATTGGCCTCGCATCGCTCGAGCACCGGCTGGGGCGCGGGCGTGAGGCGGCCGCGCTGGCCGCGTCGGCTCTCTCGATCGCCGAAGCGACGAAGTCGCGCGAGCTGCAGCGGCGCGCGCTCGAGCAACTGGCGAGCGGCGAAGAGCTCGCGGGGCGCGCCGTGCCGGCGCTCGCGGCCTACAAGCGCTTCAAGACGCTCGAGGGCGAAATCTTCGCGGAAGACAAGGCACGCCGCCTCGAGACACTCGAGCGGCGGTATCAGGGCGAGAAAGTGCAGGCCGAGAACGAGCGCCTGCTGTCGCGGCAGGCGCTCAACGAGCTGCAGGCGAGCCGCAGCCGGACCCAGCGCAATGCCGTGGCCGCCGCGGGAGCGCTCGCGCTGGTCGTGGGCGTGTTCATGTATCGCCGGCGCGTCGACGCAGCGAGGCTCGCCTCGGAGTTGAGCGTGACCGATTCGCTCACCGGGCTGCGCAACCGCCGCTTCGTGCAGCAGACGATCGAGGCGGACGTCGCCGCGGTGGTGCGCCGCGCGCGCACCGACCCCGACGCCGCGCTCGTGTTCATGATGCTCGACGTCGATCATTTCAAGGCCATCAACGACGGGCACGGCCACAAGGGGGGCGATCTGATCCTGACTGGCGTCGCCGGCGTGCTGCGCGCGACGTGCCGCGCCTCCGACACGATCACGCGCTGGGGAGGCGAGGAATTCCTCATCGTGTGCCGCGAGATGCCTGCGCGCGATTCCGCCGTGCTGGCCGAGCGCCTCCGCTCAGCGATAGAGGCGCAGCCTTTCGCCCTGCCGGGCGGTGCCACGCTGCGCTGCACGTGCAGCATCGGCTTCTCGAGCCTGCCGTCGAAAGTGTCAGATGGTGCGCCGGAGCTGACATGGGAACAGGCGATCGCCCTGGCCGACCGCGGCCTCTACGAAGCGAAGCGCGAGGGGCGCAACCGGTGGGTGGATGCCGATCGGCTGCTAGCGCCCGGGAGCCTGCTGCCCGGCCCCGCCGACGGGCTGCAGCCCGCTCGAGCCTGATTCGCGCACCGGAAAGAAATAGAGAAAAGCCGCGACGAAAATCGCGAGCACGAGCGCGACCAGCGCCAGCTTCCGCATCAGTCCCGCAGTGTCGCCGTCACTGCCACTGCCGTCGAGCGGCACGGCCTCCACTGTCACGCGGTCGCGTTCCAGACGCGCTTCCTTGATGTCGTCGATCGACTCTTCCGACGCAGCGACCGGACGCACGGCCTCGAGCACGACGTCGGCTTCGACGCCGATCTCTCTCGCATACGCCCGCGCCCACGACTTTGCGTAGACACCTGGGGGCAGGCCGGCCACGTCGCCACGCTCGATCTCCTCGAGGTGATGCACGGGGATGCGCGTCCGCGCCGAAATCTCGTCGAGCGTAATGCCGGCGCGCTCGCGAATGTCCACGAGCGCTCGCGGCCCGTGCCTGCGGCGGCGGAATCGTTCACGTATCGTCTTCGGCCGTCGTTCGAGCGGCTCGAGCTTGATGGGCGGCGGCAGTAACTCGTCCATGCAGGAAGCACGTCCAAGAATCACGCCACAGCGGACGGCTGCGGCTGAGGTGCGCGCATCACGACCCAGACGCTGACAAGATAAGCAATCCGCCGGCAATCGCAAGCGGCGTGATCCGCTCCCCCAGCACCGCCGCGCCAATCAGGGACGCGAGCAGCGGCTCTACGAGCGACATCGCCAGCACCGCCGTTGCGGACATGCGCTTGAGCAGCCAGTAATTGAGCCAGAGCGCCGCCACCGATCCGAACAGCGACAGATACAGCAGCGCCGCCAGGGCGCGCGGCGGCCACGCCAGCGGATTCGACACCCCTTCGATCGCCAACGCCGCGAGCAGCAGCGGCACGACCGCCGCCGCCATCTGGCCGAACGTGAGCACGGTGGTGTCGATGTGCGTGCCTGCCCTCTTGAGCAGCACGTACGCGAGCGCCACGGCGACCGCGGCGCCGACGACTGAGAGGGCGGCGGCGGCCGCTCCCCCGCCGGTGATCTGATCGCGAAGCACGAGCGCCACACCCGCGAGACCCAGCAGCACGCCGCCGAATCGCGCCGCCGAGAAGCGCTCGTCCTTCAGCAGCACATGCCCGAAGATCAATCCGAAGGCGGGCGTGGTCGCATGGAGCACGGCGGTGAGGCCGGAAGGAAGGAACCGGGCGGCCCAGAACACGAGGCCGTAGTTGACGCCGAGCAGCAGGATGCCGGCCAGAGCAGGCACGTGCCCCACCAGACCAGCAGCAGCGTCGAGCGTGACGTCGTCAGGCGTCCCGTCTCCGCCGCCCCTTGCGGCCGTCGCCCCGTCTCGGAAACAGATACTGCAGGAAGAGTCCGACGCGCGACGCCCACGCGGCTTCGTTGTGCCCGGCGTCCGCCACTTCGGAATAGGCGAGATCCTCCCCGTCGACCCAGCCCGCGCGCACCAGCTCGTTGCGCAGCGCGCGCGCGTCGAGCAGCGTCTTCTTCCCCTCGTCCATGCCGATGTCGAGCCAGATCTTCAGGCGTGGCTTCGGCTCGGTCATGCGCACGACGCGCAGGATCACGCGGCCGTCCCACCACACCGACGGCGACATCACCGCGAGGCGGCCGAAGACGTCGGGATGCCGCATTCCCAGATAGAGCGTGACGAGGCCGCCCAGCGACGATCCACCCAGGCCGGTGTCCCCCGGCGCCGCCAGCGTGCGGTACTCGGCGTCGATGAAGGGCTTCACTTCCTGCGTGAGCATCTGGCCGTACAGGTCCGCGTCCCCGCCCTTGCGGTGTTTCCGATCACGCGTGGGCGTGTAGTCGTCGATGCGATGCTCGCCCGTGTTGTAGATGCCGACGATGATGAGCGGCTCGATCTCTCCCTCGCGGATCATCGCATCGGCCGTGGCGTTGACGTGCCAGTCCTGGCCGGCGACGAAGGCCGTCGCGCCATCGAAGAGGTTCTGTCCGTCGTGCAGATAGAGGACGGGGTATCGCTGCGCCGGCGTGTCCGCGTAGCCCGGGGGCAGGTAGACGATCAGGTCGCGCGTCTCGGCCAGGAAGCGGGATGCGAAGCGCTCGTGCTTGCGGAGGTCAGTGGAGGTAGACTCGAATGCGCTCAATGAATCGAGAATACCACCGCTGGTTCTCGCCTCGTCTCGGCCGTGACATGGACCTGCTCGTCGTCGGCCACGGCGGCGCGCCCTACGTGGTCTTTCCCTCGTCGATGGGCTCGTTCCACGAGTACGACGACATGCACATGACCGGCGCACTCGCCGAAAAGCTCGTGCATGGTCACCTGCAACTGTTCTGCGTGAGCACGGTCGACAGCGAGAGCTGGTACAACGCGCAGGCGCATCCGCGCTGGCGCGTCGAGCGCAGTCTCCAGTACGAAGGCTATCTCCTCGACGAGGTCGTGCCGTTCGTGCGGCAGCGCGGCGGCGGCGCGCTCGGCGTCACCGGGTGCAGCTTCGGCGCCTATCACGCGCTGGTGCTGGCGCTCCGCCGCCCCGACATCTTCGAGCGGTGCGTGACGATGGGGGGCGCGTACGACATCAAGCGTTTCCTCGACGGCTATTACGACCAGGACTGCTACTTCCTGAATCCGCCGGACTTCCTCCCCAACCTCGACGACACCTGGGTGCTCGACCACTGCCGCCGCAACAAGTGGGTGCTGGCGACCGGGGACCGCGACATCTGCCGCCGCGACAACGAGGAGATGGCCAGCCTGCTCGAGGCGAAGGGGATTCCCGCGCACCTGCACGTCTGGGGCGACAGCGAGCACGACTGGCCTGCGTGGCGCGACATGGCGCGCGCCTACCTGCCATAGACTGAGTGAGGGCATTGATGACGCGACTGGTCGGCGTGCTGTTCGGACAGGAAAACTCGTTTCCCCAGGCGCTGGTGGACCGCATCAACGCGGACGGGGGGCCGGACGTGTCGGCGGAACTCGCGCACATCGACGCGGTCAGGATGGCCGTCCCCTCCCCCTACGCGGTGATCGTCGACCGCATCTCGCACGACGTGCCGTTCTATCGCGCGTACCTGAAGAACGCGGTGCTCGGCGGCGCGTCGATCATCAACAACCCGTTCTGGTGGAGCGCCGACGACAAGTTCTTCAACTACGCGCTCGCGTCGAAGATGGGTGTCGCGATCCCGCCGACCGTGCTGCTGCCGCACAAGGATCACCCGGCCAACACGACCGCGCAGTCGCTGCGCAACCTGAACTACCCGATCGACTGGCAGGGCGTGTTCGACTACGTGGGGTTCCCGGCGTTCCTCAAGCCGTTCGACGGCGGCGGATGGCGGGACGTCTACAAGGTCGACAACCCCGAGGAGCTGTTCGCCGCGTACGACAAGAGCGGCCAGTTGTGCATGACGCTGCAGCGCGGCGTGAACTTCAGGGAATATTTCCGCTGCTACGTCATCGGACAGCGCGACGTGCTGATCATGCCCTACGATCCGCGCCGCCCGTTCCACGAGCGGTACGTGAAGGATCCGCCCGCCTACGACCCCGCGCTGATCGCGCGCGTCGAGCGGGACACCGTCGCCATCTGCCGCGCGCTGGGCTACGACCTCAACACCGTGGAGTTCGCCGTCGAGGACGGCGTGCCGTACGCCATCGATTTCATGAACCCCGCGCCCGACGCCGACCGGCACTCGGTCGGCGAGGCCAACTTCGAGTGGGTGGTGTCGAAGGTGTCGGCGCTCGCGATCGAGCGCGCGCGCGCGCCGCGGCCGCCGCTCGAACACAGATGGGCAGCGTTCCTGAATGGCTAAACCCACGTTCACGATCGGGATCGAAGAGGAATACCAGACCATCGACCCGGTTACGTACGACCTGCGGTCGCACATCCACACCGAGATCTTCACGCAAGGCCAGCGCGTGATGGCCGAGAAGATCAAGGCGGAGATGCACCAGTCGGTGGTGGAGGTCGGCACCGGCGTCTGCCGCACGATCAAGGAAGCCAAGGCCGACGTGTGCCAGCTTCGGCGCCAGATGATCGACCTGGCGGCGCAGAACGGCCTGCTTCTCGCCGCCGGCGGCACGCACCCGTTCGCCGACTGGCGCGAGCAGGAGATCCACCCCGACGAGCGGTACCAGAAAGTCGTCGAGGACATGCAGCTCGTCGCGCGCGCCAATCTCATCTTCGGCCTGCACGTGCACGTCGGCATCGAGGATCGCGAGACGACGATTCATCTGATGAACCAGGCGCGCTACTTCCTGCCGCACCTGCTCGCGCTCTCGGCCAACTCCCCGTTCTGGGTCGGCATGAACACGGGGCTCAAGTCGTACCGCTGCAAGGTGTTCGACAAGTTCCCGCGCACCAACATCCCCGACACGTATGAGAGCTGGAGCGAGTACGAGAACTTCGTCAACCTGCTCGTGCGCACGGGCTGCATCGACAACGCGAAGAAAATCTGGTGGGACGTGCGCCCGCACCCGTTCTTCAGCACGCTCGAGTTCCGCATCTGCGACATCCCCATGCGCGCCGACGAAACGATCGCGATTGCCGCGATGATCCAGGCGTTGATGGCGAAGCTCTACAAGCTGCACGCGAAGAACCAAGGGTTCCGCAAGTACAGCCGCGCGCTGATCATGGAAAACAAGTGGCGCGCCTCGCGCTACGGCCTCGAGGGGAACCTGATCGACTTCGGGCGCGAGATGGAAGTGCCCGCGCGCGAGCTGATTCTCGAGTACCTGGAGTTTGTCGACGACGTGGTCGACGAGCTCGACTGCCGCGAAGAGATCAGCTACGTGCACGAGATGCTGCGGCACGGCGGCGGCGCCGACCGCCAGCTGCGCGTCTACAAGGAGACCGGCGACTTGAAGAAGGTAGTGGACTACATCGTGTCGGAGACGAAGGCGGGGCTGGATTTGCCCGCCGGATCGTGAGCCTGCTCGGCGCGTTCGATCCGGAGCTCTCGCCGGGCGCGCGCAACGCCGTGCAGGTCTGCCTCGCGATCCAGCCCTCCGAGAAGGTCACCCTCATCTCCGACGAGGCCTGCCGCGAGATTGCCGCGAGCCTGGCCGCGGAGCTCGATGCGGCCGGATGCCGGTGGAACGGGTTCCTGCTCGAGGAGATCGCCGCGCGCCCCCTCGACGGACTGCCGCCGGCCATCGCCGACGATATGGAGACGAGCGACGTCAGCATCTTCGCCGTGCAGGTGCAGACCAACGAGCTCGGCTCGCGCATGCAGATGACCGACATCGTCAACCGCCGGCGCATGCGTCACGCGCACATGGTCAACATCAACAAGCAGATCATGATGGAAGGGATGCGCGCCGACTATCAGAAGGTCGATCGCATCAGCCAGCGCGTGCTCGACATCGTGCGCGGCGCGACTCAGATCGTGGCGCGGTCGGAGGCCGGCAGCGATCTCGTGGCCGATCTCGAGCCGTCGTACAAGTGGCTCAAGACGAGCGGCCTGATCAGCCGCGACAAATGGGGCAACCTGCCTGGTGGAGAGGTGTTCACCACGCCCCGCGAGGTCAACGGCACGTTCGTGATCGACGGCGTCGTCGGCGACTATCTGTGCGACAAGTACGGCGACCTGCGCGACGAGCCGCTGACCGTGCGCGTCAAGGGCAACCGGCTCGTAGAAGCGCACAGCGCCAACAAGACGCTCGAGCAGGAGTTCTGGGCATACACGCACACCGACGAGAACAGCGACCGGGTCGGCGAGTTCGCGATCGGCACCAACATCGAGCTGCGCGACGTGATCGGCCACATTCTGCAGGATGAGAAGTTCCCGGGCATTCACATTGCGTTCGGCAATCCCTACGGCGCGCACACGGGGGCCGACTGGTACTCCGCGACGCACATCGACGTGGTCGGCACGCGCTTCGACATCTGGGTCGACGGCGAGCAGATCATGCGCCGCGGCCGGTTCCTGATCACCGCGTAATGGTTCCGGATCTTCGGCGGCGCTTCAACGAGCGTTTCACCGCGGAGGGCTACCAGCGCTTCCTGGCCGACGTCGGCCGGCGCGCCGTCGTGCCGATCGAGTTCCGCGTGTCCGAGACGCCGTGCTTCTTCACGGCGGCGCTGATGGACGAGCTCGCCGGCACGGGCAGGACCCTCGTCGAGCAGCTCACGTCCAGCGCCGAGTACATGCGCGCATCCGACGCGACGATTCCCGCGGAGTTCAACGCGCCGGGCGAAGGCGCCCATCCCCTGTTCGTGCAGGTCGACTTCGGCCTGACGCGCGACGCCGACGGACGCGTGCGGCCGAAGCTCGTGGAGCTGCAGGCCTTCGCGTCGCTCTACGAGTTTCAGCCGGCGCTGGCCGAGACCTACAGGGAATCGTGGGGGCTGCCGGAAGATCTGCAGGTGTACTTCGGCGGCATGACGCGAAGCACGTATCAGGCGCTGCTGGGCGGCGCCCTGCTCAACGGTCACGATCCCGACCGCGTGGTGCTCATGGAGATCGAGCCGCTGCGCCAGAAGACGCGCCCGGATTTTGCGCTGACCGAGAAGCAGCACGGCATCCGGGCGGTCGACATCCGCGAGATCGTGCGCGAGGGGCGGCGTCTCTTCTACCGCCGCGACGGACGCCTGGTGCCCATCGCGCGCATCTACAACAGGACGATCCTCGACGAACTGCAGCGCAAGCAGCTCGAGCCGCCGTTCGACTATCGCGACGATCTCGACGTCGAGTGGGCGGGCCATCCGAACTGGTACTTCCGCCTCAGTAAATTCTCGCTCCCGTGGCTGAAGCACGAATCGGTGCCGCGCGCGTGGTTCCTCAGCGAGCTCGATCGCCTGCCGGGCGAGCGCGACGACTACCTTCTCAAGCCGCTGTACTCGTTTGCCGGCACGGGTATCGTCTTCGGCCCCACCGAGGCGGAGCTCGACGCGATTCCGGCCGTCGACCGCGACAAGTACCTGATTCAGGAGCGCGTGCGCTTCGAGCCGGTGATCGAGACGCCGCACGGCGCGACGCAGGCCGAGATTCGCGTGATGTATCTCTGGACCGATCGGCTGACGCCGGTGCTGCCGCTCCTGCGCATGGGACGCGGCAGGATGATGGGCGTCGATCAAAACCGCAATCTCGAATGGGTCGGCGCGTCAGCCGGCCTGATTGCCGGGTGATGCAGGACGCCTTCGTCGCCCTCGTCGCCGTGGCGGCCGGCGCGCTTGCGAGCATCGTCGGCTTCGGCATCGGCAGCCTGCTCACACCCGTGCTTGCGGTGTCACTCGGCACGAAGGTCGCGGTCGCGGCCGTGTCGATTCCCCACCTGGCCGGCACGGCGCTCCGGTTCGCGATGGTGCGCGGCGATGTCGATCGCCGCGTGTTCTGGACGTTCGGCCTGACGAGCGCGGCCGGGGGCCTCACGGGCGCGCTGCTGCACGCACGCCTCGGCGGGCCGTATCTGTCGCTCATCTTCGGACTGCTCTTGATCTTCGTCGCGATCTCCGAGTTGACCGGACTTGCCCGGCGCATGCGTTTCGACGGGCCCGCGGCGTGGATCGCGGGCGCGCTGTCTGGGGTGCTGGGCGGCCTCGTCGGCAACCAGGGCGGCATCCGGTCGGGCGCGCTCTTCGGCTTTCATCTGCAGCGCGACGCCTTCGTCGCCACCGCGACCGCCGTCGGCCTGATGGTCGACTTCGCGCGCATGCCGGTCTACTTCGTCACCCAGCGCGACGAGGTGATGGCCGCGTGGCCGATCGTGGCGATCGCCACGGGCGGCGTGCTCATTGGCACGCTCATCGGCCGCCGCATCCTCTCGCGCGTGCCCGAGCGGCGCTTCCACGTCATCGTCGCGGCCGTGCTCGCGGTACTGGGCAGCGTGATGGTGCTGGAATTCTTCAGGAGCGCATGAGCGCCGACGCGCCGTACGCCAGCAGCAGATAGCGCGCGAGCTTGCCGGCGGCCGTCAGCAGGGCGAACCGCACGAACGGCATCCGCGCGAGCCCGGCGGCCGCCACGATCGCATCCCCCACGACAGGCACCCACGAGAGCAGCAGCGCCGGCGCGCCGTACTTTTCCACGAGGGCCAGCGCGCGCCGGCTGCGACCGGAAGGGACGGCGGCGCGCCGCGCGAGCCGGCCGATCCCGTAGGTCGTGAACGAGCCCAGCGTGTTCCCAATCGTTGCCACCGTCACGACCGGGCCGAGGGGAAAGCCCTGGCTGATCATCAGCACCACCATGGGCTCGGACCCCAGCGGCAGCACGGTCGCGGCGAGAAAGCTCCAGACCGCGAGAGCTGCGTACGACGTCACGGAGGGATATTAGCGTGGCAGTGCGATTGCACATTCGACAGAGAGCGATCGTGACAACGGGCACCAGAAGACGCGTTACCTACTCAGCACTGGCCGCCGGCGCCGCGGCGGCCGCCGT
>JALYRV010000003.1:0-8860 GCA_030855205.1 Acidobacteriota bacterium | reverse complement strand
TATCAGGTGCTCTTCAAGCAGGGCCCCTTCGAGTTGCGCGAGTATCCCGACAATCATCCGGCCGGCATGAACGCGGGCCCGAGGCTGGTCGACGCGGCCGAGACTCCGGGCACCCGCCCGGCGCAGCGCCTGGTGGCGTTCCGCTACGCCTCACGCCCCGCGCCCGAGCGCGAAGCCACGGCGGCCGAGAACCTGAAAGCCTGGGCCGGCGCGCATGGCTACACCCTCGTCGGCCGGCCCGTCGTCGCCTACTACGACGCCTCCTGGACGCCCCCCTTCCTCCGGCGGAACGAGGTCCTGATCAGGGTTGGGGGACGGGCCTCCGCCGAATAGAGGGACGGGTCTCCGGGCCGAAGACCTGCCATACTGCCCGGGACGGGCCTGGCAAACAGGCTGTGGAGACCCGTCGCCACATCATGAAAAATCTTCGCTACGCACTTCGCACCCTCTTCCGCACCCCTTTTGTCACGATCGTCGCCATCGTCTCCCTCGCGCTCGGCATCGGTGCCAACGCGGCGATCTTCTCCCTCTTCAACCAGATGCTGCTCAAGCCGCTCGCGGCGCACAAGCCGCATGAGCTGGTCAACCTGTCGTCGGCGGGGCCGAAGTCGGGATCGGTGTCCTGCAACAACGCGGGGGACTGCAACGAAGTGTTCAGCTACGCGATGTTCCGCGATCTGGAAAGCAAGGGACAGGGTGTCTTCACCTCGGTGGCGGCGCACCGGCTCTTCGGCGCCAACTTCGCGTACGACGGACAGACACAGAGCGGCGAAGGGGTGCTCGTGTCGGGCAGCTACTTCCCCGTGCTCGGACTGCAGCCAGCCCTCGGCCGCCTGATTGCGCCGTCCGATGACCGCGCGATCGGTGAGTCCGGCGTCGTGGTGCTCAGCTACAGCTGGTGGCGCATCAACTTCCAGCAGAATCCGGCGCTGATCGGCAAGCGCCTCATGGTCAACGGCACGCCGATGGAGATCATCGGCGTCGCACCCGAGGGCTTCAACGGCACCACGCTGGGATCGCGCCCGCAGGTCTTCGTGCCGATCACGCTGCGCAGCGCGCTCGATCGCAACTACCGCGCCGGGAACTTCGCCAACCGCCAGAACTACTGGATCTATCTCTTCGCGCGGCTCAAGCCAGGCGTCGGTCGCGATCAGGCGCGCGCGGGCATCAACCAGATCTACTCGCCGATCATGAATACGGTCGAAGCGCCCATCCAGCGCGGCATGAGCGATCAGACGATGGCGAAGTTCCGCGCCAAGACGCTGGAGTTGTCGACCGGCACGTATGGCCAGAGTTCTGTGCGCACGGACTCGAAGCCTTACCTCAACGCGCTGCTCGGCGTGACGGCGCTCGTGCTCCTGATCGCGTGCGCGAACATCGCGAATCTGCTGCTCGCGCGATCGGCCGGGCGCGCCGGCGAGATGGCGCTGCGGCTCTCGATTGGCGCCAACCGGCGGCAACTGGTGAGCCAGCTACTCACCGAGTCCGTGACGCTCGCCGTGCTCGGCGGGGCCGCCGGCATCCTCGTCGCGCGGTGGACGCTCGACGGCATCGCGTCGCTGCTGCCGGCCGACACGACACAGTCGCTCGACTTCGTCATCGACTGGCCCGTCATCGCGTTCGTCGGCGCGCTCGCGCTCGGCACGGGTGTCCTCTTCGGTCTCTTCCCCGCGCTGCACAGCACGCGCCCCGAGCTGCTGCCCACGCTCAAGGGCAACGCGGGCCAGCCGGGCGGATCGCGCGCGGCCTCGCGCTTCCGCGCCACGCTCGCGACGTCGCAGATCTTCCTGTCGATGGCGCTGCTCGTCGGCGCGGGTCTCTTCACCAAGAGTCTCTACAACATCAGCAAGGTGGATCTCGGACTGCGGGTCGAGAACCTCGTCACGTTCCGGGTCTCGCCGGTGCTCAACGGCTACACGCAGCCGCAGTCGGCGCAGTTCTTCGAGCGGCTCGAAGACGAACTCGCGGCCACACCCGGCGTCACGGCGGTCACGGCGTCGCTCGTGCCCGCGCTCGCTGGCAGCAACTGGGGCACCGACGTCGCCGTGCAGGGCTGGCAGTCCGGGCCGGACATCGACTCGAACGCCCAGTTCAACGAGGTCGGCGCCGGCTATTTCACGACCATGGGCATGCGCGTCCTGGCAGGACGCGAATTCGTGCGCGGCGATCAGGACGGCGCTCCGCGCGTTGCGGTCGTCAATGAAGCGTTCGCGAAGAAATTCAACATGGGCGCCGACGTCGTCGGCAAGCGGATCGGTATCGACAACGGCAACGAGCTGAACACCGAGATCGTCGGCCTGATTCAGAACGCGAAGTACAGCCAGGTCGACGCCAGGGAGCAGCCCGTGCTCTTCTACACGCCGCATCGACAGGATCCGAGCGTGGGATCGATGAGCTTCTACGTGCGCACATCGCTCGATCCGGCACAGTTGCTGGCCACCGTTCCGCGCGTCGTCGCGAAGCTGGATCCGAATCTTCCGGTCGACGAGGCGCGCACGATGGCGCAGCAGGTGAAGGAGAACACGTTCGAGTTCCGCTTCATCAGCGTGCTGTCTGCCGCGTTTGCGACCCTCGCCACGGTGCTTGCGGCAATCGGGCTCTACGGCGTGCTCGCCTACACCGTGTCGCAGCGCACGAGGGAGATCGGCCTGCGCATGGCGCTCGGCGCCGCGCCCAACCGCGTGCGCGTCATGGTGCTGACACAGGTCGCTGTCATGACGCTCGTCGGGGGAGGCATCGGCCTGCTGGCGGGCTATGCGCTCGGCCGCTACGCGGAGTCGCAGGGCATGCTGTTCCAGTTGCAGGGCGCACAGGGGCCCGTGCTCCTGGCCTCGGCCGTGATCCTCAGCGTCGTGTCGCTGTCGGCCGGACTCATTCCGGCCATCCGTGCGTCACGGATCGATCCGATGCGCGCACTGCGCTTCGACTAGCGAGGCGCGCGCTCCGCTTTCCTTGCTCGCGCGGCGGCCTTGCCTTTCGCGAGCGCCTTCTCCTGGTGCGCGGGGCGCAGGCCCCTGGCGGCCTGCGACACGACGTGCGCAACGCGCGCGGCGCGCAGCTCGAGGCTCTTCACGCTGTTGATCCAGTGGAGGGCGCCCTTGCGCGACGAGGGGGCGGAGCCGTCGAAGAAGGCCTTCGCCTTCTTGTTGGAGGCGAGCGCGCGAGCGAGATCGGGGGGAATCGAGAGCGCCTCGACCGCGTCGAGCGACGTCCACGAGCCGTTGGCCTTCGCCGTCTCGATCGACGCGAGACCAGGCGCGGCGATCAGCGCGCGAGACAGCAGATCCTCGACGCGCTTCTTGTTGAGCGCCGACCAGGTGCTCTTCGGCTTCCGGGGCGTGAAAAGCTGCCGGTAGCTGGCCGCGTCGATCGGCCGCATGGTGCTGTCGATCCACCCGTAGCAGAGCGCCTCCTCGACCGACGCCGCGTAGGTGAGCTGCCGCTCGACCCCTTTGAGATAGACCAGCCAGACGCCCGTGGCCTTCGCATGATTGGCGCGCAGCCACCTGCGCCAGTCGGCGCGGCTTGTCGGCTGAAACAGGGAGATGACCCGATCCGTCACGCCGCGAGTCTATCCTGCTCGCCTTACGCCAGCGATTGACGCGATGTTCGCGCTCCACGAGGCAGCAACAGGCTGAGGCACGTCAAGCCCGCCTCGGCCTTCTCCATCTCGGAGATGTCGATTGCAATCGTCTGGTGTCCCGCGCGCGTGAGCCGCTCGCACGTGCGGGGAGCCGACGCCGACGCGAGCACTCGCCCGCTGACCCTCACGACGTTCGCTCCCTCGGGCTCCGCCGCATCGGCATCGATCACGCGATAGCGTTCGAAGACCCGGCGGTCGACATGGCCCTCATGCATCACGACTGATTCGTCGTCCAGTGCCGTCACTGCGGTTTTCAGGTGCAGGCAGCCGCGCACGCCGACGGCCGTCGTGCGGTAGCCGAAGCGGCCCGCGAGCGCCGACAGCTGATCGAAACCGTCGCGATTGGTGCGCGCGGTGATCCCAACGAACAGATCGCGGCCGACACGCAATACGTCTCCCCCGTCGATCGTGCCTGGCTCACGGATGAACGACAGCGGGCGCAGGGACGCGAGCGCCGAAGCGGCAGTCATGATCTCCGCGCGGCGGGACGGGCTGCCTGGGCGGGTGATCACGGCCACCTCGTCGAGCACGATAGCGGTGTCTTCGACGAACACGCCGTCGGCCATCTCCGGCGCCGCCGCCATGAACTCGACCTCGGCGCCGGCCTCGCGCAGTGCGTCGCAGTACGCCGCATGCTGCGCGCAAGCCCGCCCGACATCGATGGCGGCGCGCTCGAGAAAGGTAAGCTCGCACGACGCTAGCAGCGGACTGACGTCGCGAACGAGCGCGATCACGCTGGGATCCTGCACGCGTCTCAGTCCCTCGTCGACACCACGCTCGTGACTTCCTCCACGGTCGTCAGTCCGCCGGTGAGGAGCAGCGCGGCATAGCGCCTCAGATCGACCATGCCTTCGGCGACCGCGGCATCGTGAATCGCGTCTGTGGACGCGCGCGCG
The DNA here is from genome assembly GCA_030855205.1 of Acidobacteriota bacterium. Taxonomy (GTDB): domain Bacteria; phylum Acidobacteriota; class Vicinamibacteria; order Vicinamibacterales; family SCN-69-37; genus JALYRV01. The sequence continues at coordinate 4,321 of JALYRV010000003.1, read as the reverse complement.
GCGACGAGCTTCCGGATCGCCGGTGTCACGCGCAGGACCTCGTAGATGCCGAGGCGCCCTTTCACGCCCTTGCCGCCGCACGCCGTACATCCCTTGCCGCGAAACAGCCGCGCGCCTCGCGGCAAGCCGAGGAAGGCGCACGTCGCTTCGTCGGCTTCGTAGGCCTCCCGGCACTGCGCGCAGAGCCGGCGGGCCAGCCGCTGCGCGATGACGCCGAGCGTGGATGATGAAATCAGGAACGGCTCGACGTCCATCTCCCCGAGACGCGCGAACGCGGCCGCCGCACTGTTGGTGTGCAGCGTGGTGAACACGAGATGCCCCGTCAGCGCGGCTTCCACCGCCGTCTGCGCCGTCTCCCTGTCGCGCGTTTCTCCCACGAGCATGACGTCCGGATCCTGGCGCAGGAACGCGCGCAGCACGCTCGCGAACGTCAGCCCGATCGGCGCGCTCACCTGTATCTGCGTCACACCCGGCAGGTCGTACTCGATCGGATCCTCCGCCGTCGAGATATTCACGCCAGGCTCATTGATCTCCGCCAGCGCCGAATACAGCGTCGTCGTCTTTTCCGAGCCGGTCGGGCCTGTCACGTAGACGATGCCGTGCGGCTCGCGCACGAGCGCACGCACGCTTGCGAGCGTGGGCGGATCGGTAATCAGTTTGTCGAGGCCCAGCTGCGTGTTGCTCTTGTCGAGAATTCGCATCACGACCTTCTCGCCCCATTTGCCCGGCACGGTCGAGACACGGAAGTCGATCGGCTTACCGTCCATCGACACGCCGAACCGGCCGTCCTGCGGCAGCCGCTTTTCAGCAGTATCGAGCCGGCTGAGGATCTTGAGGCGCGAGATCAGCCCGAGCTGCACTTTCTTCGGAAGTCGCTGCACGACCTGGAGCACGCCGTCGATGCGGTACCGCACCGTGACGTCCCCTTCCATCGGCTCGATGTGAATGTCGCTGGCCCCCTGCTTGATGGCGAGGCCGAGGACCGAGTTGGCGAGGCGTACGATGGGGGCGTCCTCCGACGCCGTCATCAGATCCTGCTTCGTCTCGGGCCCGGCGGCCGTCGTGTCTTCGGCGAGCTGCAGCTCGCGAATGAGCTCCGATTGCAGCAGGTCGATCGACTCCGCGGCTTCGAGCGCAACGACCGACGCGTTGCGCAGGCCGCTCGTGAGCAGCGCCATTTCGCCGGCCATCTGCCCGGGGCCGAGCTGCGCGAGCTCGAACTCGATTCCCGATGCGTCGTCGCGGCGGCGCACCGAGACGAGACCCGACAGCACCAGGAACGCCGCGTCGCCGGCTGCGCCTTCGCGGAGGATGACAGTCTGCGGCGCGAAATCGCGGCGCGTCAGCCGCTGCTCGATTTCAAGGCAGTCAGCCGGCGAGAGACCGGCAAACAGCGGCACGTCACTGAGGGAAGCAACCATCGGCAGGGGGAGTCTACCAACTCAGCGTGGACTGCATCGCGCCGGCCGCGATCACGTGATGGAGCGCGTGCGCGTCGTCGCGACCGAGGTAGGGCACGCGCAGCCGGTGCGGCGCGGCGGCGGCGCTGGCGGTGTCGACCGCCAGGCCCGCCATGCCGTGGCGCCGATCGAAGGGAGACTCGGACACCGCGACCGCCTGCACTTTGCGGAGCGGCGTAATCGTGGTCTGGCGCATGTACCAGCCGCTACGGAACGCGAAGATCCCTCCCGCCAGGCTGTGACCCATATGCCTCGCCTGCAGCCGCGCGTGCGCGAACGCGGCCGCCAGCAGCACCGCCAGGATGAGCGCGCTCCATGCGCCGGCGATCCAGAGACTCGCCGACGACACGATGAGCGCCGTGCCCGCGTGCCGGGCCAGCAGGCGGCGGAAGGCACGCGGATGCGCGGGCTGCCATGCGATCGTGTCGATGTCGGCTCCCGGCATCAGCACGCGCACGAGCGCGGCGACGTCGGCGCGCGGAATGATCGGCGCGAGATACCGGCTGCCCGCGGGCACCATCCCGTGGCCGCCGGCGGTTGCGGCGCGGACGGAGCTGACACCGAAAAGACGATGCAGCGCGTTTTCACGAATGGTGATCGTCTGGATGCGACCGAGCGGGATTGTCGCCTTGATGCGGGTGAGAAGCCCGAATGACAGCCGCAGCTCGCCGCCCGACAGCAGCAGCCTGAAGCCGTGGAACATCTGCATCGTGTGCAGCATGGACGCCAGCCGCAGCAGGATCATGATCAGGACGAACAGCACGACGCCCACGAGCAGTTGACCGGCGTCGGGAACGCCGCCGTCATAGAGCGCGTTGATGCCGCGGTAGATCGGGCCTCCGGTTTTGTCGTCGGAATCGGCGTCGTCCGCGAGTTCATACTGCGAGAACAGGCCGAGGATCGCGGCAAGCATCAGCAGGCCGCGCCCCTTGATCAGCCCGCAGACGGCGAGGTCGCGCAGGCCGAGGTCGAGCAGCACGACCGGACGGAAGGCCGCGGGCAGAACGGCTGGCTCGGGCGAGACGGCGGGATCGGACGCAGCCTCCGGCGCGCCGCGGTCCGCGAAGATACGGCGGCGCATCTCGTTGAGCGCGTCTTCGGCCACAACCGTGAGCGTGGCTTCGGCTTCGGCGCCGCTTCCCGACTCGAGCGAGACGTTGTACACGCCCACGAGACCTTGCAGCACGCCCTGCGTGGCGTCGACATTCTGGATGCGGCTGTAGGGCACGTGCCGCTCCTTCTTGAACAGGATGCCGGACCGCACGATCAGCTCCTCATCGCCGTACGTGTACGTGAACGAGAGATAGTGGGCGATGGCGCCAATGGCCACGGGCACGATCAACGCGGCGCTCCAGAGGCGCCAGCCGTGGTCGCCTGAAGAATACCCGAGCATCAGCAGGATCACGGGCACGCCGAAGGCCTTGAGGTAGTCGACGAGACTGAAGAAGATCGTGGAGGGGTGCAGCCGCCGCGGCGTGCTGTCAGACTGCATCCGCGCCGTCCTTCGGCAGCAGCGTGTCGCGTATCCACACGGCAATCCCGTACTCGAGGCCGGGCAGCGACACCTGCGCGTGCTGCGTGCCGGCCGTATGGACGACGAGCGTGCCGAGCTCGAAGCGCCGCTCGATCGGCCCCTGCGCCACGTCGGTGTGCTGCACGCGCGAGCGCGGCACGGTCACGACGCTGCGGAACCACACGCCCGATCGAATCTCGAGCCCCGACTCATCGATGCGATACGAGTAGTGCCGGTAGCTCAGTGCGGGCCACGCGACCGCGGCCCAGATGAGCGGAATGCTGACGGCCGCGCCAAGCACCCCGAGGGCGCGCGCCGCCCAGCGCAAGCCATCTTCACTGGCCAGGAGCACGAGGCCGAAGGCGACGGCCCACACCGACATGACGACGCCGAACACGACCCAGCCGCGGAGGCGCTGTACCTGGACGTACCGGGGATCGAGCTGGCGGAACCCCTCGGTCATCCCTTCCGCACCACCCAGGTCGTCATCGCGCGCTGTTGCTGGACGATGGTGGTCTTGAGCGGATCGAGGAGCGTGCCGCCGTGCGCGCGCGTCGCGGCAAGCAGCATGGCTTCGTCGACGACGAATCGCTCGGAGCCGTCGGGCACGCGCGCGCGCCGGCCGCCGCCGGGCCCGGCCGGCCCGACCGGCACGAGGATGTGCTCGATGCCGATGGATGACGCGAGACGGGCGAAGAAGACGCCGCCCGGCACGAGCACGCGAAACAGCTCGGCCACCATGCGGTCGAAGTGCGCCTCGTCGCGCGCGAAGTGCAGCACGGCGCTGCAGATGACGGCGTCCATCGTGCCGCTCTCCCAGGGCAGCGCGTCGATTTCGCCCGTGACGAAGTTCGACGCGGGCAGCGCGGGCGCGAGGCGCGCGGCGGCGGCGCGGATCTCGTCGATCGGGCCCGGCAGGCGGTCGATGCCGTAACAGTCGTGACCGCGGGCCATGAGAAACCAGAGGTTGCGCCCCTCGCCGCAGCCGGCGTCGAGCACGCGGCGGGCCGAGTCGAATCGCCCCTTGATGAGCTGATCGAACACATAGATGTCGATCTCCCGCAGGGAGGAGTCGATGGCGGGTGCGGTCATGGCAGCCAGAGCGCCATGCTACAACGGGAGTTGCAACTTCGCGCGGCTCGTCGTCGTCCTAGTCAAGTCAGGCCTTTTGCCATCCTCAGGGAGGACTCAGTGTTCAAGTTGTCTTTTGTTTCCGCAGTGGTGCTCGCGTCGAGTGTGTTTCAGGGGGCTGCAGCCCCGACGTACGACGCGAAATTCGATCTCGCCCAGGGCTCGTATACCGGCGTGTCGACGTTCAGCGTCGATCGCAAGGGTGTGGTGACCGGCA
>JALYRV010000260.1 GCA_030855205.1 Acidobacteriota bacterium | reverse complement strand
GCGTCACGGGAGGTGTCGCGGGCGGGGGCGTCGCGGGCGGCACGGCAGGCGCCGCGGGATCTGCCGGCGTTCCGCCGCGGCCCTCGCGCCCCGCGCGACCGGGGGTCGGGTCGACCTGATAGGCAATCCATCGCGAATCGGGCGAGAACGTGCCCCCCGTCGCGTGCCTTACCGCCACATTCTCGTTCGTCGTGAGGTTCACGACGTGCAGTTCCGGCTTCGCATCCGCCGCCGGGGTGTTCATCTGCTGCAACGTGTAGGTCGCCCAGTTGCCATCAGGCGAGAGCTCCGTGCCCGTGATGCTGCGCCACCGCGTGTAGTCGTCTATCGACAGCGGCTTCTTCGCAGCGACCTGCGCGAAGGGCATCGCGTATGCGGACGCGAGCGACGCGATCACGATCGCACCCATGACGGGCGCGCGTAGCTTGCGCAGAGGGCTCGACACATGGAGAGGCATGCCGCGGATGATACTCGTCATCGCCGGGACGCGTCGAACCGGCAGCGCGCGCCGCTTGCGCCCGCGGGAGCGATGGTGGTCTGATCTGGCGACTGTGACGGCGATCGATCGCGCCCACGAGACGGTCAACGCCGTCTATATCGAAGAGTCGCGCCGCGTGCTCGCGACGCTCATTCGCCTGCTCGGGGATTTCGACGCGGCCGAAGAGGCGATGCACGACGCCTTCAGGGCCGCGCTCGAGCAGTGGCCGCGCGACGGCGTGCCTGCCAACCCCCGCGCGTGGCTGGTGTCGGCCGGACGCTTCAAGGCGATCGACGCGATGCGCCGCGGCAAACGGTTCGATCAGCTCGACGAGTCAGGGGCCGCCGCGAATCTCGGTGTGGAAGATGCTGCCGCGTGGGCCGATCCCGAAAGCCTCGAGGACGATCGGCTGCGTCTGATCTTCACCTGCTGCCACCCCGTGCTCCCCGCCGACGCGCAGGTCGCGCTCACGCTCCGTGAGGTATGCGGGCTGACGACGGAGGAGATCGCGCAGGCGTTCCTGACGCCGGCGCCCACCCTCGCGCAGCGCATCGTGCGCGCGAAGTCGAAGATCCGCGACGCGCGCATTCCGTATCAGGTGCCGTCCCCCGCGGAGCTCCCCGATCGTCTCGGCACGGTGCTGCGCGTGGTCTACCTCGTCTTCAACGAGGGCTACGCCGCCTCGTCCGGCGCGTTCCTCACGCGGCACGATCTGTCGGCCGAAGCGATCAGGCTCGGGCGCCTGCTCGTGGATCTGCTGCCCGAGCCGGAGGCGCGCGGTCTGCTCGCCTTGATGCTACTGCACGAGTCGAGGCGGGATGCGCGCACGTCGGCGTCAGGCGAGGTGATCCTGCTCGACGATCAGGACCGCTCGCTGTGGAACCGGGCGCAGATCGAGGAAGGCACACGCCTGGTCGAGCAGGCGCTCTCGTCCGGCCTGGCGGGCCCGTATGTGATTCAGGCCGCGATCTCCGCCGTGCATGCCGGCGCGGCGCGCGCGTCCGACACCGACTGGAACGAGATCGTCGGCCTCTACGACGTGCTGTATGCTGCCGACCGTTCTCCCGTGATCGAATTGAACCGGGCCGTCGCCGTTGCGATGCGGGATGGACCGGCGAGCGGGCTGGCACTGATCGACGCCATCCTCGAGCGCGGGGAGTTGCGCGACTATCGCCTCGCGCATGCGGCGCGCGCCGAGCTCTGCCGGCGTCTCGGCCGCGTGTCAGAGGCGCGCGCGTCATTCCAGCGCGCGCTGGCGCTCACGCAGCAGGCGCCCGAGCGGAGGTTCATCGAGAGACGGCTCGCGGAGCTTGGCGAGTGAGGATCTGTCGATCCCGCGCACGCTCGATCGACCAACCAGCATGAACACGCCTGGGGAACATGGACTCGGACGACGTATGAAGTATCTGTGCCTGGTATATCTCGAAGCGTCGAAGCTGCACGCGGTCCCCGACCGCGAGTGCGCCGACTGCGGCAACGGACTCAGACAGAGCGGCCACCTGACGGCGGCCGAGGCGTTGCAGCCGGTGCACACCGCCGCGACCGTCAGGATTCGCGACGGCAAGGTGTCTGTCACCGACGGACCGTTCGCGGAAACGAAGGAACAGCTCGCCGGGTTCTATCTGATTGAAGCGCGCGACCTGAACGAGGCGATCCAGATCGCCTCGAAGATCCCGCCGGCGCGTGAGGGCAGCATCGAAGTGCGCCCCGTGCGCGAGCTCAACCCGTAGTCCTCACCGGTCAGAAAAGGAACTGCCATGATCAAGAAGGGCCTCATCGTCGTCGCCGTCCTGCTGCTGGCCGTGCTCGGATTCGCGGCCACGCGGCCGGGACAGATGCACGTCGAGCGCGCCGTCATCGTCAACGCGCCGCCCGAGCGCGTGCTGCCGCTGGTCTCGGACTTTCACGAGTGGGGCAATTGGTCCCCGTACGAAAAGCTCGACCCGTCGATGCGCCGCGCGTACAGCGGATCCGACCGCGGCGTAGGGGCCGTGTACGAATGGGACGGCAATGGCGAGGCGGGTCAGGGACGGATGGAGGTGATCGAGGTGACGCCGGCGCGTGTCGCGATCAAGCTCGATTTCATCCGGCCGTTCGAAGGCCACAACGTCGCGACGTTCACCGCCGCGCCCGAGGGGAGCGGCACGCGTGTCGTGTGGGCCATGGACGGCCCGGTGCCCTACGTGGCGAAGCTCATGAGTCTCTTCATGGACATGGACGCCATGATCGGCAAGGACTTCGAAGCCGGCCTCGTGAACCTGAAGTCGCTCGCCGAGAAGCCCACCATGTAGACACCCCGCCTACAACGGCGACGTGCACTGCGCGCAGCGGGTCGCCTTGATCGAGATCGTCGACACGCAGAACGGACACTCGCGCGTCGAGGCCGGCGCGGCCCCGTCGCGATCCAGGCCGCTCTTGATCCTGTTGACGTGTTTGATGATGAGGAAGACGACGAAGGCCACGAGCACGAACGTGATCACGTCGTTGAGGAACTGCCCGTACGCGATGACCGGCACGGCCATTTCCTTGGCCTGCGCCAGCGACGCGGGGACGCCACGCGTCGAGTCGAGCACGACGAACAGGCTTGCGAAGTCGCGCTTGCCGATGAGCAGGCCGATCGGCGGCATCAGGATCCCGTCCACGAGAGACATCACGATGCGGCCGAACGCGGCGCCGAGAATGACGGCGACCGCCAGGTCGATCACGTTGCCACGGGCGATGAAGTCGCGGAATTCTTTCAGCATGGGGTCCCTCCGGACACAAGCATACTCCGGTGGAGGTAGACTGATGCGTGACCCAACGCCGACGCCTGCTACTCGTCGAGGATGAGCCGGATACGCGTGCCGCGATGTTCCACGTCTTCACGCAGGCGGGCTACTCGGTGCTCACCGCCGACGACGGCCAGCAGGCGCTGGATCTGTTGATGCTCGGTGTGCGGCCGAGGTTGATGATCGTCGACCTGCTGCTACCCAATGTCTCGGGCACTGAGTTCCTGCGCTATATCCAGAACGAGCCCGATCTGCGCACCATCCCCCGCATCGTCGTCACGTCGCTGCGTCCCAACGAAGTGAAGGTCATCGCCGACCGCATCTTCCAGAAGCCTGCGGACCTCGACGACGTGCTCGCCGAAGTACAACGGCTCGCCCCGGTCGGTACGTTCTAAGGCCGCTGAATCACTCCGCGCGGAGGGCGCGGAGCGGTTCGAGTCTGGCAGCGCGGCGCGACGGGATTACCGTCGCGATCGTCGCGGCACTCCCCAGGACTATCGTGGCCACGGACACGACTGTCGCGTCGAACCCACCGAGACCCACGAACACGCTCGCCATCAGCATCGACACGGCGACGGCCAGCGGCACGCCGATGAGGACGCCCGCGAGGGTCAGGGTCATGCCGTCGCGCAGCATCAGCTTCAGCACCGCGCCCGCGTCTGCGCCGAGCGCCATGCGGATGCCGATCTCGCGCGTCCGCTGCGAGACGACGTACGACTTGACGCCGTAGACACCGACGACGGCGAGCAGCAGCGCGACGCCGCCAAGCAGCGTGAACAGCTTCGCGCCGGTCCTCAGGGCCCAGAGCTCGATGCCCTTGTCATGGAACGCGTGCATCGTCATCAGCGACAGCACCGGCATGCCAGGGTCGGCCTCGCGCAGCGCGCGGCGCGTGACGTCGAGGCCGGCGAAGTCCTCTATCCCTGGACTCAGACGCACCTGCACGAACAGGTTCTCGCGGAACTCGCGGCCGAGCGGCATGTAGAGATGTGAAGAGGGCGACACTGTTAAAAGCTCGACGCGCATTTCTGGAGCCACGCCCACGATCTGCATCGGCACCTCGCGTCCCGACAACGGCCGTCCGGGTTCCGGCCTCGCGCGAATCATCTGGCCGATGGGGTCCTCCTTCCCGAACAACTCCCGCGCCAGCACGACGTCGATAATCGCCACGCGGGGAGCGTCGGCCGACTGCTCTTCGGCCTCGCTGAACTCGCGGCCTCGCACCATCGGCACGCCGAGTGTCCTGAAATAGCTGGACCCGACGA
>JALYRV010000259.1 GCA_030855205.1 Acidobacteriota bacterium | reverse complement strand
GAGATCCCTGACGCTGCCGTCGCCGAAGTTCACGCGCACGTTGGCAACCGAGGCGCCGCTGGCGACGCCGAAGTTGAAGGTCGCCGGCGAGCTCGCTGTGATGGTGGTCGGCGGCGTGATCGTGAGACCCGAGCGCGTCGACAGCGTCACTGGAACACTCGATGTCTTCGAGCCGACGGTGACCGTAACCGTGGCCTCGGCTGTCGTCGATAACGTCACCGTCGCGACGCCCGCACTGTTGGTGATCGCCGACGTCGCGCTCAGCGTGCCACGGGTTGCCGAGAACTGAACGGGCACGCCTGCCAGCGGATTGCCGCTGGTGTCTTCAACGGTGGCTCTGATCACACTCGAGCCGCCGGAGGAGCCAAGCGATGTGGACGTCACGTTGACGCGCTCTGCGGCGGCCGCGCCGACGTTGAGCGACAGCTCGGTGCGCGCGCCGCCGGAGTAGGCGAGGATTTTGGCGGCGCCCGAACGTCCGTCGCCGATGAAGGTGACCCTCACCTGGCCGTTCGTGGTGCGCGCTTCTGCTGGTTCGATGCGGCCGATCGTCGACGTGAAACTGACGAGGGTGCCGTTGTGCACGGGCGTGCCGCTCGCCGGTGTGGTGGTGGTGGTCGTACCCGTACCTGTGCTCGGCGGCGCGCCCTGTTCGAGCAGCACGGCGAGGATCTCTATCGAACCGGCCGCCGAGACAGAGCTCGCCGTCGCGGTCAGATAGATCACGGTGCCGCCAGGCGCGAGCAGCGGAGCCTTGTCACACGCGGACACGGCGACCGCCGCGGCCAGCGCAAAGGACGCAATCGAAGAGAAGCGGCGGGAAGCCGCGCCGCGGTTTTGATATACCATAGGGAACGCTAAGCATTTTACTTCCATGGACTTACAGGGTCAAGCCAACCGTCGCAGCACGGCCGTTTCCGGGGCCGAAACGGGCTTTGCGCTGGCCGCGATGCTCGTGGCGATCGCCGTGCTCGCGGTCGTGATGCTGGTGGCCCTGCCAACCTGGCGGCAGCAGGCACAGCGCGAGAAAGAGATGGAGCTGGTCTTCCGCGGCGAACAGTACGCGCGGGCGATCGGGCTCTATCAACGCAAGCTCGCCGGCGCGTTCCCGCCGAGTCTCGACACGCTGGTCCAGCAGAAGTTCCTGCGAAAGCGGTACAAGGATCCAATCTCCGGCGAGGACTTTCAGCCGGTCTTCGCGAATTCCGCGCAAGCCGTCGATGCCATGCGAACCCAGGCGCAGCAAGGGGACGCCGTGATGCAGGCCGCCGTCGCGCGCGCCGAAGGGCAGGTCCGCGCGACGTTTCAGCGGCCGGGCGCTCAGACCGCTGCGGGACAGGCTCCTCCGGGATCCGGCCAGGCGACACCAGGTGGCGCGCAGCCCGGGCCCGGTTTGCAGCGGCCGGGAAGTCCGGGACAGATGCCTGGACAGGGGCAGGGCTCTCCGGGGCCGGTTTCCGGGATCGTCGGTGTGGTCTCGAAATCGAAGGCCCAGTCGATTCGTCTGTACAACGGACGCAATCAATACGACCAGTGGATCTTCGTGTACTCGGCCGTCGCGGGTCAGGCCGGCCAGGCCGGCACGCCCGCACCGCCGGCCGGCCCTGCGCAGATTACCGCTCCAGGGCGATCAGGACGCGGCGGCCAGTAGCGCGTCGTGAAACGCGCGGCGCACGGCGCGAATCGCGTTGTTCTCGCGCACAGGATGCACGCGGTTCGTCAGCAGCACGAAATACCGCCCGATGGCTGGATCGATCCAGAGCGATGTACCGGTGAAGCCCGTGTGGCCGATCGCTTCTGCGCTCATCCGCGAACCGCATGATGAGGTGGTGACCATCGTGTCCCAGCCGAGCGCGCGCGAGCTGCCCGGCACACCCGTCCTCGTCGCAAACACCTTCATCTCCGCCGGCGTGCCGAGCGCAGTGACCTCGCTGAAGGTTCGCAGCACGACTCGCGCGAATGCGCCGGCATCGGCAGCGGTCCCGAACAATCCGGCATGCGGCGCCGCGCTGCTGAGAGCAAACGCATTCTCGTCGTGGACTTCTCCGGTCAGCATGCGTCCACGCCACGGATCAAACTCCGTCGGCGCCACGTCGACTCCTGCTGTGATTCCGTATGTGAGGGAGGCGGGCAATGCCGCGTCCGCACGGAAGGCTTCGAACAGCGATCCCAGGTCGCGGCCGCCCGCCGACTCGACGACCGTGCCAAGCGAGATGAAACCCAGGTCGCTGTAGATACTCGCGGAGCCCGGCTCGTAGGCCGGCGGCACGGCCGCAATCGCGCGCCGGAACTCGTCGCGCCCCGTGCTCGTGTGAAACAGCGGAAGCCATGCGGGCAGTCCCGCGGAATGATCCAGCAGATGGCGCACGGTGACGCCGGCGTAGGGGCCGGCCGCCCACTCGGGCATCCAGGCGCTGACGGGTGCCGCGAGATCGAGCGCGCCGCGCTCCGCGAGACGCATGGCGACGCTCGTCGTGGCGATGACTTTCGTGAGGGAAGCGAGATCGTAAAGCGTCCGGTCCGTCGCGGCGGGGGAGGTCGGCTCGTACGTCAGGCTGCCGGTCGCATGTCGCCAGAGAGGCCCGTTGCCGTCTCCTGTTTCGGCCACGGCGCCGGGGAACGCGCGGGCGGCGACGGCCGCGTCGAGTACAGCCGCGGCGTCGCGTTCGGGCGTCATCCGCGGTGCTCTGCCGTCCGCACGCGCGGATCGGGCGAGATCAGCGCCGCGACGTGGGCAGCGATCGCGGTCACCGACGCGCCGGTGAACGCGTACCACGTGAAGCCGGTCAGCGAGTAGGACCACACGATGATCAGCGCCCCGAAGCCCGCGAGCATGCCGATCAGCATGTTCGTCGCGCCGACGCGTCTGCTCAGGACCCCGACCAGGAACGCGCCGAGCACGGGCCCCGCCGCCAGCGACAGCACGCTCAGGCCGCTGTCGAGCACCGACTTGATCCACTGCGCGCCCAGCGCCACGCCGATCTGCGCGATACCCCAGAAGATCGTCGCTCTGCGCGACACACGCATCAGCGTGGCCTCGTCGGCCGCGGGATTCCAGTACTTCGCATAGAAGTCGTTGACGGTCGTCGCCGCCATCGAGTTGATCGACGGCGACAGCGCGGCCGCGACGATGGCCGCGACGATGAAACCGGCGGCGCCATGCGTGAGCGCGGTGACGACGAACGTCGGCAGCACCGCGTCGTTGGTTGCGAGCGGCGTGGTCATCGGATTGAGCTGGTAGTAGCGCCAGAGCATCACGCCAATGGTGAGGAACAGCACGAACTGCGCGAAGACGATGAAGCCGCTGAGGATGAGGCCGGTCTGCGCGGCGCGCGCGCTGCGTGCCGACAGCAGGCGCTGCACGAGGAACTGGTCCGTGCCGTGTGTCGCGAGCGTCAGCGCGATGCCGCCGAGCACGCCGGCCCAGATGGTATAGACGACTTTCGGATCGAAGCTCGCGTTGATCACGCGGAACTTGCCGGCCGCCTGGCCTGCCTCCCACACGTCCTGCATGCCGCCGGGGATCATGCTCTGCAGCGCGAAGAAGACGACCAGCGCGCCGGCGAGGTAGACGAACATCTGCACGACGTCGGTCCAGATCACGGCGGCGACGCCGCCGCGCGTGGTGTAGACGATCATCGCCGCGCCGAGGATGACAATCGTCCACGGCACGGGCGCCTGCGTGACGATGGAGATGACGAGCGCGGTCGCGAAGAGGCGCACGCCATCGGCGATCGTGCGGGTGACGAGAAACGTGCCGGCAGCGAGATCCTTCACGCGCGGGCCGAAGCGGCGCTGCAGCAGCTCGTAGGACGTGAACAGCTCGCCGCGGAAGTACGCGGGGATGAACAGCACGCTGACCAGCAGGCGTCCGATCACGTAGCCGATCGCGAGCTGCAGGAATGTCATGTCCCCGGCGTACGCCGCCGCGGGAATCCCGATGAAGGTCAGCGTGCTCGTCTCGGTCGCGACAATCGTGAAGCAGATGCCCCACCAGGGCACGCTGCGACCTGTGAGGAAGTAGTCGCGCGTGGTCTTCTGGAACCGCGCGAACCACGAGCCGAACGCGGTGATGGCCGCCAGATACAGGGCGATGACGGCGTAGTCGACGGCGGTCAGGGTCATGGGTGTTTACTCACGCCTCACGGCTTCGGGGGCAGGACGGGGAAGACCGCCCGGCCGACGTCGGTGAGATAGCGGGCCCCCGAGCGGCCCGTGATGACGCTGTCATACGAAAAGAGCAGCACGCCGGCCGCGCCCGCGCGGCGCGCTTCGCGGATGCGGGCGGCCGTTTCCGCTGCGGTCAGCCGGTAGGCGCCGATGCCGGTCCACACCGGCACGGGCCCCGCGGCGTCGCGCACGGCGGCGATCTGTGCCGAGAAGGTCGCGCGATCCTCGGCGTACGCCATCGGGCAAATCGCATCGACGAGACCGCCGGCGGTCCAGGCCGGCCAGTCCTGCAGCTTGACGTTGCGCGCGGCCAGCGGGTCGGGCAGCACGGCCGCCGAAATCGTGATGCCGGGGCG
>JALYRV010000258.1 GCA_030855205.1 Acidobacteriota bacterium | reverse complement strand
GGCTGGGCATCCGCCCGTTCGTGCGGCTCGCGCGGCGAAGCGCCGCGGCACGCCGCGCGCTGTCGGCCGCGGAAACGCGCGTGTTCACGCCGGACGTGCACGCCGATCTCTTCGCGCGCTATCAGCCCTCGCTGGTCGTGACGTCCGGGCTCGGCTACTGGACCGACGATGCCTATCTGCTGCGCGAAGCGCACGCGCACGGCGCCCGCACGGCGGCGGTGATCCTCAGTTGGGACAACCCCTGCTCGAAGGGGATCGGCGGTGCGCCCGTCGATTATGCGGTGGCGTGGACCGACGCGATGCGCGACGAGCTCGTGGCGTATCACGACTTCGACCCGGCGCGTATCTTCGTCGGCGGCATCGCCCATTTCGACACGCACGCGCGGCGCGATCCCGCGCCGCCGCCGACCGAGACGCTGCGCGCGCTCGGCGCCGATCCCGCGCGGCAGACGATCCTGTTCGGCACGGCGTCGCCGACGGTCTACGACGCGCTCAACCGCGACACGATCGCCGCGCTGGGCGAGGCGCTTGCCGCGGGGCGGCTGGGAGACGCGCAACTGGTCGTGCGGGTGCATCCGCTGTATCTGGGACGCGGCACCACGCCCGCTGACGGCGCGCGTATCGAGGCCCTGCGCGCGCTCGCCGGGCGGTTTCCGCACGTGGTCCTCGACGTGCCGGAGACCTCCGCCAGGCAACTGGGCTTCGACATGCCCGGACGCGACCAGGCCCACCTGCGCTCGCTGCTGATCGGCAGCGACGTCATGGTCACCGTGTTCTCGACCGTCATGCTCGAAGCGGCGGTGCTCGACGTGCCCATCGTCAACGTCGCGTTCCGCACGTGGAACGAGAAGCTGCAGGATCTGAACGACTCCCAGGAGCGCCTGCCGTACATGCGCCGCGCGTTCGGCACCGGGGGCGTACGCCTGGCGTACTCGCCCGCCGCGCTCGTCGAAGAGGTGGCGGCCTCGCTCCGCGATCGCGGACGTGACGCGGAGGGGCGCGCGCGCCTTCGCGCGGAGGAGTGCGGCCCGAATCCGGGGCGCGCGGGGGAGGCGATCGCGGCCTATCTCTACGAGCGTGCCGCCACCGCATGACGTCCGCGAAGAAGACCGGCGCCGCCGCCAAGACGACGGCGCGCGAAGCCGCCGTGCAGTGGACGGTGCGCCAGGCCGGCGCCGGCGCGGTGTCGGCGTTCGCCTCCGTGCCCAGCCGCGTCATCCAGGGCGCGATCCTCGGCCCGGCCGGCCTCGGAGTGCTCGCCGTCGCCGAGCTCCTTTCGAGTTATGCCGGATACGCGGACCTCGGCCTGCCGCATGCGCTCTCGCGTCAGGTGCCCTTGGCCGCGGGCGCCGGCAAGGCCGAAGAGATCACGCGTCTGCGCCGCATCGCGATCGCGTGGACGTGGTACAGCGGGTTGATCAGCGTCGTGCTGCTCACCGTGCTCTACCTCTCGGGGGTCACGCTCTGGGGGCTGCTCACGCCGCTGAACCTCGTCCTGCTCGCGTCGACGGTGGTCCTCGAGCGGCTCAACACCTATCTGCACAGCCTCGCCAAAGGGCTCGGCGAGTTCGGGATCATCGGGAACAACGTCTTCTGGGTCAGTCTGCTCACCCCGGTGCTCGTGTTGCCGGGCGTGTACTTCTGGGGCATCACGGGCGTGCTCGCGGCGCGGCTCGGCCTGCAGGCGTTCACGGTCTCGTCGTACTCGCGCCGGCTGCTGCAGCGAGGGGATCTCGCGGCGATGATGCGGCTGTCGCTCTCGGGCATGCGCGAGCTGCTGAAGGTCGGTATTTTCCTGAGGCTCATCAGCCTCATGAACGTGACCTATCGCACGATCGACACGACACTGCTGGCCCTCCTCGCGGGGCCGTATCAGGTCGGGCTGTTCGCGTTCGGCCTGACGCTCCTCAACTTCACGATTAATTTGTGCGGGCCCTTCGGCGCGGTGGCGTATCGCAAGATGCTCGTCGAGCGCGCCAGCGTGACACAGGGCGGCACGGCGCCAGCGCCGATCGCCCGCTACCTCGGCGCCCCGATGGCGACGTACCTGCTCGTGGTCTCCGTGATGCTGGGCACGACGTTCTTCGGCTACTCGGCCATCGTGCGGCTGTTCCTGCCGGAGTTCCTGCCGACCCTCGCCATCGCCATCGTCCTCATGCTCGGCCACATGTTCTTCGCGACGACGCACATCACCGCCGCCATGCTGAATGTCGACGGACTGTTCGGCCGGCGGCTGCTGCTGCTCGCCTCGGGGCTGGCCGTCAACATCGTGCTCGACGTGGTGCTGCTCTGGCGCGGGTGGGGCATTCTGGGCGTCGCGTGGGGCTCGACCCTCAGCTACGCGCTGTACGCCCCGCTGCTGCTCGGCGCCAGCGCCCGGGCCGCCGGCGAGCGCGCCATGTCGGTGGCGCCGCTGGTCGTCAAGCTGATCTGCGCGTCGGCGTCGCTGGCGCTGTTGATGCACCTGCTCGAAGGCTGGAAACCGGTCGACGTCGCGCCGGGGACGGGTCGCGTGGCGACCGCGGTGATCGAGCTGGCCGTCGCGAGCGGCCGCGCGGCGATTTACGCCGTAGTGGCCTTTGGGGTCTATGCCGTACTCTTCCGGAAGTATCGCGTCGTGAGAGAGGTCGTACGGTCGGTCCGTTATGCCTTGCGGTTCGCGACGATGCGCGTCCGGGCACTGTGAGTGGAGATGTGCCGATGAAACAGCTGATGTTGTCGCTGCTGGGGACCAGGGCCGGCGCCGTGGTGAAGCCGCTTGCGCGGACGGTCGTGTACGGGTCGCTGGGAACGGTGACCGCCGGGCGGCGCCGGTGGACCAAGTGGGCGTTCGCGCGCCGGCATCGCGACGTGCAGAGGCGCCGCATCGAGATCGCCCGCCAGGCGACGGCGTCCGACGCCGATACCGCCGCCCTCCGGCGCGAGGGATTCCTGCCGTGGACGAGCCGGCTCGACGCCGCCGCCCTGTCGGAGCTGCAACAGGATGTGAAGGCCTGGGATGAGCGCGCGGGACAGAGCAAGGACTTCTTCAAGACCCTGAACGCCGCCGCCGGCCTCACGCGCGAGAGCGCCGCCGTCCGTCTCGCGCTCGATCCGCGCGTGATCGCCACGGCGATGGCGTACTTCGGGGAAGTGCCGTACCTGCTCAGCATCGACATCATCAAGTCGGTGCGCACGGCGTCGGCCCCCAACTGGAAGAAATCGCAGTTGTGGCACAAGGATCACAACGACTCGCGCCTGCTCAAGCTGTTCATCTATCTCAACGACGTCGACGCGGGCAACGGGCCGTTCACCTTCGTTCCCGCGCGGTTCGGCGCGCAGCAGCGGATGCCGTACCATCCCGTGCACAAGCGCGACGATGTCGTCGCGCGCCATCTGGGGACGGGAGACTTCCAGCAGGACGTCATCGGGCCCGCCGGCACGGCCTTCCTGATCGACACCGCGAAGCTGCTGCACAGGGGGAGCCGCATCGAGACGGATCGGCATCGCCTCGTCTATGTGGCGACCTTCACGACGTTCGCGCAGCTCGTGCCGCGCGACAACACCATCAGCGTCGATGCCGACGCGCTTCCGGAGGTCGAGCGGCTCCTGTTGCGCAAGACGCCTGCGCCGGTGCGCACGTGAGCGCACGCGAGCGCGGCTTCCGCATCGCGCGCTTCGAGGAGACGAGCGGATACGGCGCGATCGACGCGGCCTCACTGGGGCCCCTCGACCGCTGGACCGTCTGCCCCGCGCACGACCGGCCGCTGGCGGCCGCGGCAGTCCTGGTCGGGCACGGCGGGAGCGAGCAAATCACGATCGGTGCATGCCCCGTGTGCGGCTATACGGCCTACGTCGATCGGCCGTCGGCGGCGTGGTTTGCCGCCTACTACCGCGAGAGCTGGGATGCGGCGAGCGGCCGTCTCGCGGCGCTCGACGCGGAAGTCGAGGCGGCGCGGGCGCACGTGGCGGCACATGGTCTCGGGCCGCGGCACGAAGTCGTCGAGATTGCCGAATCGCTGGGTCTCGATCGCACCCGCCCGGTGCTCGACATCGGGTGCGGTTACGGGCGCACGCTCGCGCAGCTCCGTCAGGCCGGCTTCGTACGCCCGGCCGGCCTCGAGGGATCGACGCTGCGGGCGCGCGTTGCCGCGGCGACGCACGATCTCCCGGTGGCGTCAGGCCCGTTCGAAGACCCGGCCGTGCAGCAGGCGCTCGAGCCGGCGGCGCCGTACGGGTTCATCTTCATCTATCACGTGCTCGAGCACACGCACGACCCGAACCAGATCGTGGGGATGGCCGCGCGGCTGCAGGAGCCCGGCGACCGCCTGCTCGTCGCGACGCCGAATGTCCGGGGCGAGTCGTCGATGGGCGTGCTCTTCTTCCTGCCGCACCTGCACTCGTTCTCGGCCGGGACGCTGGCGGACATGATGGCGCGTCACGGCTATGACGAGATCGACACGTCACGCTCGACGGATGAGGCGCTCGTCGTGATCGGCCGGCGGGCAGGCACCGGCGCTGGGCGCCCCCGTGCGCGCGACGGCGCCGCC
>JALYRV010000257.1 GCA_030855205.1 Acidobacteriota bacterium | reverse complement strand
GCCATATCCGGGCCCGTCGCCGTTCCACTGCCAGCGCGGCTTCCCTGTTGCCGCGTCGAATGACGTCAGCGCGCCATGCTCAAATCCGCCGACATGGACGATGACGCTGCTGCCATCGGCCATATCGACGAGGGGCGACGTGGCCGTTCCGTAGTCAGGCAGGGCGGCGGGCGCCGGTACTCGCCAGAGGAGTGTGCCGCTCGCGAGATCGAACGCCGACAGAATGCCGCTGATCCCAAGCGTGAAGACGCGGCCGCCCGCAATGGCCGGAGTGGATTTCGGGCCGGGGCCGTGCGACCGCGCCGCCGAATTGACGTTGTATGGCGCGGGATACGCAGCGCGCCAGATCTCCTCGCCCGACGCCAAATCCAGAGCGCGGACGATCTCCTGATCGCTCTCACGGGCGATCACTACGACCCGATTACCCGACACCACCGGCGAGGCATGGCCGGCGCCGACCGGCGTCTCCCAGCGTTTCTTCAGCGCTTCCGGCCACCGGGCGGGCAGCGCGGCGTCGATGGAACCATCGCGCTTCGGGCCGCGCCACTGCGGCCATTCCGTGCCGGTTGCGACTGGCTTCTGCTGTGCCTGTGAGACGATCCCGTCCGCGCCGGCTACGGCCAGCGCGGTCGTTATGGCCAGCACCGTAACGGCCCGTCTGTTCATGGCCTCGCTGCTTACTTCCGCTCCAGCTGCATCTTCTGCGCGCCCTGCGGACCCTGCTGCTCCAGAACGGCACCGGTCACCTTTCCCTGAGCGTCGAGCTGGAACTCGAAGACGGGTCCCCGTGGGTCTTGAAAGCGTGTCTCTGAACGGGCGATGAGGGGGGCTTCAGGATTGTTGCCCGGCTTCACCATCAGCTTGTCGGCTTCGCGGCGGAAGATCGCCGTGAATCCGGACGCCGCCGTGTACTCACCGACGTAGCGATCGAGGACGGTCGCCGACAGCGCCACAGCAGGCCCTTGGGGTGCCTGCGGCTTCGGCGGCCCTGGGGCCGGTGTCGGGGGGAACGTATCCACCAGGGCCGCCATGCGCTTCCGCGTCGCCTCGTCCGGCAGGCGGCCGATGCCCGCGGCGATGTTCTCGAGCATGTGCGCCGGCTTTGTCGTCCCCGTACGGACCACGGTCACGGCCGGATGGCTGAGGACGTACTTCAGGAAAAACTGCGCCCACGTCTTCGCGTCGAAATCGGCGGCCCACTCGGGAAGAGGCGTGTTGCTCGCGCGCTGGAAGATGCGGCCGCGGTCGAAGGGGAAGTACGCCATCACGCCGATCTTCCGCTCCTGGGCGAGCGGCAGGATCTTCTCCTCGAGACGGCGGTCGCCCAGGTTGTAGTCGGTGCCGATGAAGTCAATCTGCTCGTTGCGCATGAGCGCCTCGAGCCGGGAGGTCGGGGGCCACGGAGGGTTGGGGGCGTTCGCCGGGAAGAGGAGCTCGTGCACGCCGATGTACCGGACGCGCCCCGCCTTCTTCATCTCCATCAGGACGGCGAGCTGCTTCGAGTCGGCGCCGGCAGAAATCATGACCAGGTCGATCTTCTTGAACGTCGCGAGCTTGTCCTCGACCGACGCCGTCACGGCGGCTGGGTCCGCCTGCACGGGCGGTTTTCCGGGCCCGCCGGGCCCTCCGGATTGCACGGGCGTCGTCCAGAAGAACCTGTCCGCAATCCCGAGCTCATTGGCAGCCGCGCGGCCGGCCTGCTCCCCCGCAGGCCCGCCGTGCAGAACGTCGACGACTCTGCCGCCGTTGCCGGCAAACGTCTTCAGGATTTCTTTCATCGCGGCGTTATCCGCTTCGGCCCGCGGCGAGAAGCTGATGACCGGAAGCATCTCGCCGGAAGACGGAATGGCGCGCTGCATCAGCTTTCCGTCCTGCTGCGGAAAGGCCCGGAGCAGCTCCGGCGCGAGGGCCAGCGACGCACCGGCGGCGAGGGACGTGCCAACAAATTCACGACGCGAAATCATGGATCTCTCCTGTTGTGGTGGATCGCTGCGCACGGCACTGTGACACCTGAATGTCGGGAATCCGTGGCAGCGCCGTGACAATTCCGTTGGCGACAATGGACGCCCTGGCTCTATTCCGTGCGTAACGCGAGCGTCGGTTCGATGTTGAGCGCGCGGCGTGTCGGCACCACGCACCCCAGCATGCAGACGCCCAGCATGACGATCCCGTAACCAAGGATCATGGCCATGCCCTGGAGCGTGAGGCCGCCCTCGAAACCGGGGATCTCGGTGTACCTGAACAACGATGCCCCGATGAAGACGGTCGCGGTCCCAATGACGATGCCAGCCGCGACCTGCCGCAGCGGACGGCGGAACGTGGCGACGATGACGTCCCGGCGGCTGCCGCCGAGGGCCACGCGCACGCCAATCTCACGCGTGCGCCGGGCGACGGTAAATGACAGCACGGCATAGATACCGGCCAGCGACAAGATGAGAGCGACGCTGGACAATACGACCGCGATGCGCACCCAGAAAGCCGTCACCCACGCGATGTCGTCGTTAACCTCCTTGCCGCGATGCACGCTGACGAGCTGCAACGATGGATCGATCGCCGCGGCGGCGGCGCGTACTTGCGGCACGAGTGTCAGGGGATCGCCGCCGCGCACGTGCACCATCAGGTGCGTCTGATCAAACTGATCTGGTGTGGCTGGGATGTAGAAGGCAGCGGCACGCCCGGTCTGGGTCGGCGCTCCGGCGCCGAGTTCACGCACGACGCCGATCACCTCGTACCATTCACCCGGTACCGTTGCGTTGGCCGAATTTCCCACGCCCCACGGACGTTCCGCCGGCCCGGGGTAGGGGAAGCGTACCTGCTGACCCACCGCATTGCGGCCCTGCAGGACCTGATCGACGAAGCTCTGATCGACGATCGCGACCCGGGCCCCTGGTAGAGCGTCTGCGGCAGTGAATCCACGACCGGCAAGAATCGGCGCGCCCAGGACCTCGAAATACGACGTGTCGACAGCCGTGGCCGCCGCATTGCGGAAGGGAGGCTCCGACTTCGCTGCCGCGTCGCCGGACGGCTCGAGGTCGTAGCCCAACTCGATGCGTTTACGCGGGCGACTTGTCATCGGAACGCGCTCCGTGAACGTCACGCCGGCCACGCCTGGCTGCGCGGCCACCCTTCGACGAAGCTCGTCCAGCGTGGCGGCCATCCGTGCCTCCCCCCCGGGGGTCGAGGGGCCGCCGCTCACGCCGTCCTCGACCGGCGCGGTCCGTGCGATTTGCACGGCGAGATATTGCTCGCTTGCGTATCCGGGATCGAAGTTCTCGACGCGGCGCAACTGGGAGTGTTCCAGGTAAACAGCCGCTGGAAAGATGACCGTAGCCGCGACCTGGGCGACGATCACGACGGTCCATATCCCTCCGAAGTGGAGGCCTCCGCTGCGCGCGGTGCCCTGCTTCAGACGATGCCCCATGCGGCGCGTGATTTTCATGGCCGGCACGATGCCGGCGATCGCGGCCGCTGCCACTGTCATGAGGATCGCGGCTCCGAAGGTACGGGGGGACAGGCTGAGATCGAACCAAAATGGAAGACGGCCTCCCGGCGCGTTCATCTCCAGGAACGGGAGGGCCCAGTTGCTCAGTGCCAAATGGGCCGCGGTGACGCCGACCACCGCCGCAGCACCACCAAGGACCAGCGCCTCAGCGAACATCTGCGCGACGATGCGGGCGCGGCTCGCCCCGAGCGCTGTCCGAACCACGAGGTCCCCCTCCCGCGATGCCGCACGCGCAAACAGCAGCAGGCCGACGTTGCCGCAGATCAAGGCCAGAAGCAGGGCGGCAAACACGTAGACGGAATACAGGATGAGCCTCCCGCTAGGCTCGTCAGCAGGCGAGGTCATCATTGCGTAGGGCCTCAGGCGCGGCTCGAGATGCTCATGCGTGGCGGGGAGCTGCGTCGCGGCGCGCCGACCGACGGTCGTCAATTCCGCCTGCGCGGCCTGCATGGTTTCGCCGGGGGCGAGCAGCGCAAAGACGGTAATCGTGGGGCCCGAGCGCGGCCGTTGATCGAGAAGTGCGGGCTTGAGCGGCAGCCACAGGTCGTGCGAAATCGGAAACTCGAAGCCCTCGCGCATCACACCCACAACCGTCACGTGCTCCGTTCCGAGCTGCACGTCGCGTCCAATCACGTCAGGATCACTGCCAAACCGCGTGCGCCACACGTCGTGCCCGATGACCGCCACGGCAGGCGCCGCCGGTTCCGCATCCGCTTCGATCAGGACGCGCCCCATGAGCGGCTCGCCGTCGGCGACCCGGAATCCAGACGCGCTCATTTCGGCGACGACGATAGGGCGCACGTCGCCGGCACCAACGACGAGATTGCGGCTGGAGTTGCGCCATGCCCCGATCTCGCTGACCGATCGCAGCGACTGCTGCCACTGGAGAAAATCGTGGAGGATTTTTTCCTCTTCGTCGTTCGCCGCCAGATCCATGTTGCGGATTTCCACCAGGCGCGGCCCCTCGGATAGCGGAAGCGTGGGGTTCGTGAAGAGCCCGACCACCTGAAAGATGGCGAGCCCTACGC
>JALYRV010000080.1 GCA_030855205.1 Acidobacteriota bacterium | reverse complement strand
GAGCTGACGCGAGAGGGACAGGAATCCTGTGTCGTCGAGTTGCGCGCGGACCTTCTCGGTGTGGCCGTACACCGGCGAAGGATTCTTCCACTCGATGTCGTGCGCGGTGCCGTCGGATACCCGCCAGGCGTGCTCGACGGTGTACGCGGACACGTCGATGCCGAGATGCTGGCGCGCCGCGTCGCGCGCGCGCGCGGTGGCCTGTTCGACAGTTCCCGTCACGGCGGGCGGCGTCTGCCTCGGACGGGCGGAGAAGCTGCGCAGGCGGCCGTCCGGCGTGAGCGACAGCGTCACGAGTCCGTGGCTCGCAGCCGTCGAGTCTCCCGCGAAGATGACGTCCCACTCGGACGCGGCGCCTTCGCGCACCGCCCTGCGGAGCTCCTCCGGGCCCCGATCGCGAACCTCGTGCAGGTGGAGGCTGCTCGAGTCGAGCGCGACGTCGGCATCGCGTCCGTCGACGGGGCGCCCGAGCGCCGCGGCCATATCGCGCGCGCGAATCTCGGCGGCAGCATCTGCGAGCCCCGCGCGCAGCTCCGCGCCAATCGTGCCGCGATAGACGAACGGCAGCGCGACCATCGCGATGAAACCGACGAGAGCGGCGGCAAGCGTGCCCTTCGACCAGCCATACATGCGCGCGGCGTCGGCGTCGGTGTCGGCCACGTCGCGCAGGATCGCGTCGGCGCGCTCGCCGCTGCGATCGTGGTCCGCATACACCGCGCCCGTCGCGATGTCGCGCCTCACGCGTTCGAGATCCACGCGCAGGTCGGCAGCCGTCTGATGACGCAGCTCGGGATTCTTCTCGAGCGCCTTGGCAAGCACCCACACGAGCTGCGAGGGCAGCCCGGCCTGCCGCAGGATCTCGAACGGCGGGTCGCGCTCGAGAATCGCGACCATGACGTCGGTGCCCGTGGCCCCCGTGAACGGTTGGCGTCCCGTGAGCATTTCGAAGAGCACCGCGCCGAGGCTGTAGCAGTCGGTGCGCACGTCGACCTTGAGCGCCCTCGCCTGTTCGGGCGACATGTACGCCACCGTCCCCATGATGACCCCCGCCGTCGTCTGCATCATGGTCGCGGCGGCATCGGCGGGCACGTGCGCGCCGCTGGCGGACGGGTCGGTGAGCTTTGCGAGACCGAAGTCGAGCACCTTGGCGTAACCGTCGGGGCGCACCATGATGTTCTCGGGCTTGATGTCGCGGTGCACGATGCCCGCGGCGTGCGCGGCCGCCAGCGCGGAGGCGACCTGCGCGCCAATCTCGAGCGCCTTGCTGGTCGGCAGCGGTCCCTGCGCGAGCATCTCGCGGAGGGTCTGCCCTTCGACCAGCTCACTCGCGATGAAACGGATGGAGCCCGACTCCCCTGCCTCGTGGATGGCGATGATGTTGGGATGATTCAACGCGGAGGCGGCGCGCGCCTCCTGCAGGAAACGATGCACGCGCTCGGGATCGACCGCCACCGCCGCGTCGAGCACCTTGAGCGCCACATCGCGCCCGAGCGACGCATCGGACGCGCGATACACCTCGCCCATGCCGCCCTGGCCGAGGAGCGATTTCACTTCATAGCGGCCAATGCGCGTACCGGGAGCCAGGGGCATTGGGGGAGTTTACGATAAGAGCCTCTATTCATCGCGGAGCGCGGCGAGCGGATTCATTCTGGCGGCGCGAAGCGCGGGGACGCCGCAGGCGATGACCGCGATGACTGCGAAGCCGACAGCGATTGCGGCGAAGGTGGCCGGGTCGGTTGGCTCGACGCCGACGAGCATCGACTGCATGCCGCTGACGAGGCCGAGGGCGGCCACGATTCCGATGGCGATGCCCGCTGCACTCAGCTTGAGCCCCTGACCCACCATCATGCGGAAGATGTTGCCGTTTTCGGCGCCGAAGGCCATGCGCACGCCGATCTCCGCCGTACGCTGGCGCACCGCGGTCGACAGCACCGAGTAGAGCCCGACCGACGCGAGCAGCACAGCGATGCCCGCAAAGACGCCAATCAGCAGCAGCGCGAAGCGCGTTTGCGCCTGGGCGTCCTCGACGAATGCGTGCATCGGCTGAATTTCGATCATGCCTGCGCGCGGGTTCAGCGACGCGAGCGCGCGACGCGCGCCGTCGGCGAGCACGAGCGGGTCCCCCGCGGTGCGCACACCCCAGCGGTTCGCCGCGCCGTGGCCGAACTGGCCGTCCGGCACGTAGACGGTCTCTCGCCCGTCGGCCGCGAGCGTCGCGTGCCGCTGGTGGTCGGAGACGCCGATGATCTGATACGGCTGCGCGTCGGGCGTCGAGATGCGGAACAGCAGCGACTGGCCCACCGCCGATGCGCTGCCGAACGCCTTGCGCGCCAGCACGCGGTCGATGATGACGTTGCGATTGTCGGGATGACTGTCGGCCGCATTGAACTCGCGCCCTTCGATCAGCCGCGTGCGCATCGCCTTGAAGTAGCCGGGCATGACCGTCATGGTGGTGGCCTGCTGGAACTTCGACGGATCGCTGGCGGCTTCCTGCCTGCCCCACCGCGAGAGACCGGAGCGGCCGTCGAGGGGGAACGGGTTTGCGGCGGTGGCGTCGAGGGCGCCGGGCAGCGCGACGAGGCGCGCCTGGAAGTCGCGCTGGAACGCCTGCCGCGCGGCGAGATCGGGGAGCCTGAGGTTTGGCACGAAGAACGTGAGCATGTTGCTCGAGTCGTACCCGGGCTGCTGGCGCTGAAGCGCGATGAAGCTGCGAATCATGAGGCCCGACCCGACCAGCAGCACGAATGAGAGCGCAACCTCCGCGATCACGACGCCGTTGCGCAGCCACTTGCCTGATGCGAGATTGCCCGCGCGGCCGCTGCGCCGCAGGAGATCCATCACGTCTGGACGCGAGGCGCGGATCGCGGGCACGAGGCCGAAGACGACCGAGGAGATGGCAGCCACCGCCGCGGCGAACAGCACAATCGTGCGATCGATGGCGACCGAGTCGAGCCGCGGAAGGTTGTCGGGGCCGACCGCCGAGAGCACGCGCACCCCGGCGACGGCGAGCGCGACGCCCAGCAACGCACCCCCGGCGGCCAGCATGAGGCTTTCAGCGAGCATCTGGCGAATCAGACGTCCGCGGCTGCTGCCGAGCGCCGCGCGCACGGCGAGCTCACGCTCACGCGCGGCGGCGCGCACCAGGAGGAGGTTCGCGACGTTCGCGCACGCGATGAGCAGCACGAAGACGACCGCGCCCATCAGCGCAAGAATCGATGGCCGCACTTCGTGAACCAGATCCTCGTGCATGGGCGCGAGGCGGTAGTGCATCCCCGCCGTCTGCTTGATGGGAAACTGGCGCCGCAGATCCGCCGCGATCGTGTCGACCTGCCCCTGCGCGTCCTGCAGCGACACGCCGGGTTTCAGACGCGCGATGAGGCGCAGGAACACGTTGATGCGCGAGCCGGCCGCGAAGTCGACCGTCAGCGGATTGAACACATCGGGCGCGCGCTCGACCGGCGTGACGTTGGGCGGATACAGCAGCTCGAACGCTGGCGCGAGCACGCCGATGATGTGGAACGGCTGCTCGCCGAAGCGGACGGTCTGACCGACGATGGTCTGGTCGCCGCCGAAGCGGCGTTGCCAGAACTCGTGACTGATGATCGTGGGCGGTGGCGGAGGGGGCGCCGCGGCCGGCCCGCCGTCCTGCCCATCGCCATCGCCCTGCGGCCCCTGGTTCGGCTGCGCCGGCGGTGCGCCCTCGGCATCCGTGAAATCACGGCCCTGCGCGATGCGCGCGCCCAGCACGCGAAAGAGATTTGGCGTGACCGCCGCCGTGCGCACGAGCTCGGCGTCGCCGTTGGGCGTCAGGAACACCTGACGTCCCGTGACGAGACCCGCCACGCCTTCGAACTTGTCGGCCTGCGCACGCACGTCGGCGAAGTCAGCCGGCGCGAAGGGAAAATCCTCGAGGTTGCGCGCTCGCAGGTCGTGCGCGATGTGCACCAGCCGGGACGGGTCGTCATACGGGAGCGGGCTCAGGAGCACGGCGTTGACGACGCTGAAAATGGCCGTCGTGACGCCGATGCCGAGTCCCAATGTCGCGATGGCCGTAATCGCAAAAGCGGGACGCTTCCTGAACGTTCTCAGGGCGTACCCGAGATCCTGCAGGAGATTCGACATATTGGCCACCTGGTTGGAGGAACGCCGCGGGCTTTCGCAAGAAGTGGGCCGAGGCGTGGCTACCTGGCGAGCGGCCGCTTCAGAATCACGACATCCGCGAGCGCGGCACGGTCGACTTTGCCCGCCGCGTGCATCGCACGAAAGGCCTGCAACTGGGCGTTGGCGATATAGAAGAACTCGTCCCCCACGATCACCCCCGTGGTCGGTTGGCGAAACGCGGGGTTCGACGCCTCGAGCGTGTCGATGCCCGCCACGCCGTCGTGCGCCGGGGTCAAACGGAACCGGGCGACCTTGCGGAACTCCTCGAAAGGCTGAATCGCGATGAGGCTGTCGCGGAAGAAGTAGAGGCCGTCGATACTGCCCACGCTGCGTGAGATGGCGGTGATCGCTCCGGTCGCCACGTCGATCTTCCTCAGGCCCGCTTCGGTCGCGACGAACAGCGTGCGGCCGTCGGGAGTGAGGTCGATGCCGTTCGGGTAGACCTGCGCGCCCAGATTCAGCCAGCGTTCGAGCGTGTCTTTCGCGCGCGTGATGCGGTAGACGTCACCCGTCATCGTGTCGGTGATGAACGCGTCTCCCGAAGGCGTAATGGCAAGGTCGTTGAGGAAGTGACGGGCGGCCGTGTTCGGCAGCGAGTATTTCTTCAGGAGCCGGCCTGACCTGACGTCGTAGCGCGTGACGGTCGCGCAGCCGTTGCAGGCGTCGCCGAGCCCGCGGCCCGGCATGCTGGCGCCCGCATGCGAGCTGACGGCCCACAGCATCCGCCGCTTCGCATCGACGCGCAAGCCCACGACGCCGAAGACGCCGTCCTGCCCTTCTGCCGTGAAGTCGCGCGCCTTGCCGGCGGCATCGACCGCGACAATCTTCCGCTTGAACGTGCTGCCGATGAAAAACGTCCGGGTCTGCGGGTCGTAGGCGATGCCCTCGGGAATCAGCTCACGATCCGCGATCGTGAATGCGACCGTGCCAGGCTGCTGAAAGCCGGCGCCGGCCGCCACCAGCGCCGCCCAGAAAATCGCGCTCTTGAGACGCATGGCGCGACTACACGCCGATAATGTCTGTCAGCTCTTTCACGGCACCGGCCGACTTGTTGAACGCCGCCTGCTCGTCCGCCGTGAGCTTGATCTGGATGATCTCCTCGACGCCGCGCGCGCCGAGCTTCACCGGCACGCCGACAAAGAGGTTGTGCGTGCCGTATTCCCCCTGCAGGTACACCGAGCACGGAACGATCTTCTTCTTGTCCTTGAGGATGATCTCGACCATCTCGGCCGCGGCGGAACCGGGCGCGTACCACGCACTCGTGCCGACCAGCTTCGTGATCTCCGCCCCCCCATTGGCCGTGCGCTCGTTGATCGCGGCGATGCGCTCGGCCGAAATCAGCTCCGTGATCGGAATGCCCGCGACCGTCGAGTAACGCGGCAGCGGCACCATGGTGTCGCCGTGGCCGCCGAGCACGAACGCGTGCACGTTCTCGACCGAGACGTTGAGCTCCATCGCGATGAACGTGCGCATGCGCGCCGAGTCGAGCACGCCGGCCATGCCGATTACGCGCTCACGCGGGAAGCCGCTCAGCTTGAAGACAGCCTGGCACATGGCGTCGAGCGGGTTCGCCACCGGCACGATGATCGTGTCCGGCGAGTACTTCACGATCTGCTCGGTGACCGACTGCATGATCTTGTAGTTGACGTTGAGCAGATCGTCGCGGCTCATGCCGGGCTTGCGCGGCATGCCCGAGGTGATGACGACCACGTCGGAGCCGGCCGTCTGCTTCCAGCCCTCCTCGGTAGCCCCATAACCCACGACACGCGAGTCGGAACCCTCGATCGGGCACGCCTCGAGCAGGTCGAGCGCGACGCCCTGCGACTTCGTCTCGGCGATGTCGATGATGACCACATCGGCCAGTTCCTTGTCCGCGATGGCGCGGGCCACCGTGGCGCCCACGGCGCCGCCACCGCCCACTACCGTAACTTTGCGATTCATGCTCTTGAGTCCTTTAGAGGTTCCTGATAACTGCGTCAGCGAATTCAGACGTCTTCAGCTCGGTCGCGCCCTCGATGAGGCGGGCCAGATCGTACGTCACCTGTTTCTGGTCGATCGCAGCTTCGAGCGCGCGCGTGATGGCGTCAGCCGCCTCGCCCCACCCCATGAAGCGCAGCATCATCTCGCCCGAGAGAATCACCGAGCCGGGATTGACCTTGTCGAGGTTCGCATACTTGGGCGCGGTGCCGTGCGTCGCCTCGAAGACGGCATGCCCCGTCATGTAATTGATGTTGCCGCCGGGCGCGATGCCGATGCCGCCGACCTGGGCCGCGAGCGCGTCCGAGATGTAGTCGCCGTTGAGATTCGGCGTGGCGATGACGTCGTACTCGGCCGGCCGCGTGAGGATCTGCTGCAGGAACGCGTCGGCGATGGCATCCTTGATCACCAGGCCGCCCGGCAGCCTGCACCACGGGCCGCCGTCGATCTCCACGGCGCCGAACTCGCGCTTGGCGAGCTCGTAGCCCCAGTCACGGAACGATCCTTCCGTGAACTTCATGATGTTGCCCTTGTGCACGAGCGTCAGACTCTTGCGCTTGTGCGACACGGCGAACTCGAGCGCCGCGCGGATCAGACGCTCGCTGCCCTCGCGCGAGATCGGCTTGATGCCGATCGATGACGACTCGGGGAAGCGAATCTTCTTGTACAGCTTCGGGAACGCGTCCTGGAAAATGCGCTTGAACTCGGCCGCCTCGGGCGTGCCGTCCTGAAACTCGATCCCGGCATAGATGTCTTCAGTGTTTTCACGGAAGATCGTCATGTCGACGAGGTCGGGGCGCTTGACCGGCGTCTCCATGCCCTGGAAGTAGCGGACCGGACGAAGACAGACATACAGGTCCAGCTCCTGGCGCAGCGCAACGTTCAGCGACCGTATCCCGCCCCCCACCGGCGTCGTCAGCGGCCCCTTGATGCCGACGAGGTACTTACGGAACGCGTCGAGCGTCGCCGCCGGCAACCACTCCCCGGTCTGATTGAAGGCCTTCTCGCCCGCGAGAACTTCCATCCACGAGATCGATCGCCGGCCGCCGTACGCTTTCGCCACCGCCGCATCGAACACGCGCACGCTGGCGCGCCAGATGTCCGGCCCGGTGCCGTCTCCCTCGATGAATGGCACGATCGGACGATCGGGCACCGAGAGACCGCTCGAGTCGCGCGTGATGGGCTGGCCTTCAATCTTCTGAGTATTGGACACACTTGCTCCGGGGTTTAGGTCACGTCCCTGCGAGGTCAGGAAAAGTTGTTCACAGAATCTGTGGAAAAGCCTGTGGAAAAAGGAGGCCGGCGCGCTGCATCACCGCATTCCAGGCTGATGAACAGCGAATTGCACCAAGCTTGTGCGAATTGAAAGCAGCGAGAGACGCACGACAGTGCTCGTCTCGATGTCGAACAAGTCCACCGAGTCGGCGCCGATGACGTCGACGCGAAACCGGCCCGCAACAAGCTGTCCTTTGGTGACGTAGTGCAGCTCTTCACGAAAGGAAATCACGGCGGTCACAGCGCCCGCGGTGATCTCGGCAAGCCCGGCAAGCGAGGGGGCGGCGGCCGGCGCGACGTCAACGACGGCGGCAGGCGCGACCGACGGAATGCTCGCGACGGGCGCAACGGCGGCGCGATGCGCGCGTGGCCTGGCGCCGGTGCGGCGCGCAAACGTGAATGGATCGCGGCCGCTGCTGGCGACCGGGGCCGCGCGCCCGTCGAGGCGCATCGCCAGCCGCGCTGTCTCGAAGCTCAATTCGACCGAGATGGCCGGAAGCGCGTCAGCTGCAGGGCGCTCGACGGCCGCCTGTGACGTGGACGAGCGCGTGGGCTGATCAGAGGCAGATGACACGGCCCACGACGACAGCAACGCCGCCGCAACCAGCCATGCCGCCTCGAGTGATTTCGAGCTCATGTCGAACGCTAGATTTTACGCTACCCGCCGCCCCAAATCACCAGATCAACAAATCACCAGATCAACAAATCCCCCGCGATCGGCTGTGGTAGGATTGTCCGTGCCCCCTCTTTCCGCGTCAGGCACACGCGCGTCCGCGCCAACTACCATCATCGTCATTCCGGCTCGATACCAGTCGACCCGGCTTCCTGGGAAAGTTCTCTCTGACATCGCCGGCAGGACGATGATCGAGCATGTGTACCGGCGCGCGGCGCAGGCGCAGGCGTCGGCCGTGATCGTGGCGACGGATGACGATCGTATCCGGCAGGCCGTCGAGGGGTTCGGCGGCACGGCGGTCATGACGAGCACGGCGCACGCGACGGGCAGCGACAGGCTGGCGGAGGCCGTGGCCGCCCTCGACGGCGACATCGTGATCAACGTCCAGGCCGATGAGCCGCTGATCGAACCGGCGATGATCGACGAGGCGGCGGCTGCGCTGCGCGACGCGCCGGAGGCGTCGATAGGGACGCTGCGCAAAGCGATCACGGACGCCGCGGACCTTGGCAACCCGAACGTCGTGAAAGTTGTCGTAGACCTGGACGGCCGGGCGCTGTATTTTTCCCGCGCGGGCATCCCGTACGCGCGCGGCGGCGCGCCGGCGGCGCCGTCGTGGCGGCACGTCGGCATCTACGCCTACCGCCGCGCGGCGCTCCTGGCGCTCGCGGCACTGGCGCCCACGCCGCTCGAGCAGACGGAAATGCTCGAGCAACTCCGCGCGCTCGAGCACGGCTATCGGATTCAAACGCGCGAGACGATGTACGACACGATTGGGGTCGACACCGCTGACGATCTCGATCGCGTGCGCCGGCGCCTCACGACAGGCGCTTCATCCCGAGGACTTTGATGCAGAACGATCGACCCGTGAAATACATCTTCGTGACCGGCGGCGTGGTCTCGTCGCTCGGCAAGGGCCTGGCGGCGGCCTCCATCGGGGCGCTGCTCGAAGGGCACGGCTACAAGGTCGCGCTCCAGAAATTCGATCCCTACATCAATGTCGACCCGGGGACGATGAGCCCATACCAGCACGGCGAGGTGTATGTCACCGACGACGGGGCCGAGACGGACCTCGACCTGGGCCACTACGAGCGCTTCACGCACACGCCGATCACGCGCAATCACAACTGGACGACCGGCCGCATCTACATGTCGGTCATCACCAAGGAGCGGCGCGGCGATTACCTGGGCGGCACCGTGCAGGTGATCCCGCACATCACCAACGAGATTAAGGATTGCATCCGGGCGGTCGCCAAAGATGTCGACGTGGTGCTCGTCGAGATCGGCGGCACGGTCGGCGACATCGAGAGCCAGCCGTTCCTCGAGGCGATTCGCCAGATGCGTCAGGACGTCGGGCGCGAGAACACGCTCTACATCCATCTGACGCTGATCCCGTTCATCGGGAGCGCCGGCGAGCTCAAGACCAAGCCGACGCAGCACAGCGTGCGCGACCTTCGCGCGATCGGCATCCAGCCCGACATCCTGCTCTGCCGGACCGACCGCCAGCTCGAACAGGATCTGAAGCGGAAGATCGCGCTGTTCTGCGACGTCGACGAGGAAGCGGTCATTACCGCGCGCGACGTCTCGAGCATCTACGAAGTGCCGCTCGCGCTGGCCTCGGAGCATCTCGATGCGATCATTCTCAAGCGCCTCTCGCTGCCGGAGACGGAAGCACGGATGGAAGCCTGGGAGGATCTGCGGCAACGCATCCAGAAGCCGGCCGGCGAACTCACGATTCATGTGGTCGGCAAGTACGTGGGCTACGAAGATTCGTACAAGAGTCTCAACGAAGCGCTCTATCACGGCGGTTTCGAGCACCGGCTCAAGGTCAACATCAAGTGGATCGAGGCCGAGGCGCTCGAGCAGCCTGAAGGCATGCAGCTGCTCGACGGGGCGTCGGGCATTCTGGTGCCGGGCGGATTCGGCGGCCGCGGGAGCCGCGGCATGATGAAGGCGGCGGAGTACGCGCGCAGTCACGGCATCCCCTACTTCGGCATCTGTTACGGATTCCAGTGGGCCGCGGTCGAGTACGCGCGCAACGTGTGCGGCCTGGCCGACGCCGATTCGACCGAAGTCGTGCCGGACACGCCGCAGAACGTCATCTACAAGCTGCGCGACCTGCTTGGCGTCGACGAGCTCGGAGGCACGATGCGCCTTGGCAGCTACGACTGCAGGCTGACCGAAGGGTCTCTGGCGCACCGGTTGTACGGAAAGGACATCATCAAGGAGCGCCATCGCCACCGGTACGAGTTCAACTGCCTGTACGAGCAGGCGCTGCTCGACAAGGGGTTGCAGATAGTGGGCCGGTCGCTCGACGGCAAGTTCGTCGAGATCATCGAGCTCCCGACGCACCCGTGGTATCTGGCGGTGCAGTTCCACCCCGAGTTCAAGTCGAAGCCGCTCGAACCGCACCCTCTCTTCGCCGGCTTCGTCCAGGCCGCCGAACAACACAAAGGGGGACGGGTCTCCACGAGTCCGTCCATGCGGAATTCCTCAATGAACTCCGCGGAAGTGACTAATTGAGACCCGTCCCCCTTTCGCCGGATGTGACGCTTGGCGGGGAGCGGCTCGTGCTCATCGCCGGGCCGTGCGTCATCGAGTCGGAGGGCCACGCCACCGGCATCGCGACCGAGCTCGCGGCCATCGCGCGCCGCGCCGGTGTGCCGTTCGTCTTCAAGGCATCGTTCGACAAGGCAAACCGCACCTCGCTCGGCTCGTACCGGGGACCCGGCATCGACGAGGGCCTGCGCGTGCTCGCCGCGGTCAAGGCCGCCGCCGGCGTGCCCATCCTCACCGACGTGCATGAAGCATGGCAGTGCGAGCGCGCCGC
This sequence comes from Acidobacteriota bacterium, assembly GCA_030855205.1. Classification (GTDB taxonomy): domain Bacteria; phylum Acidobacteriota; class Vicinamibacteria; order Vicinamibacterales; family SCN-69-37; genus JALYRV01. The sequence continues at coordinate 4,155 of JALYRV010000080.1, read as the reverse complement.
GGAGGTTTGCGATGTGCTGCAGATTCCCGCGTTCCTCTCGCGGCAGACGGACCTGATCGTCGCCGCCGCGAGGACCGGCCGCGCGGTCAACATCAAGAAGGGGCAGTTCCTCGCGCCGCTCGACGTGCGGCACGCCGTCCGGAAGGTCACCGAGTCGGGCAACGCCAATGCCTTCATCACCGAGCGCGGATTCTCGTTCGGCTACAACAACCTCGTCGTCGACATGCGCGCGTTCCCGATGATGCGCGCGCTCGGCGTGCCGGTCGTCTTCGACGTCACGCACAGCCTGCAGCTCCCGGGCGGGGGCGACGGAGTGACGGCGGGGCTCGCCGAGTACATCGTGCCGCTCGCCTCCGCGGGCGTGGGAGCCGGGGTCGACGGTGTCTTTCTCGAAGTCCACGAAACGCCGTCCAGGGCGAAGAGTGACGCGCAGAACGCGCTCGCGCTCGACGCGCTCGAGCCGCTCCTCACGCGGCTGCTCGCCATCGACCGCGTGGTGCGCGCGTGAACACACTCGACATCGCGCGCCGCGTCCTCAACACCGAAGCGGCGGCCATCAAAGCCCTGACCGAACGGCTCGACGCCCGCTTCGAAGCGGCCATCGAGCTGCTCGTCGCCTGCCAGGGACGCGTCATCGTCACGGGCATGGGCAAGTCCGGGATCATCTGCCGCAAGATCGCAGCGACACTCTCGAGCACGGGGACGTCGGCGTTCTTCCTCCACCCCGCCGAGGCTATTCACGGCGACCTCGGCATGGTGCAGCCGGCCGACGTCGTCATCGCGCTCTCGCACAGCGGCGAGACCGAAGAGCTCGTGCGGCTGCTCGAAGCCATCCGCCGCATTGGCGCGAAGCTGATCGCCCTCACCGGTGCGAAAGACTCGACCCTCGCGCGCGCCGCCGACGTCGCCATCGACTGCGGCATCGCAGAGGAAGCCTGTCCGATGAATCTCGTCCCGACCGCGAGCACCACGGCTGCCCTCGCGATGGGCGACGCCCTGGCCATGACGCTGCTCGAGCGCAAGGGGTTCAAGGAGGAGGAGTTCGCCCGCCTCCATCCGGGAGGAAAGATCGGCAAGCGGCTGCTTCGCGTCGAAGCGGCGATGCACACCGGGGATCAGATTCCCGTCGTCACTCCCGCCACGCCGATGGCCGACGTCATCCACGAGATGTCGAGCAAGCGGCTCGGCATGACCTGCGTGGCCGGCCCGGGCAGCGCGCTGATGGGCATCGTCACCGATGGCGACCTCCGCCGGCACATGACCGCCAACCAGGACCTCCGCACGCTGACCGCCGCCCACGTGATGACGAAACAGCCGGCGACCATCGCGCGCGAGTGCCTCGCGGTCGATGCACTGCGAATCATGGAAGAGCGCCGGATCACATCGCTCGTGGTCGTCGGCGTCGACGATGCGGTCGAAGGGGTCGTGCATTTGCACGACCTGTGGCGCACGCAGATGATCTAAGTCATGCAGGACTACATGCTGTTTCTCGGCGTCCTGCTGGCGCTACTGGCGGGGCTCGCGATCGGCAAGGCGTGGGAGCGCTACAAGCTGACCGACGGCAAGCTGTTCGATCGGCGGCGCGCGCGCCAGTCTCCGCATTTCATTCTCGGTCTCAACCACCTCGTGGCGCAGCGAATCGACCTCGCGATCGACGAGCTCGAGAAAGCAGCCGCGGTCGATCCCACGGCGCTCGAGATTCACCTCGTGTTGGGCAACCTGTACCGCGAGAAGGGCCAGGTCGGCCGCGCCATTCAGGAGCACCAGGGCCTGCTGCAGCGGCCGCGCCTGCGTCCACTTGAGCACGCCAACGTGCTCTTGTGCCTCGGCCTCGACTACCGCAAGGGAGGCTTCGTGGACCGCGCGGTCGAGGCGTTCTCGGAAGTGCTGCGGCTCGATCCGCACAACGAGGCCGCCCTCCTCAACCTCGAGAAGCTGCAGGAAGATCAGCACCAGTGGCAGGAGGCGTATGTCACGCGCCAGCGCCTCAACACGCTCGTCGAAGGGAAGGAAGCCGAGCGGTCGAAACAGATCCTGGCCTTCCTCGAGAACGAACTGGGGCTGCAGGCACTCAAGCGCATGGATTACAGCGAGGCGTCGCGTCGCTTCGAGGCCGCGATCGAGCTCGACGAAGCTGCCGTGCCAGCGTATCTGAACCTCGGTGACGTGAAGTTCCTTCAGGGCAGCGCCCCCGGCGCCGCCGAGATCTGGGAGCGCATGATCACGGCCGCTCCCGACCGCGGCTATCTGGCGTTCGAACGTCTGGCCTCGGTCTATCCGAAGCTGGGATCTCCCGATCGCTTTCCCGATCTGTGCCGGCGCATCATCGAAGCGCAGCCGCTCGAGTGGCGCGCGCGCGTCGCACTCGCCAGCCATTTGAGCGCGCAGGGCCGCTCACGCGAATCGCTCGACCTGCTCTTCGAGGCGCTCGTGCACAACCCGCACGCGCTGGCGATCCATCAGGTGATCTGGAACACGCTTTCCGCGCTCGGTCTCTCGCAGGATCTCGTCGGGCGCTACGTCGACATCACGCGCGAATCGGTCTTCTACCTCGACCCCCACGTGTGCATGCGCTGCCGCTACCGCAGCACGGAGCTCCTGTGGCAGTGCCCGCACTGCCACGACTGGAACACGTTCGTCGAAGACCGGATCGCGCCGGCCCGCGACGCCGACGAAGTGCCCACGGGCCTGATGCGCTGACATGCCGACGCTGCGCGTTGCGCTGACCGGCGGCATCGCGACAGGCAAGTCGTTCTGCCTCGCGCAGTTCGCGCGGCGGGATGTCCCCGTCATCGACGCCGATCGCCTGGCGCACGCCGCGGTCGCCCCCGGCAGTCCCGGCCACGCCGCGGTGATCGCGCGGTTCGGAGAGGGTGTCGTGACGCCGGACGGCGCCATCGATCGACCCGCGCTCGGCCGCATCGTGTTCGGCGATGCGCGCGCGCGCAGGGAGCTCGAGGCCATCATTCATCCCGCGGTGCACCGGGCGATCGATGCGTGGTTCGCAGAGCTCGGCGACGCGGGCGCGCCGCTGGGTATTGCCGACATTCCGCTGCTCTACGAAACCGGACGCGACATCGAATTCGACCACGTCATCGTCGCCGCCTGCCCCGTTGCGATGCAGATCGAACGGTTGATGGCGCGCAGCGGACTCACGCGTGCCGACGCGAAGCTCCGCGTCGCCGCGCAGCTGCCCATCACGGTGAAGACCGGGAGGGCCGGCTTTGTGATTGATACGAGCGGCTCGTTCGCTGAAACCGAGACGCAGGTCTCGCGCGTCCTGGCGGAGCTGCGAATTCAGGGCTGAGCGCTAGGAAATAGCGAGCCGCTGCTTCGCAGCCGACAGCGTGTTCTTCAGGAGCATCGCGATCGTCAGCGGCCCCACGCCTCCAGGGACGGGAGTCATCGCGCCTGCGACATCCGCGACGCGGGGGTGCACGTCGCCGACCACCGCACTCCCCTTCTGATCGAAGCTGGCGATGCGCGGAGCGTCGGCACCGAACCACTCGACCATGCGCGCGCGGTCGGTGACCCGGTTGATGCCAACATCAATCACCGTCGCGCCCGGCTTCACCATCTCTGGCGTGACGAACGCCGCGCGGCCGACGGCAGCCACCAGGATGTCGGCTCTCTTGGCGTGCGCCGCGAGATCCTTCGTGCGCGAGTGGCAGATGGTCACGGTCGCATCTCCGGCCAGCAGCAGCATCGCCATCGGCTTGCCGACAATGTCGCTGCGGCCGATGACGACGGCCTCGGCGCCGGCGATCGTGATGCCGGCTCGCCGCAACAACTCGATGACGCCCGACGGCGTGCAGGGAGCCAGCGTCACGCGCCCCTGCGAAAGACGGCCGGCGTTCTCAGGATGAAATCCGTCGACGTCCTTGGCGGCCGCGATGGCGTCGAAGACGAGCGTCGACGCCCCCTTTCCCATCGCGGCGGGCAGCGGATCCTGCACGAGGATGCCATCGACACCGTCGTCGCGGTTGAGGGTGTCGACGAGGGAGAGGAGATCGTCGAGGGACGTGGAAGCCGGAAGGCGATGGACGCCGACGGCGATGCCGGACTCGGCCGCCGACTTCTCCTTGCTGCGCACGTAGATGCCAGAGGCGGGGTCGTCGCCGACGAGCACGAGCGCGAGGCGGGGAGCGCGTCCTG
>JALYRV010000256.1 GCA_030855205.1 Acidobacteriota bacterium | reverse complement strand
ACATCAGATTCACCACGTTCGGGCAGGCCGCCGAGTGCACCGACACACCCTTGCCCCGGGTGATGTAGCCGACGATGCGCTCGCCGCGAATCGGATTGCAGCAGCGCGCGCGGAACACCATGAGGTCGTCGAAGCCGCGCACGGTGATCTTCTGATCGGCCGCGCCCGCGCCGAGCACGCGGCGCACGACAGCGGTCAGGCCCGTGTCAGCCGGCCGCTCTTCGAGCGCGTCGGTGCCGGCCAGCCGCGTGAGCACCTGTCGCGCCGCGATCTTCCCGTAGCCCACGGCCGCCAGCAGGTCTTCCACCTTCGTCGCGCCGAACTCGCCGGCGATCTTCGCGAGCGCGTCGTCGCTCGTGCGCGTCTTCTAGAGCGTGACGCGCCGCGCCTCCTTCTCGAACAGACGCCGGCCAAGTTCGACGGCGCGCGTCTTTTCCTCGAGATGGATGAAGTGCTTGATCTTGTTGCGCGCGCGCGACGTCGACGCGAAGTTGAGCCAGTCGCGGCTCGGCTTGTGCGCGGCGCTTGTGACGATCTCGACCATGTCGCCGTTCTTCAGGCGCGTGCGCAGCGGAAGCATCTTGCCGTTGATGCGCGCGCCGACGCACTGATTGCCGACGTCGGTGTGCACCATGTAGGCGAAGTCGACCGGCGTGGCGCCGCGCGGCAGCACCTTGACCTCACCCTTCGGCGTGAAGATGTAGACCTCTTCGGGATAGAGCTCGATCTTCAGGCTCTGGAGGAACTCCTGCGGATCGCGCACGTCCTGCTGCGACTCGACGAGCTGCCGGAGCCACCGGATGTACTGATCGTCGGGCTCGGCCCCCACCCGCCCTTCCTTGTATTTCCAGTGCGCGGCAATCCCTTCCTCGGCGATGCGGTGCATCTCCTGCGTGCGCAGCTGCACTTCGAAGGGCACGCCCTTCTCGCTGACGACCGACGTGTGCAGCGACTGGTAGCCGTTGGGGCGCGGCATCGCGATGAAGTCCTTGAACCGACCGGGAATCGGTGACCACGTCTGGTGGATGATGCCCAGCGCGCCGTAGCAGTCCTTGACGCTGTCGGTCACGATGCGCAGCGCGATGAAGTCGTACACGCGATCGAGATCGATCTCCTGCCGCCGCAGTTTCTGGTGGATGCTCCAGAGTCGCTTGATGCGCCCGTCGATGGAGATCACCGGCACCTGCGCATCGGAGAGCTTCTGCTGAATCGTCTGCCTGAGATCCTCGATCAGCCCTTCCGTGGCGCGGCGGCGCCCTTCCACGCGGCCCCGCAGGCTCGTGTAGGCCGTCGACTCGAGGTGCCGGAACGCGAGCTCCTCGAGCTCGTTCTTGACCTTGCTCATGCCGAGTCGCCCGGCGATCGGCGCGTAGATGTCGCGCGTTTCCTGCGCGATCTTGAGCCGGCGCTCCTCGGGCAGGTGGTGCAGCGTCCGCATGTTGTGGAGACGATCGGCGAGCTTGACGAGAATGACGCGGATGTCGTCACTCATCGCGAGCAGCATCTTGCGGAAGTTCTCGGCCTGCCGCTCCTCGCTCGATGAAAACGGGATCGCCCCCAGCTTCGTGACGCCGGCGACGACGTGGGCAATGTCCTCGCCGAAGAGCTCGTTGATCCGCTCCGTGGTCGCGAGGGTGTCTTCCACCACGTCGTGGAGCAGTCCGGCCGCGATGGAGACGGTGTCGAGCCGCATATCCGCCAGCACGTCGGCAACCTCCAGGGGATGCACGAGATACGGCTCCCCCGAATGGCGGACCTGCCCCTTGTGGGCCCACGCGGAGAACACATAGGCCCTCCGGAGGAGCTCGACGTCGGCGTCCGGGTTGGTCGTCCGGACTTTCTCGATCAGGTCTTCGAACCGAATCATCTGAGGCGGTGTCTAAGGGTTCAGGTTCCGCTTAATATTGACGCCTTTTTTGACGCTTCACTATACTGACTCGGTTTCGCCTAAGGGCGGCGTCCCGCCGCCCGGCCCGGCACGTCATCAGGGGGAAAGCATGAGATCGCGTATTACGCTGCGGGCGGTGGTCGCCCTTATCGGGGTGAGCCTCGCAGTGGCCGGCTGCGGCCGGTATTCGTTCACCAACCTGAAAGCCAAGAAGTCCTTCAACGAGGCCAACGGGCTCTACTCGAAGGGGGAGTTCAGGCAGGCCGCGGCGAAGTACGAAGAGGTCGTCAGCGACCCTGACGTGGCGGAGCGCGACCCGGCCCTCGGCAACGCCTACTTCTATCTCGGCAACAGCTACGACAACCTCTACAAGCCCGCCCGCAAGGGTGAGCCGGCCAACGACGCCAACCTTCACAAAGCGGTCGACAACTACACCAAGGCCGCCGAGAAGGCGGGCGACCCGCTGATCCGGAAGCGCTCGCTCGAGTACCTGGTCGCCGCCTACGGCCCCGACAAGCTCAACACGCCCGAGAAGTCCGAGCCGCTCGTCCAGAAGATGGTCGAGATGGATCCGAAGGATCCGACCAACTACTACGTGCTCGGCAAGGTCCACGAAGACGCGGCACAGATGGAGCAGGCCGAAGCGGCCTACCTGAAGGCCGCTGACATCGTCCCGACCAACCCGGAGCCGTATCAGTTTCTCGCCGGCTTCTACGATCGCGTGGGGAACTGGGAGAAGGCGGTCGCGGCGATGGCCAAGCGCACCGAGCACGACTCGCGCAACCCGGAAGCGTTTCACCAGATGGCCGTGTGGCTGTGGGCCAAGGCCGACAAGGACTTCAAGCTGACGCCGGCCCAGAAGCGCGACTACATCGACCGCGGCCTCGCCGCCGAGGACCAGGCCCTCGCGATCAACGGCGACTACATGGAAGCGCTCGTCTACAAGAACATCCTGCTGAGGCTCAAGGCCAACGGCGAGAAGGATCGCGCCGTCCAGGCCGCCCTGATTCGCCAGGCGGATCAGATCCGCGACAAGGCCATCGCGCTGCAGAGCAAGAAGGCCAGCGGCTCCTAGCGACCCATCGAGGAAGGGCCGCCGGCGCAAGCCGAGCGGTCCTTCCCCCTTCCCCCTCGCCCACCTACCCAGCCCCCTCAACCCACCTCACAGCCTCTCCAGCGTCTTCGCTTCGACAACCCACTCTTGCGGCCGCGCCCTGATGCCCGAGTCCCGCAGGGAGGCGCTGGTGGGTTGGAGCAGGCGGCTTAAAAGACGAAAGCCGCGGCAAGCCGCGGCTTCGTTGCGAAGGGAGTGTGCGGAAGGCTCAGTTGCCGCTTGGGGCGGCGGCGGGCTGTCCGGAGCGTTTCATGCCGGTAGTGACGATGCCGACCTTCTCGACGCCGGCGCCTTTGGCGGCATCGATGACTTCGACGATCTCCCCGTAGCGAAGCGACTCGTCGCCGTTGAGGAAGAGCGTCTTCTCCTTGCGGGTCTCGAACACCGTGCGTAGCTCGTCCTGCAGCTGCTCGATGGTGACCGGCTGGTTGTTGATGGTGATCCGCCTGTCCGCGGTGTACTCGACCACGATCTGGCTCAGGTCGGTCGCGGCCGACGGCGCGTCGTTCACCTCGAGAGGCAGGTTGATGTCGACCCCCTTCTGCGTGAGCGGCAGCGCGGCCATGAAGATGATCAGCAGGACGAGCAGCACGTCGATGAGCGGCGTGACGTTCATGTCGGCGCTGGCGTGCAGCGACTCGACCTGGACGACCCGTTCGGCGCCGTGGTGCTTGTGTGCGTGTTTCATGTCAGTTGCCTCCGCCGCCCGGCACGCGGGGCGTCTTCGGGTCGACGATCAGGCCGACGTTCTCGATCTGCACTTCGCGCAGGTCGTCCATGATCTTCATGATCGCGCCGTAGGAGGCGTCGTTGTCTCCCTTGATCAGCACGATCTTCTCGGTCTTGTCTTCCAGCGCGGCCTGCACGCGCTCGACGACTTCGTTGGACGGCGACGGGATGCTGTTGACATAGAACTCGCCCTGCGCGTCGATGTGCAGCACCGTCTGATCCGCCGTCTCCGGCTTGTCGCTCGTGTTGTCGGCCTTGGGCAGCGTCAGGGGGACGCCCTGCTGCAGCATCGGCGCGATGAGCATCATGATGATCAGCAGCACCAGCATGACGTCGACGAGCGGCGTGACGTTGATGTCGGACTTGAGTCCGCCTTTGGCGCCGCCAATATCCATTGACATACGAATTACCTCGGGTTGCTGGTTGTTGGTCGTCGGTTACTGGTCGAAGGCGTGAATCGCCGCCAACCAGTAACCAGAAACCAGAAACCTGTCTTACGCCGTCTTCTTGATGAAGTAGTCGACGAGTTCTGACGACGAGTTGTCCATCTCGACGTTGAAGTACTCGAGGCGGCCCGTGAAGTAGTTGTAGAGCCACACGGCCGGGATCGCGACGACGAGGCCGAGCGCGGTCTCAATCAGCGCTTCCGAGATACCGGTCGAGACTGACGCGAGACCGCCCGAGCCGGTGACGCCGATGCTGTGGAAGGCGTTGATGATGCCGACGACCGTGCCGAGCAGACCGACGAACGGCGCCGTCGAGCCGATGGTGGCGAGCGACGGGATGCCCTTCTTCAGGTCGTTCGACGTGAGTGCCGTG
>JALYRV010000002.1 GCA_030855205.1 Acidobacteriota bacterium | reverse complement strand
GCCCGCCGCTGTGCGCGACGATGTGATCGAAGGCGCAGGACTGGCTGACGCGCAGGCCATAGCCGTAGCCGCCGGCGTTGAGCGTCGCGCTGCCGGCAGCCGTCTTCGCGACGACCGCGGGGCGCGCGCGCCAGATCTGCTGCATCTCTCGAAGAGACGCGCGGCGCACGGGGCCTGTCTCAGCGCCGTCGCGTGCCGGCCAGGCGGCGAGGAACGCGCCGACATACTTCGACAGATCGGAAACGGACGTCAGCATGCCGCCCATGGCGCCGAAGGCGCCGTCGGGCAGCGCCGGCTCTTCCTTCCACTGCGCGTCTTCCCACCGGTATCCGTGCGCGAGCCGGCCGGCCTGCACGGCGCCGGGCTCGAGCGTGGTCGACGTCATGCCCAATGGGCGCAGGATGGCTTCGTCGATGTAGGCGCGATACGGCTTGCCGGACGCGTTGGTGACGATCCTTCCGAGAATCGCGAAGCCGTAGTTCGCGTACTCGTAGGCGACGCCCGGCACATTGGAGAAGGGAATCCCCTGCTGGAGCATGCGCGTGAACTCGGCCTCGGTGGCCGCGAGCTGCTGATCGCCCCACGGGTTGTCTTCGGGAAAGCCCGCGGCGTGCGACATGAGATCGCGCACTGTGATCCGCGGCGCGTCGGATGTGGGATAGCGCAGGCTCCTGAGCTGCGGCACGTGGCGCTCGGCGAGGTCGTCGAGCGACAGCTTGCCCTCATCGCGCAGCTTCAGGATCGCCATCGCGGTGAAGCTCTTCGTCATCGACGCGATCCGGAAGACGGAGTCTCGCGTGACCGGCGCTCTGGCCGGCAGCTCGCGGAAGCCCGACACGCCTGCGTGCGCCAGCTCACCGTCGATCACGATGCCCCAGGCCGCGCCAGGGACGTGCGTGCGCGCCATGAAGGCCTCGACGAGCTTGTCGATCTCGGGAAATGCGGTCGCGAGCTTCGCGCGGCGATCCGCGTCGGCGAATATCGCGGGCGGACTGACCTGTCCAGGCGCCGCGACTTGCGCGGCTGTGCCGAGGGTCCCTGCGGACATAGCGGCGACGAGGAGCGCGGAGCACAAGGTCAGGCGGAGGCGTCGCGTCATGCGACGGACTTTACGCGCGTTGCCGGGTGTCAGGCAACCCGCGCGCCGCCCACGCGCTACAATTGGCGCCGTGAAGATCACACGAGTGTTCGCGCACCGCGTCGAGCTGCCGCTCCGAGAAGGCAAGTACAGCTGGTCGGGCGGCAAGTCGGTGACCGTCTTCGACAGCACGATTGTCGGCGTCGAAACCGATGACGGGCTGATCGGCTACGGCGAGGTGTGCCCGCTCGGCCCGTTCTACCTGCCGGCATATGCCGACGGCGTGCGCGCGGGTCTCAGGGAGCTCGCGCCGCACATCATCGGGGCCGATCCGCGCGAGCTCGCGGTGTTGAACCAGCGCATGGACGCCGCGCTCAAGGGCCACCCATACGTGAAGTCGGGCATCGACATGGCGTGCTGGGACATTCTCGGCAAGGCGACGGGCCTTCCGGTATGCGCGCTGATGGGCGGCCGATTCGGGGACAGCGTGCGGCTCTACCGGGCGATCTCGCAGGAGGATCCGGACGCGATGGCCGCGAAGGTCGACGGCTACCGGCGCGAGGGCTACACGCGCTTTCAGCTGAAGGTCGGCGGCGATCCCGACACCGACATCGCGCGCATCCGCGCCGTCAACAAGATGCTGCAGCCGGGCGACCGGCTCGTCGCCGACGCGAACACGGGATGGACGCAGCACGAAGCGATGCGCGTCGTCCGTGCCGTGCGCGACGAGGACGTCTACATCGAGCAGCCGTGCCTCACGTATAACGAGTGCGTGTCCGTGCGCCGCCACACGGATCACCCCTTCGTGCTCGACGAAAATATCGACAGCCTCGAGATGCTGCTGCGCGGCCACGCGGATCGCGCGATGGATGTCGTCAACCTGAAGATCAGCAAACTGGGCGGGCTGACGAAGACGAAACAGGCGCGCGACCTCTGCGTGTCGATCGGCATTGCGATGACGCTCGAAGACAGTTGGGGCGGCGACGTCACCACGGCCGCGATCGCGCACCTCGCGCACAGCACGCCCGAAGCGCTCAGGTTCACGGCGACCGACTTCAACAGCTACGTCACGGTCAGCACGGCTGACGGCGCGCCGCAGCGCGTGGATGGCTTCATGCGCGCGAGCGACGAGCCGGGCCTCGGCATCCGGCCGCGCGCCGACGCGCTTGGTGCGCGCGTCGTCGATATCTCCTAGCGCCGGTCGGCGCCGCGACTTGCGGCGGATTGTTACGATAGAGCCGTGAAGCAGGACGTGGCAATCATCGGTGGCGGCGTGATTGGCGTGGCGTGTGCGCTGGAACTGGCGCGGCGCGGCGCGCAGGTGACGGTGCTCGAGAAGGATCGCGTCGGCCACGGCTGCTCGTACGGCAACGCGGGATGGCTGGCGGCCTCGCAGGCCGCGCCGCTCGCGAACCCGCACATGCTGATGAAGTCGTTCAAGTGGATGCTCGATCCCGAGAGCCCGCTCTACATCCAGCCGCGTCTCGATCCCGCATTCGCCCGATGGCTGATCGAGTTCCTGTTCGCCTCCCGAAAGGGCAAATACGAACGCGGCGTGGCGTCGCTCGTCGAGTTGTGCCGCGTGAGCATCGACATGTGGGAGGACGTCGCGAGGCGCGCGCCCGAAACGTTCGGCTTCGAGCGGCACGGCCTGCTGTCTGTGTTCGAGAAGCCTGCCTCGCTCGAGGCCTCGAAAGCGTCCGTCGACCTCGCGCAACAGTCCGGCGTGCGCGCCGAAAAATGGACGGCCGACGAGGTTCGCGAAAAAGAGCCGGCCATCGTCGGGCCCCAGGTCGGCGGCTATTTCTACCCTGACGATGCGCATTGCGAGCCGTATCGTGCGGTGAAGGCGCTCGAGGCGGAAGCGCGCGCGCGCGGCGTGCAGTTCCTCGAAGGCACCGAGGTCTATCGCATCGCGGACGGCGCCAGCGCGAAACGGCTGACGACCACGCGCGGCGACATCTCGGCGGGCCAGATCGTGATCGCGACGGGGCCGTGGTCCGAATCACTAGGCGAGATGCTGGGGATCCGCTTGCCGGTCATCGGCGCGAAGGGCTACTCGATTGTCCTGCCGCGTACCGATCCGCACCCGGCCCGATCGATCTATCTCATCGAGCGCAAGGTCGCCGTGAATCCGCATCGCGATGCGCTGCGCATCGCGGGCACGCTCGAACTGGTGCGCAACGACTTCTCGATCAACAACCGCCGCGTGAATGTCATCCTGCGCGGGGCGAAGGCGATGCTCAACATCGGCGAAGCCGCAGAGCCCCTCGAGATCTGGCGCGGCTTGCGCCCCTGCACGCCGGACGGCATGCCGCTCATCGGACGCGCACGCGGTCTCGGCGACGTGTGGCTCGCGACCGGTCATCAGATGGCCGGCCTCAAGGCCGCGCCCGGCACGGGCCTGCTGCTCGCGCAGTTGATGAGCGGCGAGAAGCCGCGCTTCGATCCTGAGCCGTTTCGGGCGGATCGCTACTGACTCAGGACAATTGGCTGGGCGTCACGCATCTTCGACGGCCAAACGCCCGCGAGCACGAACCAGAGCGATAGCAAGATCGCAGCGACCGGAAAGAGGATCGGAGCCCAGAAGACCTCGAAAATATAGACCAGCCACATGACGATTCCGTGTGCAACCGCACCCAGCATCCCGATCCAGGCGATCCATGAAGATCCCAGTGAGCCCTCGCGCTGTCCGTGCCAGATGAGACCGATCAGCGAAACGGCGAACAACGGATAAATTGCCGTCGCGAGCCACAGATGTGAAGTGAGCACTGGCGTGGCGTGGCCGTGTGTCAAAGCATCGACGTCCACGTAAGCCACTGTGTGAACGGCCATCTCGACCGCCTCCAGCGCGGTGGCGACAATCGAAAACCGGAGCCATCGGTCCATGGACGCAGAAGCGCGAACCGTTCGGCGAAACAGCACCAGGCCCAGTGTCAGCACCAGCAGCCCGGCGAAAACCGTGGTGTGCCCGGGCACCCACGCCGGAGCCGCCATCATCTCCGCCATCGTCCCGCGGGGATGTTGCGCGCTGCCCCCCAGGTAAAGAACACCGCCGACGACGAAAAGCGCCCGCCAGATGCGCGACCGACCAACGATCATCAATGACCTCCACACGTCATGTCGTCAACAACAACGCACAACGAAAGTGGCACATCGTATCCGAAACCTGCATACACTCGCCCAGGCCATGATTGAGGACAAGGAGCACATGAACATGAAGACAAAGAACACGATCTGCCTATGGTTCGACAAGGATGCACATGAGGCGGCGCACTTCTACGCCGCCACCTTTCCGGATAGTGAAGTGACCGCAGTTCACAAGGCGCCCGGTGACTATCCCAGTGGCAAGAAGGGAGACGTCTTGACCGTGGAGTTCACCGTTCTTGGTATCCCGTGCTTCGGCCTCAACGGGGGCCCCGCCTTCAAGCACAGCGAGGCCTTCTCTTTCCAGATCGCGACAGACAATCAGGAAGAGACGGATCGCTACTGGAACGCGATTGTCGGGAATGGGGGCAAGGAGAGTGACTGCGGGTGGTGCAAGGACCGCTGGGGACTGTCGTGGCAGATCACTCCGCGTGCGCTGACCGATGCGCTTGGAGCAGGCGGCGCCGAAGCCAAGCGTGCCTTCGAGGCGATGATGACAATGAAGAAGATCGATGTCGCGGCCATCGAAGCGGCGCGTCGAGGCTGACGTGCGCGGACGCCGTGACCGATCCCTCATTCTGATTCTGCTGCTGGCACTGGCGCCATCCAGCGCCGCGGCGCAAACGCATGATGCGCCATTCCGCATCGACGGAGACCGCGCCTACGGTCTTGGCATCGCCGACGACGTGCGCTTCGAGACGGTCTTCCAGCCGATGCCGTTCCGACCGGCGTCGCTGCCGCTTGCCGAGCACGTGCAACGCCTCTACGCCGAAGCCGGCGGCACGGCGAAGATCAACCGCGTGTCGCTCTGCGCCGGCACCGACGCCGCGTTCGCCGCGCCCATGGACATCGCCGCCGGCCGGGCAGGCGTCGCCATCCCTGCGGAATCGAATGTCGGTAAGGTTGAGTTGGCTGGGACGCAGGGATTCGAACCCCAATAGCCTGCTCCAGAGGCAGGTGTCCTACCGTTGAACGACGTCCCAGCAAGGGTCGGCGAGCAGGACGGAAACACCGATTATAGACCAGCGACCGGGGATCGTCGACCGGGGTGTCGATCCGGGCAGAGTGCGTTCGACCAGCAGAGAGAGGCATGAAGCCTCTTTCCATTTAGCGAGGACCCCATGGAACTGACCCCTTACCTCTTCTTCAACGGCAACTGCGCCGAGGCCTTCCGCTTCTACGAACAGACCCTCGGCGGCAAGATCGAGGCGCTGATGAAAGCCAGCGATGCGCCTCCCTCGGGCGGCGCCGGACCGCAAATGGCCGGCGACTCGGTGATGCACGCGTGTCTCACGGTCGGCAAGGCGGTGCTGATGGGCTCGGACGACCCCACCAGCTACTCGAAGCCGCAGGGCAACTGGGTCTCCGTCTCCGTGGAATCGGCCGACGAGGCCAGGCGGATCTTCGACATCTTCGCCGAGGGCGGAAAGGTGAACGTGCCCTTCGAGCCGACGTTCTGGTCACCTGGATTCGCCATGGTCATCGACCGGTTCGGCACGCCCTGGATGATCAACACCAAGCCGGCGGAGTAAGGCACCGGGGCTACGCGCCGGGCGACACAACGCCCGAAACCACGCCCGGCGCCGCTTCCGCAGCAGGCTCGGTCACCCACCCCGAGGTCGTGTGCCGGTATACCGCCACTGCGGACTCCGTGAAGCAGCGCGCATCCGGATCCCACACCTGCCGCGCCAGTGTGATGTTCGGCCGCTCGATGCGCAGCACGTTGAACGTCGGCTGCTCCCCGCGCCCGCGCAGCGACACAGTTCCCGCCTGCACGATCAACGCGGAATGCCCCTCGATCTTGTAGCGCTCGGCCGAGTGCGATGCGTGACTCAGATGCAGGTGACCCGACAGAAACAGATCCGCGTTGGCCGTTGCCAGCTGCGCCATCGCCATCTTCGCCCGCCCCAGCAGGCGCCGCGTGTCGACGCCTGGCGGCAGATCGAATGGATGATGCGTGACGATGATGCGGATGAGCGACGGCTTCACCACCGCCAGCCGCTCGACGATGCGCGCGACTTGCGCCGCGTTGATGCGCCCTTCGCCCCAGGTCCACGATCGTGCGGTATTGACGCCGAGCACGATCATCTCTTCGTCTTCGTACTCGGGCGCGAGCTCCGGCGAGATGTAACGGCGATAGCGCGTCAGCGGCGTCAGGAACCGGGCGAACACGTTCCACAGCGGCACGTCGTGATTGCCCGGCACCACCAGCTTCGGCGGCACGAGCGAGTCGAGGAACTCGCGCGCGGCGATGAACTCCGACACCTTCGCGCGCTGCGTGAAGTCGCCCGACAACGCGATGAGATCCGGCTTCGCACCGACGATGGCCTCGCGCAGCGGGCCGAGGCCGTTCGGATCGATACGGCCGAAGTGCAGATCGGAGATATGAACGAGTGTGCGCATGTCAGGCCCCCTCGCCGGTCTCCCGCTTCGTTTCGGGGGCCGGCACAATCGTGCGCAGGACCTTGGACTGCACGCTGAACCTGAGCGGCGCGTCGAGCATGCGGATCTCTCCGTCGAGCGCCACGCTCACGCGATGGCGGGGCGTCTCCATCGAGATCGACGCCGCCCTGAAGACTTCGAGCGCGCCGTCGTCGATCTTGCGCAGCAGCGCGCGCACCGGAAGAGCGATCACGTCCCACCGGCCGCTTTCGGGCGCGACATACAGCGCCAGTCGCCCATCCGTCATCGTCGGACGCTTGCCGATCTCGAACCCCTCGATCTCGTACTCGCTGTTGCCGATGAAGAGAAACGGACTGCGGCGGATCAGCTCCTTGCCGTCGACCGTGAGGCGCGCCGTCACGGTGCGGAGAGCGAGCCATGTGCGGATCACGGCAAGCGGCATCGCGATCGGGCGAGGCAGCCCGCTGCGGCGCGCGCGGTTCCTCTCCCACACCATGCGCGGATACGCGCCGATGCTGGCGTTGTTGATGAAGATGAGCCCGTTGACTTCGCCGATGTCGAGCGTCCGCGTGTGACCCGCGGCGATCACCGCGATCGCCTTGTCCTTCTCAAAGGGAATGCCGGAATCTCGGGCGAAATGATTCAGCGTGCCGGCGGGAATGACGCCGAATGTCTTGCCGGCGCGCGCGGCGGCCGCGGCCACCGTGGAGACCGTGCCGTCCCCCCCTGCCGCGATCAGGACGTCGTAGCGCTCCGCGATCCGCGCCAGACCATCGGCGGATCCCGCCGGCAGCGGCACGACGTCCGCCTCGAGCCCCCCCTGCGCCAGCGCGTCGCGCAGTTCCTGCTCACTCGGGGCCGTGCCGGATCGGGTGTTCAGGATGACAGCGCGCCTCATTGTTGAGGTGCGGTTGCATAATCTACGCCCGAAACGCGTATCATCCTCACGTTTCCCCCTGATCGAGGCTCCCCCTGGGGATGAGGGACAGCGTGATTCACGGGCTCTCCGAGCGCTATCGCATTGTCTCGACCGTGGGCACGGGCGGGATGGGGGTCGTCTTCAAGGCGATCGACACCACCCTCAACCGGCCCGTCGCGATCAAAGCGCTGCGCCCCAACGTGCTGGACGCCCGCGCGGGACGCGGCCTCCGCCTGGAGGCGCTCGCCGCCGCGTCGCTCGATCACCCCTACATCTGCAAGGTCTATGAGCTGATTGAGACGCCTGGCGGCCAGACGCTGATCGTCATGGAGTTCGTCGAGGGTGAGACGCTCTCATCCAAACTGGCCCGCGGACGCCCTCCGATCGACGCCGTGCTGATGCTCGGCAGTGAGATCGCGGAAGGCCTGGCCGACGCGCATGCCCGCGGCGTGGTGCATCGCGACGTCAAGCCCTCAAACGTCATGGTCACGCTGCACGGTCACGTAAAGCTCGTCGACTTCGGCCTGGCAGTCGCGCCGTCGGCCGAGGCGCTGCAGACGACCGTGACGGGTACACCGCAGTCGCAGATCGGCTCGCCGGCCTACATGTCGCCCGAGCAGGCGAAGGGAGGCGAGATCAAGGCCGCATCGGATCTGTTCTCGCTCGGCGTACTGCTCTACGAGTGCCTGGCTGGACGCATGCCCTACGAAGGCAAGACCGGATACGAGTACGTCGGCAACCTGTTGGCGCAGCCAGCGCAGCCTCTTGCGCCACTCGCGCCCGGCGCGCCACGCGCGCTCGTCGCGCTCGTCGAAGCCTGCCTGCGCAAGGATCCCGCCGAGCGCCCGGAGTCGGCCGCCGCCGTGGCGCGCGAGCTCAGGCTCCTGCTCGACAAGGGCGGCCGCGGGGCAGACGCGCCCGCCTCCGACGCTCGCGGCTACAAGTGGGCCGCGGGACTGGTCTCCGCCGCCATCATCGTCGCCGCGCTTGGCGTGGCGCTCGCGCCGCACTGGCGCAAGAGCGAGGGGCCGATCGATGCGGCTCGCGAAGCGGTGCCGCTCGTCACCTGGGCGAGTGAAGAGGAAGACAGCAAGGTGTCCCCGGACGGCAAGTGGGTGTCGTTTCTCTCCGATCGGAACGGGGATGAGCGCCTGTACGTGCAGCCGATCGAGGGGGGAGACGCGCGGCCGGTCGGCATATCGGGCGAGGTGCTCGCGCATGTCTGGTCGCCGGACGGGCGCCGGCTCGCCTGCTACGTCTCGACGGGCTCCGGCGTGTTCCTCCAGATTGTGCCCGCGTTCTTTGGAGGCTCCGTCGAGGCAAGCCTCCGTATCGGCGATCGCATCGATGACACCGCGCGTCTCGTGCGCTGGGTGGGCGACGATGTCTTTCTGTCGGCCGACAGCACGAAGGGCAGCGAGGGTCGCCTGCTCACGCGCATCCGCCTCTCGGACGGCAGGCGCGACAACGTCACGCCATCACTGGAAGGCGGCGGGCAGTTTCAGTGGATGGACGTGCATCCGGTGTCGTCGCAGATCGTGTTCTCGGCGATGCGCGACCAGCAGGAGGACCTCTGGATCGCCAGCCTTGGAGGCGGGCCCGCGACGCGGCTGACCAACGACGCGCCGCTCGATCGCTATCCGCTCTGGAGCGGACATGTCGTCACCTTCCAGTCGAACCGCGGCGGACAAATCGATCTCTGGCAGATCGATCCCGACTCGGGGCGCACCCGGCTTCTGAGCTCGAGCGAGAGCGAGGAGCGTCCAGAAAGCGCCACGCTGGACGGCGCCCTCGTGACGTATCAGCAGAAGAACGCGAACGCCAAGTTGTGGCGTCTCACGCCGGACGCTGCGCCGGTGCCCCTCACATCGGATGCCCTCAGCGACTTCGCGCCGTCGGCGTCGCCCGACGGGAAGACGCTGCTCTTCCAGCGGCACGCCGCGAGTCCGTCACTTGGCATGACGCTCTTCGATTCGCAGCTTTTCAGCGCGCGCCCAAACGGCGCAGGGGTCGACGCGATCACCGTCTCGGCCGCCTCGGGCTTCTTCCCGCGCGTCTCCCCCGGCGGCACGCAGGTCGCCTATTTCGTGCGGCCCTCCGCCGCGTCCCGCGTAGTGTCGCTGCACGTGAAGGACCTCACGACCGGCGAGACGAAGATGGTCTCGGACCAGTGCGACCTCCCTGGCTACTCGGTGTCGCCGGTGGAGTGGGCGAATCAGAATCTGGCGTGGTCGGCCGGCGGCTTCCTCTTCTTCATCGAGCGCGGCGATCAGGGGGCTCTCATTCGACGTTTCGACCCGAAGGAGCGCGTGACGACGACAGTCGCAGGCCCCTTGAAGACACGCGTGACCGATCTGTTTCCCTCGCCGGACGGCACCGAGCTCGCGTATCTGCTCTCGCATGACGGCGAGATTCAGGTGCGCCGCCGATCGCTCGCAGCCGGCAACGAACATGTCGCGCGAACATGGCGCGCGCGTGTCGGCGATATCTATCTCAAGGGATGGACGCCCCGCGGAGAACTCATCGTCGTCAGGCGCGGCGTGGACGGACCGCAGAGCGCCTGGCCGATGATGACCGTGCTTGCCCTCGGCGGACCGGCGGGACAGGCGGGACAGGCCGAACGGCAGGTCGCCGGTGTGCCGCGGGCCTACGCGCTCACCGCGCGGCTGTCGCGTGAGGGAAACACGCTGTATTTCGACGCGCAGGAGCGCCGCATCCACAACGTGTACACGCTGGCCCTCGCCACGGGTGCCGTGCGCCGCCTCACCGCGAACCAGCTGCAGAGCATCGCCTTCTCCGGGATCGAGCCGCTGGCCGACGGCTCCGTGATCTACGCTATGGACGATCGGCGCCAGGACATCTGGTTGAGCAGAATCACACCCAACAGGAGCGGACAATGAGCAAATGGACTCCCCAGGAAGACCAGACCGCGCTAACGCTCGCGGCTATCCGCTGGTACGCCATCTCCATCGAAAAACTGTCGGCAGACCTCTACATCACCAACAAAACGCTGTATCCGGAAGTCCAGGCCATCCTCAACACCTGTTTCCGCGATCTCGGCGCCGTCAGGAAGAGCCTGCTTCCGCCGGCAGGCGACGAAGGGTGCGGGCCGGGCTACGTCAACTGCCACGGCGTGTGTCTGCCCGACTGCGACAACTTCAACGCGTACTAGGACGCGAGGCGAAGGCCGTTACGATCCGGCTTTGAGAATCGGCGTGACGACGACCTTGCGGTACGACACGACGCCGTGATCCCCCTGCAGCATGATCGGGCCCGGCGCGAGCTCGTTCGCGTCGAGCGCGCCGCCCGTGATGCCGTCGATGATGGCGTTGTCGTGGACCTTCTTCCCGTTGAGCATCACGGTCACGCGGTTGCCCACGACGATCGCCTCCATCGTCTGCCACTCGCCCGCCTTCTTGCTGGCGTTGACCGACGCGGGCGTGCGGCCGTAGATGGCCATGTGTCCCTGCGCGTCTGAGGGCTTGCCGGCATCGTCGAACACCTGCAGCTCGTAGCGGCCGCGGAGATAGATGCCGCTGTTGCTCGGGTTGGGCTTCGGCTCGGCGAGCTTGTACTCTGCCTCGATCTTGAAGTCGCCGAACGTCTGCTCCGAGACCAGGTTGTTGCCCCCCTTCTCGGCGTTGACCATCGCGCCGCCGGCCACCGACCAGTTCATGGGGTTGGCTTTGTGCTGCACGCCCCAGCCCTTCATCGTCGTGCCGTCGAAGAGTGACACCGGCTTGCCGTACGTGTGGCGGCCGTTCGCGTTGGACGCGGGCCACGTGGGCGGGCGCACGCCGACCCAGTTGATCACGGCCGGCGGCGCGGCGGGATCCCGCCGCGCGATCGTCGTCGTGCCGACGAGTTTGCCGCCGGCGATCTTGCCGCGCCACACCGGGGGCGGAGGCTGCCCCTCGCGCTGCGCGTTGGAGAACACCAGCTCGCCGTTCTCGATCTTGATGTTCGGCAGGTCGTACGGGCTGCTGAAGCGATTGAGGAAGCGGCCCGTGACCGTCTCGCCTTCCTGCTTCACCTCGAGCCAGTAGACGACGCCCGAATCGGTGCCGGTGCCGGTCATATTCCAGCGGCCGACGAACGGCGCATTGGCGCTCGTGTTCTGTGCCGGCGTCTGCAGCGAGAGGGCGAGCAAGGTGAGAGCAATGAATGTGCGCATTACCAACCTGTCCTGTATTCGCGGGTGAGAAGCTGATTCGCGGCTTCGTTGTTCGTGACGCGCATGCTGGCCGCGTCGTAGTGGATCTTCGTGCCGGCGCGCAGCGCGACGATGCCGAGCAGCATGACTTCGGTGAGACGCGCGGCGAACTCGATCGGGCTCGATGGCTTCTGTTTGCCCTGTATCGACTCGGCCCAGTTGATTTCGTGGCCGTTCATGCCGCCGGGAATCCTGGGCAGGGTCTGCGCCGGCGCCGGCGTCGCGTCGTGCCGCGCTTTTGGAAGCAGGCGCGGGCGCAGGCCGTACGTGTCCTGCAACATCTTGCCCTTGCTGCCGATGAAGAGGATGCCTCCCTCGCCGTTGAGCTTCTCTTCGCCGAGCTCCTCGGGCCGCGGCGGCGTCATGTTGCCGTCGTACCAGGTCAGTTTCACGGACGGCTTGCTGCCGCGCGCCGGGAACTCGTAGTGCGTCGTGGTGGCGAGCGGGTACGACGCCTTGTTGAACGGCGTCGAGACCGTCTCGATCACGGTGGGCATGCCGAGGTCGAGCGACCAGAACGGATGATCGATCAGGTGCGCGCCCATGTCGCCGAGCGCGCCCTGGCCCCAGTCGACCCAGCCGCGCCAGTTGAACGGGTGATAGATCGGATGGTACGGCACGTCTGGCGCGACGCCGAGGAACAGGTTCCAGTCGAGGCCGTCTGGCACGCCCGACAGGCCCATCGCCGCCGCGAGGCGGCGATCCACGCCCGACACGTCCCATCGCAGCGGACGCTGCGGATTGTCGGGCAGCGGGCCCGCTGGTCGAGGCAAGCCCTGCGGCCAGTAAGCCAGCGGGCGGTTGGTCCACACATGCACTTCACGCACATCGCCGATCGCGCCCGACGTGACGTACTCGTAACCGAGCCGGGCGTCGTCGGCCGAGTGCCCCTGGTTGCCCATCTGCGTCATGAGCTTCGGGTTCTCGGCGGCCAGCTTGCCGAGCGCGCGCGCCTCACTCACGGCCCAGCAGAGCGGCTTCTGCACGTAGACGTGCTTGCCGGCCTGCATCGCGGCCATCGCGATGGGCGCATGCATGTGATCCGGGGTCGCGATGACGACGGCGTCGATGTCTTTCTGTTTCTCGAGCATCACGCGGTAGTCGGCGTACCGCTGCAGGCGGGGCGTGTGCACGTTGACCATCCGGTCCACGTCTCCGATGACCTTCGTGAAGCGCTCCGCGCGCGCGGTCTCGCCCTTGGCCACGGCATCGTCGCGATTCTTCTTCTCGCGCTCGAGGTCGCGGGCAAAGCCGGCGATCGAGTTCTCCATCAGCGTGGCGTCGACGTCGCAGAACGCGACGATGTTGTGGCTGGCGAGGTTGCGCGTGTTGACGCGGCCCATGCCATTGACGCCGACCGTGGCGATGTTGACGAGGTCGCTCGGCGCCTGGAACCCGCGGCCCAGCACATGGCGCGGGAGCACGAGCAGTCCGGCTCCGGCAGTCGACGCGGTCTTGACGAACTTGCGGCGTGTGACGGCCATGGCGTCTCGTTCCTTCCGGCGGAGCTGAAACCCCGCCTGATGGCGCGCGGCGGCCCTCTGCCCCGCTTCGCTTCCTCGCACTATACAATCCCTCGCTGTGCAGATCATCGGGAACCGGCGGACGTACGACGTGTGCATCATCGGGTCGGGCGCCGGTGGCGGCATGGCCGCGAAGGTGCTCGCTGAAGGGGGCGCCGATATTGTCATGCTCGAGGCCGGCCCGAGCTGGGACCCGGTCGCCGACGCTTACATGTTCAAGTGGTCGTACGACTCTCCGCGGCGCGGGGCGGCCACCGCGAAGCAGGAGTTCGGCGAGTTCGACGCCTGTTTCGGCGGGTTTTCGCTCGAAGGAGAGCCGTACACCCGCGCGCCGGGAACGTCGTTCGACTGGTACCGCGCGCGCATGCTCGGCGGCCGCACGAACCACTGGGGCCGCATCTCCCTGCGCTTCGGACCCGATGACTTCCGCCGGAAGAGCCTCGATGGCCTGGGCGACGACTGGCCCATCACCTACGACGACATCAAGCCGTATTACGACAAGGTCGACGAGTTCATCGGTATCTTCGGCACGAACATCGCGGAGAGCCACAATCTGCCCAACGAGCCTGACGGCATCTTCATGCCGCCGCCGAAGCCGCGGTGCTACGAGCTGCTGGTCAAGAAAGCGGCCGACAAGCTCAACGTGACATGCGTGCCGAGCCGCATGTCGATCATCACGAAACCCCACAACGGGCGCATCGCGTGCCACTACTGCGGACAGTGCAACCGCGGCTGCTCGACGCACTCCAACTTCTCGTCGCCGTCGGTACTGCTTCCGCCTGCCGTCGCCACGAAGCGCCTGACGATTCAGACCGACGCCATGGCGCGCGAGATCACGGTCGGCGCCGACGGTCTGGCCAACGGCGTGATCTACATCGACAGGAAGACGGGACGCGAGAACCACGTGCGCGCGAAGGTCGTCGTGCTTGCGGCGAGCGCGTGCGAGTCTGCGCGCATCCTACTCAATTCGAAGTCGCCGCAATTTCCGCAGGGTATCGGTAACGACACGGGCAACGTCGGCAAGTACCTGATGGACAGCACGGGCGTCGGCGTGACCGGTTTCATCCCGTCGATGATGGACATGCCGGCGCACAACGAGGACGGCGTCGGCGGCATGCACCTCTACATGCCGTGGTGGATGGACAACCGGAAACTCGACTTCCCACGCGGGTATCACATCGAGATCGGCGGAGGCCGGCGCATGCCGAGCTTCGGCTTCATGGGCAACGTGCACTTGTATGCGGGCATGCAGGGATCCGGCACGCCGCCGGCCGGCGCGGGATACGGCAAGAAGCTCAAAGACGACTACCGCCGGTTCTACGGCGCGACGGTCGGCTTCGCCGGCCGCGGGGAGATGATCCCCAACGAGCAGAGCTTCTGCGAAATCGACCCGTCGGTGGTCGACAAGTTCGGGATTCCGGTGCTGCGCTTCCACTTCAAGTGGACCGATCACGAGATCAGGCAGGCGAAGCACATGAACGACACGTTCCGCGCGATCATCCACGAGATGGGGGGCACGCCGATGGCGCCGATGCCCTCGGCCGAGAGCGGCTACGGCATCCTCGCGGGCGGGCGCATCATCCACGAACTCGGGGTGACGCGCATGGGCCGCGACGCGAAGTCCTCGGTCGTCAACGCCAACTGCCAGACGCACGGCGTGAAGAACGTGTTCGTCGCCGACGCGGGACCGTTCGTCTCGCAGCCCGACAAGAACCCGACATGGACGATCCTCGCGCTCGCCTGGCGCACGAGCGACTACATCCTCGACGAACGGCGGAAGGGGAACCTCTGATGACCGACATCGATCGCCGCAAGGCGCTGCTGCTGCTCGGATCGGCCCCGCTGGCCGCGGGCTTCGCATGGACGGACGCCGAGGCCTTCGAGGCGCAGCGGCGCACGCAGCAGGCGCGCCGGCCGTCCGCCCCCGCGTTCAAGCCGAAGTTCTTCACCGCAGGCGAGTACGCAGCCGTCGTGCTGCTTGCCGAGCTGATCATCCCGAAAGACGAGCGGTCCGGCAGCGCGATCGACGCCGGCGTGCCCGAGTTCATCGACTTCATGATGGTCGACCAGCCCGCGCGGCAGGTGCCGATGCGCGGCGGGCTCGCCTGGTTGGATCAGGAGTGCAACGCACGCTTCAACACCGCGTTTACCGCGTCGACCGACGCGAACCGGCGCCAGGTGCTCGACGAGATCTCGGGCCTCGAGCCGGCGCGGCCCGACCAGTCGCACGGCCTCGCGTTCTTCCGGAGCTTTCGCGATCTCACCGCCACCGGGTTCTGGACCAGCAAAATGGGAATGGAGGATCTGCAGTTCATGGGCAACGTGTTCGTCGCCGAATGGAACGGGTGCCCCGACGTGGCGCTCAAGAAACTGGGGCTTGCGTGATTTTTCTCGCGTCGTTCCTGGTCCTGTTTCTCGAAGTCGCGCTCATCCGGTGGATGCCGGCCTACATCCGGCTTCTCTCGTTCTTCTCGAACTTCATCCTGCTCGCCAGCTTCCTCGGCATCGGCGTCGGCTGTCTCATGGCCGGCTCCCGGCGCAGGCTCTTCTACATCTTTCCGCTGCTGCAACTGCTCGTGATCGGCGCGGTCTTCGCGGGCAAGCTCGAGATCGCGGTGCCCAGCTCGACGAGCATCTACTTCTCGAGCGGCACGAACGAGGACGTGCGGCTCGTCGAGAGCACGCTCATACTTCCGATGCTGTTTCTCGCGGTCGCCGCGCTCTTCGCGGCGCTCGCCCAGCGCATGGCGCGCGAGATGACGGCCGTCGCGCCGCTGCGGGCCTACACGATCAACATCGCGGGCAGCCTTGCCGGTGTCGTCGCGTTCGCGCTGTGCTCGTGGCTGCAACTGGCGCCCGCGGTCTGGTTCGCCACGGGATTTCTCGCCGCCGTGCCTTTGATCCTGCGTCCGGGGCCGGGCGAGACACGCCCGCGGCTTCCGCTCATCGCCTTCAGCCTGGCGTGCCTCGCGGTCTCGCTCGGGTTCGTGCACACGATGGCCAGGGACACGATCTGGTCCCCCTATTACAAGGTTGAAGTCCGCCAGGACGGGCCCGACACCGTCGTCGAGGTCAACAACATCTTTCACCAGTCGATGGCGCGCGTGGACGAGAAGGAATACTTCTACCAGTGGCCCTATGCGGCGTTCGGCGACACGTTCGGCGAGGTCCTGATTCTCGGCGCCGGATCGGGCACCGACGTCGCCGCCGCGCTGAAGCACGGCGCACGCCACGTCGATGCCGTCGAGATCGATCCGACGATCATCGAGCTTGGCCGCGAGAACCATCCGGACCGTCCCTATTCGGACCCGCGCGTCACGGTTTACAACGACGATGCGCGACACTTCCTGCGCACGTCGAAGAAGAAGTACGACCTGGTCGTCTTCGCGCTGATTGATTCGCTGACCATGCAGTCGAGCTTCTCGGGTGTGAGGCTCGAGAGCTACATGTTCACCCTCGAGTCGTTCCGCGCCGTGCGCGAGCATCTCAATGACAACGGCCTGCTCGTCATCTACAACTATTTCCGCGAGCCGTGGCTGGTCGATCGGCTGGCCAACACGGCGGCCGGTGCCTTCGGGCAGGAGCCGTGGGTGCACGTGCATCAGGAGCGCGCGTTTCTCGGCGTGATGATGGCCGGGCCGAGGCTGGCCGGCATGACGACGCCCCCGCAGATCCCGGATCGCGTGACGGCGTTCGGACAATCACACGCCCCGAGCCCCGCGCGCATGCACGCGCGCGACGCGAGTATCGAGCCGGCGAAAGACGACTGGCCGTTCCTCTATCTGAAGAACCGGCACATTCCCACGCACTACCTGGTGGTGCTGGCGATGATTCTGGTGATCTCGGTCGGCACGGTCCTGCTGATGACGAAGGGCCAGGCAGGCGGGTGGTCGTGGCAGTTCTTCCTGCTCGGCGCGGGCTTCATGATGCTCGAGACGAAGTCGATCATCCAGCTCGCCCTGTTGTGGGGATCGACGTGGGTCGTCGCGTCGCTCGCGATCGCGTCGGTGCTGACCATGGCGCTCGTTGCGAACTTCATCGTGTCGAAGAAGGAAGTGCGGCGGCCGTGGGTTGTCGGCGGCTTCCTGCTTGCGCTGCTGACGCTCAACTACGCGATTCCAGTCGGCACGATCGCCTTCGAGAGCCGCCTGCTCGAATCCGCGTTCTACGCGCTGCTGATTTTCAGCCCGATCATCTGCGCTGGGCTGCTGTTCGGGTCGGCCATCAAGCACTCGACCTCGATCGGCCGCGACTATGGCACGAACCTGCTGGGGGCCATGGCTGGAGGAGTCGGCGAGTATCTGTCGCTCGTGACCGGGTTCAACGCGCTGCTGGTCGTGATCGCACTCTGCTATCTGGGCGCCATCCTCGCGAGACGCGCCAGCGCGCCTGAGGTGGCCAGAACGCCGCCAGTCACGGCATGATCGTCCGATGAAGAAGGCCGCATCCCTTGTGCTCCTGCTGTCCGCCCTGACGCTGCCGCTCTCGGCGCAGTCGAAAGCGCCGACAACGAAAGAGCTCTACGGCAGCATGTGCCAGGCCTGTCACGGCCCCGACGGCAAGGCGCCGATCAAGGAGATGGGGTTCGTGGGCCGCACGTGGAAGCACGGCAAGACGGCCACCGACTCGGCGAGGGTGATTCGGGACGGCGTGCCGAAGACGGTGATGATGCCGTTCAAGGGGCGGCTCACCGAAGCGCAGATCGCGGCGCTCGCGAAGCACGTGCGGGCGCTGGACAAGAAGAAATGAAGAACAGCATCAACGTCGCGCTGATCGGCTACGCGTTCATGGGGCGTGCCCACAGCAACGCGTACCGGCAGGTCGGGCCGTTCCTCTCTCCCCGGCTCACGCCGCGCATGAAGGTGATCTGCGGGCGCGACGCGAGGAAGGTCGGCGCCGCCGCCCGCGACCTCGGGTGGGAAGAGAGCGCGACGGACTGGCGCGAGGTGATCGCGCGCCCGGACATCGATCTCGTCGACGTCAGTACGCCAGGCGACTCGCACGCGGAGATCGCCATCGCGGCCGCCCGCGCGGGCAAGGCGGTGATCTGCGAGAAGCCGCTCGCCAACACCGTGGCGGAGGCCGCGCGGATGCTCGCCGCCGTCACGAAGGCCGGCGTGCCGCACATGATCTGCCACAACTACCGGCGCGCGCCCGCCGTGCTGCTCGCGAAGCAGTTGATAGACGAGGGGAAACTCGGCGAGCTGCGTCACTTCCGCGGCACGTACCTGCAGGACTGGATCGCGGACCCGAAGTTCCCGATGGTCTGGCGCCTCGACAAGACGAAGGCCGGATCAGGCGCGCTCGGCGACATCGGGGCGCATTCGATCGATCTCGCGCGGTTCCTCGCCGGCGAGATCACGGAGGTGTCGGGGCACCTGCAGACGTTCATCACGGACCGGCCGGTCGCCGGCAAGCCCGGCGCGCGCGGCCGCGTAACGGTCGACGATGCGGCGATGTCGCTGGTGCGGTTCGAGAGCGGCGCGATCGGCACGATCGAAGCGACGCGCATGGCGCTCGGTCGCAAGAACCAGAATCGATTCGAGATCAACGGCAGCAAAGGCAGTCTCGCGTTCGACGTCGAGAAGATGAACGAGCTCGAGGTGTACCTGGACTCCGACAGCAAGCCGGTGCGCGGCTTCCATCGCGTGCTGGTGACGGAGCCGTCGCATCCGTTCATGAAAGCCTGGTGGCCTCCGGGACATCCGATCGGCTACGAGCACACGTTCACGCACACCATCTACGACCTGCTCGAAGCCATGGCCGACGGCCGCGTGCCCTCGCCGAATTTCGAAGACGGGCTGCGTAACCAGAAGGTCATGGCGGCGATCGAGAAGGCGTCCTCGTCCCGGCGGTGGGTGAAAGTATGAAGCTCGGCGTCTTCAGCGTGCTGTTCGGCAGCCAGCCTTTCGAGGAGATGCTGGACTACGTTTCCTCGCTCGGTCTGGAGGCCGTCGAGATCGGCACGGGAGCGTATCCAGGAAACGCCTATTGCAGGCCTGACGAGCTGCTCGCGAGCGGAAAGAAGCTGCAGGCGTTCAAACAGGCGGTCAGGAGCCGGGGGCTCGAGATCAGCGCGCTCAGCTGCCACGGCAATCCGCTGCATCCGCAGAAGAAGCGCGCGGCGGCCGATCACCGCGTCTTCACGAGCACGCTCGCGCTCGCGAAACAGGTCGATGTGGAGACGGTGATCACGTTCAGCGGCTGTCCCGGCGGCGATCCGAAATCGCAGGAGCCGAACTGGATCGTGTCGCCCTGGCCTCCCGAGTTCTCGAAGATGCTGGAGTGGCAGTGGCGCGAGAAGGTCACGCCCTACTGGAAGGCCGCCGCGAAGGCCGCGCGCGCCGCGGGTGTGCGCGTGGCGATCGAGATGCATCCCAACTTCGTCGCCTACAACCCCGAGTCGATGCTGCGCCTGCGCGAGATCGCCCCGTCGGTCATCGGGTGCAACTTCGATCCGAGCCACATGATCTGGCAGCAGATCGACGTGACATCGGCCATTCGCGCGCTCGCCGGCGCGATCTACCACGTGCACGCGAAGGATTGCCGCGTAGACGCCGCCAACACCATGGTCAACGGCGTGCTCGATTCCAAGAGCTACACGCGCGAGATCGAGCGGTCGTGGATTTTCCGCACGGTTGGCTACGGAAGCGACGCGCTGTTCTGGAAGGATCTGGTCAGCAGTCTTCGGATGGCCGGCTACGATCACGTGCTCAGCATCGAGCACGAAGACAGCCTGATGTCGGGCAACGAAGGCTTGAAGAAAGCAATCGCCTTCCTCGAGCCGATCGTGATCGGTGAACCGGCGGGCCAGGCGTACTGGGCCTAGTTAGAAACGAGGAGGGATCGGCTTCACCGGTCCGGTGAAGCGCTCCTTCACCGGCCGCCGTTTCAGCCGCGGCAGCGCGATGGGCGTCTCACGCACCCGCCGGTCCGGAACCTGGTCGAGCAAATGCCGGATCAGGGTCAGGCGTCCGGCTTTCTGATCGTTGAAATCGACGACCGTCCACGGCGCGCGGCGCTTGTGTGTGGCGCGGAACATCGCGTCCCTCGCGCGCCCGTACTCCACGTATTTCTTGCGCGCCTCGACGTCGATCGGCGACAGCTTCCAGCGTTTGACGGGATCGGCGACCCGCTCGGCAAACCGCTCCTCCTGCAGCGTCTGGTCGACCGAGAGCCAGTACTTGACCAGCATGATCCCGTCATCGACCAGCATCTTCTCGAAGAGCGGCGCGTCCTTGAGAAAGCTCCGGTACTGCGCGTCGGTACAGAAGCCCATCACGCGCTCGACGCCGGCGCGGTTGTACCAGCTGCGATCGAAGAGCACCATCTGGCCGGCGGCGGGAAGGTGTGCCGCATAGCGCTGAAAGTACCACTGCTGCTGCTCGCAGTCGCTGGGTTTCGCGAGCGCGACGACGTGCACCTGCCGTGGATTCAGCTTGCTGGCAATGGCGTTGATGGCGCCCCCCTTGCCGGCGGTGTCGCGCCCCTCGAAGATCACGACCAGCCGCCGCTCGGTGTGACGCAGCCACCGCGTGAGCTGGTTGAGCTCGACCTGCAGCGCCTTGAGACGGAGCTCGTATTCCTTCTTCTTCAATCGTGACATAGACCTCGACACCATCGAGTCTAGTCGGGATTGATGAAGCGATACAGCACGCGAATCAGCCGGTAGGCCTCGGGCATGCTCGTCCGTGTGAAGGCCACCGTGTCCGGCGACACGAGCTCGATCTCCCGGAAAGCCGCGGCGACCTCGGGATACGTGAAGTTGTTGTACTGCAGTTCGACGCGGTACTGCGGCAGGCGCACGGGGGCTCTCGACCCGGGCTTGATCGCGCCGACGGCGCCGCGAGCGGCGTCCTGAATGTCCTTGCGCGCGCCAGTCAGTGAGTGCAGCTCGACGGCTCGCCCGTTGATCGCGCGCTTGACCGTCACGCCGCGGACGTCCCGTACAGACGACCGCACCTCCTCAACCGCGACATCGTCACCTGTCACCAGCACGACAGGAACGCCGTACCAGCCGGCCAGCAGCGCGTTCATCCCGCCCTCGCCGACCGAGACGCCGTTGATGCGCAGATCTCTCACGACGCCCGACCCGGTGTGCGCGAACAGGCCGCGAGGCGCCTGGGCCTTGGCGTGATAGCCGACGAACATCACGGCGTGAAAGGTGTCATCGAGACCCTCCATCATGCCGTGGCGCTTGAAGCTGTGGCTGATGAGGCGTGCGCGCGGATCGAGATCTTCGGGCAGGAGATTGCGCTGGCCGCCGTGCGAGTCGTTGACGACGACCTCGGTGGCGCCGCCGTCGAAGGCGCCGCGGATCGCAGCGTTGGCGTCTTCCGCCATCAGCTTGCGCGAGCGCGCGTACTCGGGCTGGCCGAGCGACGTCTGATCGGATCCCGAAATGCCGCTAATCCCTTCCATGTCAACCGAGATGTAGACACGCTTCCCCGCCGGCTGTGCGAGGGCTGACGCCTGCAGCGCTGCGAGCGCGACGATCCCGGCGGCGAGCGCGCGGCGCATCATCGCGTGCCCCGCGCCGGCTGGGTAGGCACGCTCGATGCGGGTTTGAATGCGAGCGCGAAAATTACGAAGATGATTGCCGCTCCGATGGCCGGCACCATCCAGATACGCTGCCAGTCGTGGACCCCTTCACCCACGAGATACGCATCGACGACACGGCCCGACACGAACGCCCCGATGAAGTAGCCCACGCCGTTGGTGACGAAGTTCAGGAGTCCCTGCGCCGCCGCGCGGACCTTCGGGCCCGCCTGTTCGTCGGTGTAGATCTGCCCTGCGACGAAGAAGAAGTCATAGCAGACGCCGTGCAAGATGATGCCCAGGTAGATGAGCCACATGCCGTCCGACGCGTTGCCGTAGCCGAAGGCGAGGTAGCGCAGCGCCCACGCCGCCATGCCAATCAGCATGATGCGCTTGATGCCGAGCTTGAGCAGCAGCATCGGCAGCACGAGCATGAACGCGATCTCGCTCATCTGTCCGAACGTCTGGATGAAGGCCGGCTCCGGCGCCCCGATCTCGTTGAGGAAGGGGTTCGTGAACGCGTAGTAGAACTGCAGCGGGATGCAGAGCAGGAACGATCCCAGCACGAACACCGCAAACGCGGGCTTGCGCAGCAGCACGAGCGCATCGAGCCCGACGGCGTCGCGCCACGAGAACGGCGCGCCGGATGCCTTCGGCGGCGTGTGCGGCAGCACGAAACAGAAGACGCCCATGACGAGCGACGCGCCCGCCGCGAGCTGCATCGGCACGGCCAGCGCATCCGCGTGGAGCACCTTGCCAACGACGATGCCGGCGGCGATCCACCCGATAGTGCCGAGCACGCGGATGATTGGGAAGTCCTTCGCGGGATTCTCGACATGATGGAACGCGACCGCGTTGGTCAGCGACAACGTGGGCATGTAGAAGAGGGCGTAGAGAATCAGCAGCGGGTAGAAGCTCGCCCACTCGGTCTGCTGCGCCAGCATGTACATCAGGCCCGCGCCGCCAAGGTGCAGCACCGCGAGCAGCTTCTCGGACGCAAAGAAACGGTCCGCGATGATGCCGGTGAAGAACGGCGACACGAGCGCGGCGATGGCGGTCGCGCCGTAGGCGAGCCCGATCTGCACGGCCGAGAAGCCGAGCGCCTGCCCGAGGTACGTGCCCATGGTCACGAACCACGACCCCCAGATGAAGTACTGGAGGAACATCATCACCGACAGCTTCAGCCGCGTGCCGCTCATCTCTGCTCCAGCGCCTTGCGGCAGTAGTCGTAGCACCTGGTGACTTCAGCGATGGCGTCGGCGCCTCGGTACTCGTATTCGATATGCGCCGGAATGTCCCATTTCCTGTCGCGCACCAGCCTGAGCACGGCGACGATCGGGGTGTCCCCCTCGCCGAACGGCATGTTCGCGCCCTGATCGCGCTTGCGATCCTTGATGTGCAGGGCGTTAATCCGGTCGTGATGCTTCTGCAGATAATCAACGGCGTCGAAGTTCGCGGCGGTGAAATGGCCGATGTCGAGCGTGGCGCCCATCATCGGTGAAATCTTCATCGCCGCGGCGAAGTCATCGGGCGTCGCGAACTCGTTCGGGCGGATGTTGGAATGGTTGTGGAACGAGACCTTGATCTTCGCCTTCTCCGCGTGCGGCGCAATGCGCGGCACGACCGACTGATTCGCCGACGACGTGATGACGCCTGCGCCGAGCGCTTTCGCCATGTCGAACGTGCGCGCAATCTCCTCGTCGGTGAAGGTGTCCTGATAGGGCAGGTCATACGACGTGATGGTCACGCCAGCGGCCGCGAACGTGTCGCGAATGGCGGTGAACTCGGACATCGGAGCGGTCAGCCGCCATTTGCGCAGCAGCTCGCGCCTTGCCTCCCTCGGCGTCTCGCGCGTCGCGCCAATGCGCTCGAGGGTCTCTACGTGGCCCGACCACAGCTCGCAGTAACTCAGGCCCACCGCCTCGAACGCTTTCGGCACCTGGTCGAGCGGCCTGTCTCGAAAGCTGTACGTCTGGGCACCGATCCGGACGCCCGCGGAAACGCTTCGCCCCCTTTGGGCACGAAGCGAGGCCATTGGCCCGACAATCAGACCTCCGGCGACCATCGCGTGCCATTCCCTGCGTGTAAATGGACCCATGGAAGTCGGATGCTACCCTACGAGTAGACCTTTTCGCTATGGTCGGGCCCTGAGGGCATTCGCTGGCTAGGCCGGGGTCTGATCCATCTCCTCGAGCGCCCTGACTCCGCTGCGCATGCCCAGCACGAACACCGCGATACTGATCAGCGCAGCGGCCGCGAAACAGACGCTGACGTGAGTCAGCTCCGTGCCCGTCATCGGACGAGGGCGCGTCTGCACCCAGAGGTAGAGCGACGAGGCGTAACCGGTCAGCGCAATCATCACGGCGACGTACAGCACCGCCGAGATCATGAACGCCACGCCGCCGTACGAGCCCGCGACCTGATTGATGTTCTCTGCCGCGAACCGCGGATAGCGCGCGCCCAGCCCTGTGGCGAGACCCACCAGCGCAAAACTGATGAAGACCACTGCCCCGGCGGTCACCCACTTGAGGAACGGGTCCACCCCCAGAAAATGATTGCCGGCGATGGTCAGTACCTCCGCCAGCACCAGCAACGGCAGCAACCCGGTCCAGAACTTCGACCACAGGAACGTCTCGAGCCGCACCGGCGACGTACGGATGATCCAGAACGCCGCGCCTTCCGACGAGACGGCCGGGAACACGAACCGCACGGCCACCGTCGCCATCACGAACCCGGCCATCGCAGGAGCTGCGACCACTGACTCACGTCGCGCAGGAAGACCTTGAGATCCTTGAGCAGCAGGTGCTTGCGCGGCACCGCAATCGGCAGCGCGCGCACCACGGACTCGAGCACGCGGAGCTTCGTGAACCTCGCCTTGCCCGCTTCCTGCGCCTTGCTGTATCCGGTGAAGAACCAGCGCTCGTGCGCCATGCGCAGGAGCACGGTCAGCCCGCCGGCGGTCGTCCACAGCGCGCCGAGATGCAGGAGGTCGCGCCCTCCCATCAGGCCGGCAAACAGCGCCGGACGGCGTGGCGATCCTGATGAGCACGCGCATCGACAATCACGATGCGGTCTCCGTCGGCGGTCTGACCGGCGCCGTCGAGATCCCCTCTGGGCACATCTGCGCCGGAGAGACGCAGCACGAGGCGGCGGACCGAGCGAGGGTCGTCTATCCGGTAGCGCATCACCGGCACGATCGCGGCAGCCTGCATCATGTCCGCGCGCATGCCTTGCGAGACCGCCATACGCTGGGCCGCCTCCGCGCTCTCTTTGACCACGAGCAGACCCAGCGCGCTCTCTTCGCGCACGACCTCGCCCGTGTCGGTGATCCACGACGTCGACTCCAGCCCGGCGAACTGCATCCGCACTTTGAACGCGGGCAGCGGCAGACCCGCCTGCCGAATCAGTTCGCGCTCCCCGATCAGGATGGTCATCGGCGCGTTACTGAGCGTGGCGGGATCGAACACCTGCACCTCGTGACGCGCGCCGGCGACGAGCCCGGCTGCCGCGAGCCGCTGCCCGAGGTTCAGGGCGATCGAAGGGGCTTCCGACAGCGTGCGCGTCTCGCTCCGGCTGCCGCCGGAAGTCGCGACAGTCAGCGTCAGCCGCAGGCCATCCACCGTGCCGGACACGCGCGTCGGGCCTGTGCCGGGATCGAGCTCGAACTCGAACGATTGCAGCGTGAACGCGCGGTCCACGCGCGCCGAGGTCCTGAGGCGCGCCGTCGTGTCCGACGCCAGCAGCGACATCTGCATGCGGCTGTCTTCCTGCAGCTCGAAGCCCGTGGCGGTCGGCACAACCTGGCCCACCGAGAATCCGATCTTCTCGCCCCGGTAGTAGATGCCGCGCCACTGCGCTTCCGATCCGTACCGCGCGAGATCCGTCGCGAGGTTGGCGGCCGACGCGCTGATGTACGAACGCTGGATCAGCGGGCCTGTCACGACCGCCCATGCGGCGAGGGTCAGCACCGACAGCAGCCGGGTCAGGCGCCGTGGGAGCGGACGGAGCAGGGTCATTGATCCCGTATCCAGGTCACCATCTCGCCACGGCCCCTGTTTGCCCACGCGAAATACGGCACGGCGGTCAGCGGCACCTCGCGGCCGCCGCGCCGCGCGCGCGCCGTCACGACCTGCACGCCGCCGAGAAGATGGCGTTTGAACGACGACTCCAGTTTCGCGTCGAGCGGCAGGAGCAGGTCCAGCACGGCCCCCGCGTTGTCGGCGGCTTCGACCGCGTACACGAGGGGACCGCGCTCGATCGCCGCGCGCCCGGCGTTGTCCTTCACGCCGGCGTGCGCCACCACGCGGCGGGCGGGCATGGGGAAGCGGACACGCAGCTCGTCGCCCGGGGCCCAGCGGCGTCCGACCGTGTAGAAGCCTCGCGCGGCGCGCATGTCGATGAACGGCTTCCCGTTGAGCGTCACGACGGGGGGCGGCAGCAGGCGCTTGTCGGCATAGCGATACAGATCGCTCGCGACGGGCGCGTCGCTCGTCCAGCCGGGGTTACGAAACGCCACGGTGAACTCGCGCGGCTGCGCGGGGTCTATGCGGATCGTGATGTCTCCGTCCCACGGATAGTTCGTCGTCTGCGTGACCGTCACGGGGCCGAGCGACATGGGCACGCGCGCGCGGCTGCCCGCGAAAAGATTGATGAACAGCGTGTTGCTCTGATGCGCGTAGATGTAGCCTGGCATCTGCGCGATCGTGCGCGCGAGGTTGGCCGGGCAACAGGCCACGTCGAAATACTCGCTCCGCTCGGCCCGGCCGTTCGACTCGAGCGGGTTCTGATAGAAGAAGCGATCGCCCGACAGCGATACGCCCGAGAGCAGGCCGTTGTAGAGCGTGCGCTCGAGCACGTCGAGGTACGACGCCTCGCCGGTGCTCATGAACATCCGCGCGTTCCAGAACACGCTGCCCGCCGACGCGCACGTCTCAGTATAGGCGGTGCGATTCGGCAGCTCGTAGTCTTCGCCGAACGCCTCGACCGTGCCGCGCGATCCGATCCCGCCGGTGAGGTACATGCGCCTGGAGATCATGTCGCGCCAGATGCGCTCCGACGCCTCCTGATAATCGCGGCGTCCTTCGAGGGCGGCGACGTCCGCCATGGCGGCGTACAGATACACGGCGCGCACGGCATGGCCTACGGCGCGATCCTGCGACACGACGGGCAGGTGGTCCTGTTTGTAGGCGCGCTCGTTGTACATCGCGAACGGGCCGTCAGGGTAGGGCTGCGTCTCGTGATCGCCGCCGCGCATGTCGAGCAAGTGCCTGGCCGTCTGGTAGTAGCGCGGCACGCCCGTGAGGCGCCACAGCCGGACGAGCGCCAGCTCGATCTCTTCATGCCCAGGCACCGCGCGACGGCCGCCGGCCGCCGGACCGAACGTGCGCGCGACGAGGTCCGCGTTCTTCAACGCCACATCGAGCAGCGTGCGCTTACCCGTGGCCTCGAAGTGGGCGGCGGCGGCCTCGTAGAGGTGACCGAAGTTATAGAGCTCGTGGCTGCCGTTCAGGTGCACCCAGCGCTCGGGTCCCATGCCTGGCGCGGGGTTCGCCGGGTCGATTGACCGCGCCGGCATCAGATAGCCGTCCGGCTCCTGGGCCTTCGCGATCAAATCGATCAACGCGTCGACCTGCGCGGACAGTGCCGGGTCAGGCGTCCGCTTCAGCGAATACGACGCGGCTTCGAGCGCCTTGTAGATGTCGGTGTCGTTGAAGCGCCGGCCCTCGTATTTCCCGGCCTTCAGCTTCGCCGCGCGCTCGAAGTTCGCGACGCGTCCCGTCAGCTCGTTCTGACGCATCACATGCGGAATCGTCGCGACGCGGTTGCTCTCGAGACGCGCAGCCCAGAATCCGTCCGACAGCTCCACATCGCCGTGCGGCACGGCATGAATCGGGTATTCCCGATTCGGCGTCGCGGCCACAGCGGCGGTGGCCGCCACCAGGGCCGCGATCGCGAGTCTCACTTGTTCCACCAGAACGGCGCGCGCTTGCGCTCGCGCGTGCCAATCTCGTTGAGGTCGTGATCATAGAGACGCCCGTTGAGCATCACCATGCGCACGGTCTCGGTGTGACGGATGTTTTCGAGCGGGTTGCGATCGAGCACCACGAGGTCCGCGAGCTTGCCCTTCTCGATGCTGCCCAGGTCCTTCTCCATCCCGAGCGTCATCGCCGGATTGATCGTCGCCGTCCGCAGCGCTTCCATGTTCGACATGCCGCCCTGCTGCATCATCCACACTTCCCAGTGCGCGCCGATGCCGTGAATCTGGCCGTGCGCGCCCATGTTGACCAGCGCTCCCGCATCGAGAATCTGCTTCGCGCCCTTCGCAATCGTGAAGTGGTTGTAGTCGTCTTCGGCCGCCATCTGACGCCTGCGCGCCCGTGGCACGATGACGTCGCGCGGCGTGAACTGCAGGAGCCGCTCGTTCTCCCACACATTCGACTGCTGGTACCAGTAGTTCTCCCCGTTCAGCCCGCCGTAGCCAACGATGAGCGTGGGCGTGTAGGCGACGCCGCTCTTGCCGTACACCGTCAGCACGTCCTTGTAGAGCACGGGCACGGGGATGTTGTGCTCGACCGTGGTGTGCCCGTCGAGCACGTGCGTCGCGTTCTGATAGAACAGCGATCCCCCCTCGGGCACCACCATCATCTTTTCTTCACGCGCGGCCTTGAGCAGCATCTGCCGCGTGTCGCGACGCTGCTGGTTGTAGCTCTTCACGGAGATCGCGCCGACGGCCTTCATGCGCCGGATGTGGAACAGCGCGTCTTCGTAGGTATCGACGACCGCCTTGAAGGGGGTCTCGGCGCCATAGAGAATCGTGCCCGTCGAGAACAGACGGGGGCCCACTTTCATACCGGCGCGGACCATCTCGGCGTTGGTGAAGATCGTCGCCGTATCGTTCGACGGATCGTGCATCGTCGTCACGCCGAACGCGAGGTTGGCGAGCAGCGGCCAGCTCTGTTGCGCGATGATGCCGTTACTTTCGCCACCCACATGCGCGTGCGCGTCGATCATGCCCGGCATGATCGTCTTCCCGCGCACGTCCACGCGTTTGGCGCCCGGCGGCACGGTGATTGAGCCTGACGCGCCGACAGCGATGATGCGGTTGCCGTCGACGAGAATGGTGCCGTTCTCGATCACGCCGGGGTTGCCGGCGGGTGACATCGTGATGATGCGGGCGCCGACGAGCGCGATGGTCCCCTGCGGCTTGTCGCCGGCCACGGTGAATCCGATCGGCCGCCCCTTGGTTTCGGGTTCATCGGCTTTCTCGATCCCTTGGCCGAGGTACGTGAACGTGCGGGAGAGATCGCGCGAGAAGAGCTCCGGGCCCTGCGTCCAGTAGACGCGGCTGCTGTCGCGCGACCACTGCAGGTACCAGCCCGAGTCGCGTGACACG
Organism: Acidobacteriota bacterium; assembly: GCA_030855205.1. Classification (GTDB taxonomy): domain Bacteria; phylum Acidobacteriota; class Vicinamibacteria; order Vicinamibacterales; family SCN-69-37; genus JALYRV01. Next base: position 12,167 of record JALYRV010000002.1, on the reverse strand, counting down.
CGCGCGACGGGATACGCGCCGGTGCGCGGTCCGATGTCGACGGCGCGGCCCGTGGCGGCGAACTCGGCGACGTAGGTCTGGAAGCGCTCGATGAAGGCGACCCATCGCTCGTCCGGCGACGGCACGATCGACGTCGCGTTGGGCGACTGCAGGTGCACGCGCTCGTCGCTGCCGTCGAGATCGCAGCTCGCGAGCACGAAGCCGGCGGCGCGAAAGTCGTTGAAGTAGAGACGCGTGCCGTCCTTGTTGAAGCGAGGCGTCAGCCCGCCCTCGCGCACGAGACGCGGCTCCCCGCTGCCGTCCGCCTTCGCGACATACAGTCCGGGATCCATCCCGAACGTGATCCCTCGCGTGAAGTCGCCGCCCGTCTTGCGGTACGCGATCCACTGGCCGTCGGGAGAGAACGCGGGCTCGGTGTAGTGTCCGCGCTCCTTCGTGATGTCGCGGGCGTTCGCGCCGTTCGCATCAGCGGCGCGGATGCGGCCGCCTTCCGTGTCGTGCCACGCGGCATAGACGATGCGCCTGCCGTCGGGTGAGAACGACGGCGCCGACGCCAGCCCGGCCGCCCCCGCGTCACCGCCGAGGACGCGTGCGTCCGTGTCGCCGATGCGCTGCGCGTGCAGCCGTCCGAGCGCACTGTAAATCACGTTGGCGCCGTCAGGCGACACCACCACGTCGCGCAGCATCTTGAGCTGGAAGCGGTCGGGCGCGACATCGACGGGGAAACGGACGGGTGTGTTGAGCGGCAGCTCGATGCGCGCCTTGAACGGCACGTTCACGCCGGACTTGGCCGCCACGTCGACCTTCCAGATCTTCCCTTCGCCCCAGATGAAGATGAAGCGGCTGTCGGGCGACCATGCGTACTGCGCATAGACGCCGAGCACGGCCCAGGCCTCCTGCAGGTCCTTGTCGAGGCGACTGAAGATCGACCATTCCTGCCCGCTCTTCAGATCCTTGAGGAACAGATGGCTCTTGAGGTCGACGCGCCTGACGAAGGCGAGATGCCGGCCGTCCGGCGACGGACGCGGCGCAATCGATCCGCCCGCACTCGACGCGAACATCCGCTCCTGCCCCGTCTGCAGGTCACGGCGGAGGATGGCGTAGATCACGCCGTGCGGGTCCTTGTTGTATTCGAAGTTCACGCCGGGCGTGACGTCCTTGCTGTAATAGAGGTAGCGCCCGTCAGGCGAAACCGCCGGCTCTCCCTGATCCTTCTGAAAGCTGACCTTCTCGGTGACCTGCAGGCCGTCGGACCCGCTGGCGTGGAACATCCACACTTCACCCGCGCCGAGCGATCGCTGCGCCACGAAATGCCGGCGCGCGAAGATGAAGCGCCCGTCGGGTGACCATGCCGGGCTGTTGATGAACCAGCGCTGCTCGCGCGAGACCTGCTTCAGGTCTCCGCCGCCGACGTCCATCGTCCAGATGTTCCAGAGACCGCCGCGATCGCTTGCGAAGGCGATGCGCTTTCCGTCCGGACTGAAGCGCGGCTGCATCTCGAACGCCGCACCGCCGAGCACGCGGGTGGCCGGCGCGCTGCCTGAGCCGCCGGCGGGCATCACGTAGAGGTCGCCCATCAGGTCGAACACGATCGTGCGCCCGTCCGGACTCACGTCGAGATTCATCCACGTGCCCTCGTCGGTCTCGAACGAGATCGGCGTGGCCGGACCGAAGGGTTCATTGACGTTCCACTTGGCGGGCGCCTGTGCCGACAGGAGCGCTGTGGAGAGCAGGACGAGGACGGACGGCAACACGTGGCGTATCTGCATCACTTCTCTCTATTCTTCGACCAGTACGTTCCCGAACAGCGGCTCGCCCGCCCGGGCGAGATAGAAACCGAGCATCGCAATCGCCGCCAGCAGCACGAGCACAATCACGCCCGCTTCGAAGTTCACCCGCGACGTGTCCATCGTGGCCGCGATACCCGTGGTGGAGAAATGCGCGAAGAAGGCGACAACCGTCGCAAAGAGCCCGTAGCGCAGGACCACCTGCAGCAGCACCACGCACAGCAGCACGCCGAACGCGTAGTCGAGCAGCGGCATGCTCGACTCGAACTGTCCCTGCGCCGCCATGAATCCGAACAGCAGACACCCCGCCACGAAGGCGGCCCAAGTACGGCGCAGCAACATGCGAAGCAGCACGAGACCGAGCACGCCCATCGCACCGTTCTGCAGCGCGTTCGACACGCGCGAGAAGAGATGGCCAACCAGGCGCGGCAGGCTCATCATGGCGTCGAGCTCAGGCACCGGCGGTGCAAACTCCGGATGGCCCATCATGACGGGAGCGTACTGATACGCGAGCGTGATCACGGTCAGCAGCAGACCCGCGGCCGATCCGATGACAAGGTCGCGGCCCACGAGCGGATCGCGCACAGACCCGCCAAGCAGACGCGACCATGTAATGAGGATGTGCGGCCACACGCGCCGCACGTGCGGCTCGATCGCGAGGTAGAAAATCCAGAACAGGCCGGCCTGAAACAACGCCTCCGCCAGCGCGGCGAAGAACTGGCCGGTCTCGGCCCCCGCGTCGGGAAGGTGATGCGCGCGAAACAGCCACGCCAGCATGTTGACGGCGAGGATGAACGCCCCCGCCCGTGCGCCGCCGCGCCGGTCGCCGCGCCCGCGTGTCAGGTTGCGCCGCGCCATCAGCGCCGCGCCGAAGATCAGGGCGGGCCCGATGATCACGTTGGCAACGACCGCCGCGACACGGCCGCGGTTGCCGGCGGCGGCCTGCATGCGCGACGCGCGGGCCCACGGGCCCGTGAACTGAAAGTAGACCGGCCACCCGCGATGCGACGCGGCATCGATGCGAATGGGCACGCCGGGCATGCTCGCGAGCGACCCGGTCCATGCCACGCGCGCGTCGGCAAACGAGCGCGGCGTCCAGTCCGGCGCCGCCGGCTGGAATCGCGAGAAGTCGAGGCCGGCCGCGCTGAAGAACGATGGCCAATCGATCGGAACAGGCGCCGGCTGGCCGAGTGATTCCACATGTGCGGGCACCATGTGGAACTCGTACAGGGTTCCGTCCGTGCCGAACACCATGTTGACCATGCCGCTGATCGTCACGGGTGGGTCGGCAAAGCCGGCGTAGCCCTGCCCGCCGTTGCTCACGAGCAGTCTCGGACTCGACCGGTACCAGTAAAGGATCATGGACGGCTGCGCGTTCGCGAGCGGCGCGTATCGATCCTGCCCGGTGCGCGTGCGCTCCATCCACGCGTAGTACTCCGGCGTGTGGCCGAAGCCGTGCGCGTAGTCGGCGCCGGCGCTGCCGAGGCCGAGACTTCGCTCGAGCGCGCGGGCGCGATCGAGGAGCACTTCAGCGGACCGGGAGAAAGGCGCGCGCGCCGTCAGCATGAACGCATCGTCGAGCGCGACAATCGCGGCGAGCAGCGCCAGCACCGAGGCGATCCAGGCGAGACCCCGAAGCGGCGAGAGCGCCGCGCTTTCCGATCCGGCGGCCGCAACCATTTCCGGGGAGGGGGTCTCGCCCGCCGCCAGGGCCGCGGCCAGCGGATCGCCGCCGGGCAGCGACGCCGCCACCGCGACGGCCGTCGCCGGGCGTCGCGAGGGATCCGGCTGCAGACAGCGCATGATCGTGCGTTCGATCGCGGGGTCGAGCGACGTCACGTGCTCGGACGGCAGCGTGATCTCTCCCGTCTCCTGGCGCTCCAGCAGGTCTGCGATCGTCCTGGCGTCCAGCGCACGCTTGCCCGTGAAGAGCTCGTAGAGCACCAGCCCCAGCGCGTAGATGTCACTGCGCGTCGTGACTTCGCGGCCGGCAAGCTGCTCGGGCGCCATGTAGGCGGGCGTGCCGGCGCGAATGTCCTCGACCGTCCCAATCGCGGCGGCCAGCGAGAAGTCGGTGATGCGCGCACGCCCTTCGCGGTCCAGCATCACGTTGGCGGGCTTCAGGTCGCGGTGCAGCACGCCGCGCTCGTGCGCCGCGTGGAGCCCGGCGCAGATCTGCCGGGCGATCTCGAGCGCCTTGTCCTCCGGCAGACGGCCGATGCGCTTGATGAGCGCCGCCAGGTCTTCGCCGTCGACGAATTCCATCGTCAGGAAATGCTGGCCGTCCACTTCGCCGATGTCGTACACACGACAGACGTTGCTGTGCGACACCTGCCGCGCGGTGCGGACTTCGTTGTGGAACTGCGCCAGCCGGACGGGATCGCGCTCGAGCGACGGCGGCAGAAACTTGAGCGCGACGGCCTGGCCCAGACGCAGATCGTCGGCGCGAAACACCTCGCCCATGCCCCCGCGTCCCAACAGTCCGAGGATGCGGTAGCGCTCACCCACGATGGTGCCCGGCTCGAATCGTCCGTGATCGATGTCGCCGGTACTCGAGAGCCAGCCGCTGCCGGAGGTCAGGGTCTTGGGGCGGGATGGGCGTGGCGCCGGCGAAGACCCGGCCATCCGCGTTTCATCGCCGATGCCCCGGTCCGACAGCATGGTCGCATCGGCCGGCCCGCTCGTGGAGAACGCCGCTCCGCAGGCCGCGCAGAAGCGCGCGCCGGGCGCGGTCGAGGCTCCGCAGGACGGACAAGGCATGGGCGAGCATTCTACAATCCTGGCGATGCGCGTGGACTACACGAGGGCCAGACGGCACCTGATGCGTGACGATCCGAAGCTTGCGGAGCTCGTGAAGGCGTTTGGTCCTTGCGGGCTCGAAACGACGAAGCGGCCGGATCGTTTCGGGATGACGGTGCGATCGATCGTCTCGCAGCAACTGTCGGTCAAGGCGGCCGACACGATTCACGGCAGGCTGCTCGAAGCGATTCGAGCGGAGCGCGCCACGCCGTCCGCGATTCTCGCGCTGGAGCAGGATCGCCTGCGCGCGTGCGGGCTCAGTTGGGCGAAGGTCGCGAGCGTGCGCGATCTCGCCACGAAGGTGACAGATGGATCGCTCGCGCTCGAATCGCTCGACGCACTGGACGATGCGGCGGTCATCGACGCGCTGACGGCCGTGCGCGGCATCGGTCAGTGGTCGGCCGAGATGTTCCTGATTTTCAGACTGGGAAGGCCGGATATCCTGCCGGTTGGCGATGTGGGCATCCAGCGCGCGATGCGCCGGCTGTACGGGCTGCGCAAGCACCCGTCACCTGCGAGGATGACGGCGCTTGCGCGCCCCTGGAGACCCTATCGATCCATCGCCTGTTGGTACTTGTGGCGAAGTCTCGATTGAGTTGAGCTAGAACTCTTCGCGCTCGTTGGCGCCGCGCGACGAATCCTGTGACGCCGGAGCACCCGGACGCGATTCCGCCGGGATGTTGTCGATATTGTCGCCGGGGCCCTGCTGAGCCAGGCGTTCGCGACGACGGGCGTGACTCGCGAGCCCGCCCTTACGGCCGGCGTTGCGCGCTTCCTCGCTCGTCCACTCGTGGGCAGTGCCCTTCTGGTGGGCGGCCTTGCCGCCTTTGCTCGCGATCTCTTTCTGCTTGCTGCGATCCATCGACGCAAATCCGCGATCTTCTTTGGCCACTTTTTCAATCCTCCGCTGCACGGTTGTGGTGCAACGTAGATGCCACGGCGCCAACGCAACCGCAGAGCAGCCAATGACTTATAAGGAGTAGTCCGGGTGCGTACCCGAACAGTTGAGGTGAAGTCAGCGCGGCGTGGAAGCCGACCTCAAGCGTTCGAGTGAACGATCGCGGCCCAGCAGTTCCATGAGTTCGAACAGGCCAGGGCTAACCGATCGGCCCGTCAGTGCGACGCGCGCCGGATGGACGACGGGCCCGATCTTCACGCCACGTTCCGCGGCAAAGGCACGCGCGGCCGCGTCGAGCGCAACGCGATCGAACGGTTCGACGGCGTCCAGCGCATCGGCGAGCGCGGCCAGCAGCAGGCGCGAGGCGTCATCGCCCAGATGCTTCTGGACGGCCGCCGGGTCGAACGCGATCTCGTCGCTGAACAGGTACGGCGTCTCGTCGACGAAGTCCTGCAGCCGCTTCGCGCGGGGCTTGAGGAGCTCGATGAGCGACAACAGCCACGCGCGGCGCGCGCCGCCATGTTCGTCACGCCAGGTTCCGCGCTCGCGCATGAGCGGCTCGATCCGTCGCGCGATCTCTTCGGCCGGCAGCCGCTGAATGTGCTGCTGGTTGAACCATTCGAGCTTGTCGGCATTGAAGACGGCGTTGCCGCCACTGATGCCGCCTAGCGAGAACGCGTCGACGAGATCCCCTTTGTCGAAAATCTCGCGATCGTTGCCGGGCGACCAGCCGAGCAGCGCCAGGAAGTTGAACATGGCTTCCGGCAGAAACCCCTGACGCGCGTACTCCATCACGCTGGTCGCGCCATGCCGCTTGCTCAGACGCTTCTTGTCGGCGCCGAGGATCAACGGTACGTGCGCGAACGACGGCGGCGCGTGACCGAGCGCCTCGAAAATCAGCACGTGCTTGGGCGTATTGGAGATGTGGTCGTCACCGCGCACGACATGCGTGATCGCCATGTCCACATCGTCGGCGACAACCGAGAGGTGATAGGTCGGATGGCCGTCCGATCGCAGCACCACGAAGTCTTCGATGCCGGTGTTGGCGAACTCAATCCGGCCGTGCACGGTATCGTCGAAGGCCGTGACACCGTCGGGCACCAGGAACCGGATGGCGTGCGGCGTGCCGGCGTCGACGCGCGTACGCACGTCGCCGGGCGCGAGCGAGAGGCATCGCCGGTCGTACTTCCAGCCCTGCGACTCCGCCTCCCCTTTCTCGCGGCGCGCTTTGATCTCGTCCGGCGTGCAGAAGCAGCGGTAGGCGCGGTCGCGCGCCAGCAGTTCCAGGGCCAGCTCGCGATAGCGCTCCAGCCGCTGCGACTGGTAGTACGGCTCGTACGGGCCGCCCACTTCGGGACCTTCGTTCCAGTCGAGACCGAGCCACCGCAGCCCATCGAGGATGCCCTGCACCATCTCGATGGACGAGCGCTCCGCGTCGGTGTCTTCGATACGGAGCACGAACGTGCCACCGGTCTGCCTGGCGTGCAGCCAGTTGAACAGCGCCGTACGCGCACCCCCGATATGGAGATAGCCGGTCGGAGAAGGCGCGAAGCGCACCCGTGGTGGAGCAGACGTGAGCATCGGGATCTGACTCTTATTGAATTAGAACAGCTCGCCGAACACGCTCCAGAAGCGCTCGCGGACCTTCTCGAGCCAGGGACGATCGCGCCAGGTGTCGAGGCGCAGCTGCGACGTGCGGGCGAGGTCGGCTTCGAAATCGGCGGTCAGCCGCGCCGCGAGAGCTCGGTCGCTCGTGCCGATGTTGTTTTCGTCGTTGAGCTCGAGCGATCGGTTGTCGAGATTCGACGACCCGATGATCGACCACGCGCCGTCGGCCACCAGCGCCTTCACGTGCATCATCGTCGTTTGGTACTCGTAAATCTGGATACCCGCAGAGAGCAGCTTGTCGTAGCCCGCGCGGCTTGCGTACTTCACGGCCTTCGCGTCGGTCTCTTCGCTCTCGGTGAGAAGACGGATGCGGACGCCGCGTGCGGCGGCTTGCTCGAGCGCCCAGAGCGTGGACCCGTCCATCACGAAATACGGCGTCTGAATGTCGAGCGTGCGCGTTGCCGACGCAATCGACAACAAGAACAGCTTCTTGACGCTGTTGTGGCCGCCGCTCGGCGAGCTCCACACTGAAACGGAGAAGGCTTCGACGGGCGCGACGTCCGCGCGCAGATCTTCGAGCTCGTCGATGACCGGCATCACGACGCCGGCGCTCTCGATCCAGTTTTCGTAGAAGCACGACTCGAGAAAGCGGACAGGTGGGCCTTCGATCCGGAACTGCGTGTCGCGCCAGTGATCCTTCGCGTCGGCATTGCCGGCCCAGTTGTCCGCGATCCCCACGCCGCCGGTGAACCCGAGCTTGCCGTCGACGACGAGAATTTTGCGGTGCGTGCGGCTGTTGATCTCCTGGATGTGCCAGAGGCTGACCGGATTGAACCACGCGATGTTCACGCCGGCGTCGCGCATCGCCTTCTCGTTGCCGTCACCGAGCTTCTTGGAACCGATGGCATCGAGCAGCAAGTAGACGCGCACGCCGCGCCGCGCCGCGGCGGCGAGTGCGGCGGTGAACTGCTTACCGTAGTCGCCGTCGCTGAAGATGTAACTCTCGAGCACGATGCGCTCGCGGGCCTGCGCGATGGCACTGAGCATGGCCGGCATGACCTGCACGCCGTTGGTGAGCACCTCGAAGCGCCCGCCGCGCGTGAGCGGGCTGCCCGCGACCGCCGACACATAGCCCGGGAACCGCGGGTCCTCCGCGCCATAGGCGCTCTGGACGTAGATGAACTCCTGATCCTGGGCGAGCAGCAGCGCTCCGGCAATGACGGTCACGATCACGACGGCCGCGATCAGGAGCTTGCGATGACGGAGGCGTGCCACCTCGGGAGTTTAATGGTCTTTCACCTTTTGCGGCCATTTGCGTTCGAGGCCGAGCTGGAGGAGGCGGCTGGTAATCTCGTCGCGCGTGCGGCGAAACCCCTCGAGCCGCGCGGAACCGGATCCCGCGGCCGGGTCCGCGAGCGGCCAATGCAGCTTCTCCACCCGCGCGCCCCAGACCGGGCAGACCTCCTCGGCACACAACGTAATCACCAGGTCGATGCCGGCAGGATCGATCGTGTCGACCGACTTCGACCGCGCCGCGCCGATATCGATTCCCTGCTCGGCAAGCACGGCGATCGCATCTTCGTGGACGCGCGTCGCCTTGCTGCCCGCGCTCTGCACACGTACCGCGTCGCCAAACAGCGAGCGGGCGAGCGCCTCCGCCATCTGACTTCGCGCCGCGTTGGCGACGCAGAGAAACAATAGACCGGGCGCGCCGCTCACGCCGCGGGCCGCGTCGCGCGCACGAACGCGCTGGCAAAGGCCTTGTCGGCCGCCCTGGCGTCCTCTTCCGTCACGCCCGCCGTCACCAGGAAGCTGCCTGCGTCCTCGGATCGGTACTCACGGGTGATCTCGAAGGACACGCCGGTGAAGCCCGCGCGTTCGAGCCGTGCGCGGTAGTCGCGCACGTCGAGTGCGCCGGCGATACAACCGATCCAGTGCTCCATGCTCTGGCGGATCGACGCCGGCACGTCGCGCTGCGATACGACATCGCTGATGGCCAGACGCCCTCCAGGCTTGAGCACCCGGAACGCCTCCGCGAAGACGCGGTCCTTGTCGGACGACAGATTGACGACGCAGTTCGAGATGATGACGTCGACCGTCTCCGACGGCAGCGGCACCTGCTCGATCTCTCCCTTGAGGAACTCGACGTTGGTGACGCCGGCCTTCAGCTGATTCTGGCGCGCCAGGGCCAGCATCGCGTCGGTCATGTCGAGGCCATACGCTTTGCCCGTCGGGCCGACGCGGCGCGCCGACAGCAGGACGTCGATGCCGCCGCCCGATCCGAGATCCAGCACGACATCTCCCTGACGGAGCTCGGCAAGCGCCGTCGGGTTGCCGCAGCCGAGCGAGGCGGCGACGGCCTTCTCGGGCAGCGCGGCCTTGTCTGCCTCATCGTAGAGATTCGTCGTGATGGGATCTTCCGAGCCTCCGCAGCAACTGGTGGTGCAGCAGGCGTCCGTCTTGCCACCGCCGTCGAGCACGGCCTGCGCGGCCTTCCCGTACTTCGCCTTGACCGTCTCCCTCAACTCACTCATGGGATCTCCTTTGATATTCGCTAAGGCGAATATATAAAAAGGGAGTGTATCCGTCAAGGCGAATATAATGGACGCATGGCCCCCGACAACCTGACGCGCCTCGAGGCCCTCTTCAAGGCGCTCGGCGATCGCACCCGGCTGCGTATTCTCGCGTTGCTGGCTGCCGGAGAGGTCTGCGTCTGCAACATCCACGAATCGCTCGCACTTCCGCAGCCGACGGTGTCCCGGCACCTGGCGTATCTGCGCAGGAGCGGGCTCGTCGACACGCGCCGCGACGGGGTCTGGATGCACTACCGCCTCGCGCCCCCCGCGGCGAAACTCGCCGGCGCCATCGTCGATGCGGCGCTGCATGCCGTGGGACACGTGCCGTCGGTATCGAGCGATCGGAAGAAGCTCGCAAAGGTGGCCGGCCTCGACGTGAAGGCCGCCCCCTGTTGCGAGCCGGGTTGCTGCAGGTAGCGAACCGCGTCGCGCGGGTCCACCCTGAAGCCGCCGCATGAAACGACGCGTCATCGTCAACGACAGGATGCAGCAGGACTACGTCTATTTCCTGACGGCGCCCGCGGGCGGGGACTTCGCACCTGGCTTCGAGCCGCAGCTCTCACCGAAACAGATGCTGGAGCTTGGCGTGTTCGGCGGACGCTACATGACCGACTGTCGTGATGAGTTCCCGGCGATCTGGTTCGCGCGCGCGAAGCTGTCTCCAGGCAAGCGGAATGCGCGGCTCAACTTCTTCGGCGTCAACGCATCCCAGTCGCTTGCCGTGTGGCGGCGCAACGGATGGATCCGTCCCCAGGATCCCAGAGGCTGGTTCCAGTGGTACTGCCGCTACTACGCGGGACGCCGCGCCGCTGACGATGCAAGGCAGATACGGCGGTGGCGCGCCATCGCGAGACACGTCGCCGCGATCCGGAAGAACTGCGAGCAGGGTGACCTGGAATGCCGCCGGCGGCAGCGCCAGGCCGTCATGCACTGGGCCTACGACAGCCGGGAACTCTGAGCGCGCCGCACTTCATCAGACGTGATTGCGGAGCATCAGCTCCTTCGGGTGCGGATCCAGATACACCTGGCCCGCCAGATACGTCACGCCGTGGAGACGGACGTAGTGCCGCAACAGCGTGATCGGCACGATGAGCGGTACGAGGCCCAGTCGATAGTCCTCGATGGACGCTGAGAGTTCTGCGCGTCCCCCGGCGTCCAGTTGTTTCTTGAAGTACCCCGCCATGTGCTGCAGGACGTTGGTGTGGCGGCGCGACGTGGCGATGATCGCCATTGCCGTCATGAAGCCCTCGGTGTACCGCGCCTGGATATCTGACCTCGGCTTCTCCTTCGCTCCAGCGACGAGCCTTCCCAGTTCCTGATACGCCTTCACCGAGTGCGCCATGAGCGTGAGCTTGTGCGCGGTATGGAAGCGCACCAGGGCGCCCGCGGTCCAGCGCCCCGCAAACAGATCGCGGAGCCGGCGGTAGGCGAAGACGCGCTCGACGAAGTTGTCGCGGATCTGCGGATCCTGCAAACGCCCTTCTTCCTCTGTCGGCAGGAAGGGCATGCGCGCGGCGAGCGCGGCGGCGAACAGGCCCTGCCCGTTGCGCGCGGGCACGGTGTTCGCGTCATACACCTTGACGCGAGCCATGCCGCAGCTCGGCGAATCCTTCTTCAGCACGTACCCGCAGAGATCCTCGCTCGCGAGACGATCCGCCCGCGTCTTCGCGTACGACGTCATTGTTTCCGTGAGGTCGACGCCGCTCCTCACAGTCACCAGACGCAGACGGCCATCGTCGACGAGACGCATCGCTTCTCGCGGCGTGCCGAACCCCGCCTCGACTTCCGGGCACACCGGCACGAACTCGACGAGACGGGCAAAGGTACCGGTCAGGAAGTCGTCGCGTTTGTGGCCGCCGTCGAATCTCACCTTCTGACCGAGCAGGCAGGAAGAGATGCCGATGCGAATCGCGCCAGCGGTCATCGCGGTGCCTCACAGTGCGCGAGGATGACCGCGGGGTCCGGATGATCGCCCGCGAAGCGGCTCACGTGGCGGTAGCGTTCGCTCCCGCCGGGCGCGATGACGACCACGCCTCCCTGCTGCATCGCGTCGCCCGCCACGCGGGACTGGGCGAAACCCTGTCGCATGGCTCGAAGGTACTGACCGATCGCGGCCGGCGTGAAGAAGGCGCCGAGGCCGCGGCGCATGCCGAGGGCGCGATAGGCGTGCAGGGCGGGATCGGTGACGAGCGGCATGCGCAGCCGGCGCTCGTCGCGGAACGCGCGCGCCTCGTCGACGCTGCCGCTGCCGACCACCAGCAGCTCCGCGCCGGACGCGCGGATGCGATCGAGGTACGGCTCGATCTCCGCGATCTGCTGACGGCAGAGCATGCACCCGAAATGCCGCACGAACATCAGCACTGCGCCTCGGTCGCCCCACAGCTCGCCAAGGCGGACCGGCGTGCCCTCGAGATTGAAGACGGTGACGCCCGCCAGGACGTGAGGGGTGGAGGAAGTGGCCAGATCCCGATCGTACATGACGCAGCAGAGCGGAGCGGG
>JALYRV010000079.1 GCA_030855205.1 Acidobacteriota bacterium | reverse complement strand
CGGCAGGCCTGCGCTTCGCCATCCTCACCGATCATGGTGACGGCACGCGCGAGCCGGCCCCTCCCGAGTATCTGCACGGCGTGCTCCTCCTCGACGGCGTCGAAGTGACCACGAGCGCGGGGCACTATGCGGCATTCGGTCTGTCGCGCGCCCCCTATCCGCTCGGGGGGCCGCCGTACGCCGTGGCCGAGGACGTCGCGCGCCTCGGCGGCTTCGGCGTGGCGGCACACGGCGACTCCGTCAAACCCGACCTTCGCTGGCGCGACTGGACCGCTCCGGTCGATGGCGTCGAATGGATCAATGGCGACAGTGCCTGGCGCGACGAATCAACGCCGCGCCTGGCCCGCGCGCTCGTGAACTATCTGTTCAGGCCGGCGGCCGCGCTCGCCACGCTCGCGGATCGTCCCGGACGGCTGCTGCAGAGGACCGACGAGATCGCGCGCGCACGCACCGTCGTCGGACTCGCCGGCGCAGACGCGCACGCGCGGCTGCCGCTGAGCGGTGACGATGAGCCGCACCGGTCGGGATGGACGCTGCCCGCGCCCGCATACGTTCAGAGCTTTCGCGCGTTCACCAACGTCGTCGACGTTGGCGCCGCACCGACAGGCGATGCGGCCGCCGACGCGGCGGCGCTCATGGGGGCCGTCAGACGCGGACGCGTGACCGCGGCGATGCCCGCTGTTGCCACACCGGCGGATCTGCGCTTCTCCGCGCAGTCGGACGGGGGCCAGACATGGCACGTGGGCGACCGTGTGCCGACGCAGGCGCTGTCATTTCATGTGCAGGCGTCGGAGGTGATCGGCTCGAGCGCCAGCCTCGTGCGGCTGGAGTTGCGGCGCGACGGGCGGGTCATGGCGCACGCCGAGGGCAGCACGCTGACACACGCCGTGCCTGCCGAGGCCGCTCCGGGGGTGTGGCGGGTCGAGGTCACGCTTGCCGATCGCCCAGGCCTCCCCTGGATGCTGAGCAACGCGATCGTTGTCGGCGGGAGCCGTGCGGCACTCCCGGCCGCAGCGGGCGCAGGGCTGCCGCCGGCGCCCGAGGCCGTGTTCGAGCTGACGGCGGGCGAGTGGGGAGTCGAGAAGGATCCGTCCTCGGAGGGGGCCGTCGTACCAGGCGCGAATCAGCTTGCGCTCACGTACCGGCTCGGGCGCGGCGCGCCATCGGGCCAGTTCGTCGCCGCGTCGCGCGCCATCGTGAGCGCGGACGCCTGGGGAGACATCATCATTCGCGCCCGCGCGAGCGCGCCCACGCGAGTGTGGATTCAGCTCCGCCTGAGCGACATCGCAACCGGCCAGCGGTGGGGCCGATCCATCTATCTCGATGTCACGTCGAGGGAGTTGCGCCTCCCCATCAGCACGTTCGCGCCGCTCGAGCCGTCGGCCCCCACGCGGCGCCCCAATGTCGTCCAGGTCCGCGCGGTTCTCATCGTCGTGGACACCGTCAACAGCAGGCCCGGCGGGGAAGGGCGGATCACGCTCGAGCAGTTGTCGCTGGAGCGACACGCCGCCAGCACGCCGGCGCCCGGCGCCCCCCGCCTCGGTCGCGGCCCTTCTTAATCTTCCCGGTCGAATTCGCGGCTCGTGCCACGTAACTAGCGATCTGGCCTACTAGCGCACTAGTGCAACGGTTGACTAGTGCGGTAGGCTAGGGATATGCGACTCATTCTGGACGACGCGGAAGGCAAACCGGTCTACCGGCAAATTGCCGACGAGTTCGAGCGAGAGATCGCGACGGGAGTACTGCGGACAGGCGATGCGCTGCCGGCCCTGCGCGTGCTGGCCCTCGACCTGCGCGTCAATCCCAACACGGTGCAGCAGGCGTACCGGCTGCTTGGACTCAGAGGGCTGGCGGAGGTCCGGCGAGGCCGCGGCACCTTCGTCAAAGGGATGCGCGAGGCGAACGCTCCGGCCCGCGCGGCGCGCGAGATCGCCAACAAGGCGCTCCGGGAGACCTATCGGCATGGGTTGCTCGCGAGAGATCTGGTGCGCGCCATCCAGGAGCTCGCCCCGGAGACGCGCGCCTGAGCGACTGCGCTCACGTGCGGACGGTCAGCAGCAGATAGCCGGCACCCGCGGCGAAGAAGAGATTGGGAGCCCACGCCGCAAGCATCGGCGGCAGGACGCCTGCCGTGCCCATCGCGCCGAACACGGTGAGGATGAACCAGTAGGCGATCGACAGCGCGATGCCGAGGCCAATCCCGTAGAGCGCGCCACGCCTGCCAGTCGTGACGGCAAACGGTACGGCAAGCAGGGTCATGACGATGGCGACCAGGGGGAAGGCAATCTTGCGGTGGTACTCCACCAGCGCTGCCGAGGCGCTGGCGCCGCTCGTCGTCAGATCGGCGACGTACTGCCTCAATTGCGGCAGCGACATCAGCGTCGCATCGGTGATCTCGGTGCCGAAATAGTCGGGAGCCTCGATGCCCTCGATGACGCCGGCCGGGAGCACGGCGCGCACCGGGATCCCGCTGGCGGGAAACGTCTGCACCCAGCCGGCTTCCGCGACCCACGTGCCCTCGACGAAGCGCACGCGCGGCGTGAACGTCTGGCTCATCAGCCGCCAGCTCTCGGCGTCGAGCTCGAAGATCGACAGGCGCTCGAGCTCACGCGCGCGCGGGTTGAATCCGCCGTAGTGATAGATCCGCCCGCTGCGGCCGGCCATCCAGCGGCGGGTCAGGATCGAGGAGCCCTGCGGGCTCTGGCCGCGGATCTGCCGGCGCAGTGTCTCGGCGTGCGTGCGGCCGCTGGCGAGCATCTTTTCCTGAACGACGAACAGCGCGCCGCTGGCGAGCATCCCGAGCAGCAGCACCGGCGCGGCCGCGCGGTAGAGACTGATGCCGCAGGCGCGCATGATGGTGAGCTCGCTCGTCCGCGTAAGGATGCCGAACGTGACGAGGGTGGCGAGCAGGATCGCCATCGGCATGACGAAGTACACGTACTCCGGCGTCTGCCAGATCATGAAGGCGACCATCATGCCCGACGAGGCCTGGCCCTTGAGCAGCTTCTCTGACAGATCGATGATCGTCGACACGTAGAAGAGCCCCATGAGGCCGAAGAACGTCAGCGCCAGCACGCGCAGGTACCGGTTGCCGATGTAGAGATCGAGCAGCGTCGGCCGCGGCAGCGCGAGCGGCGGGAACTTGACGACGAGCACGGCCCGGCGCCTCGGTGAGGACGCAGCGGGCGCGGCGGTTTCCGCCGGTGCACTGCGGCGCAACTTCATCGCGCGCACGTGCGACAGGATCGGCCGTGCGCCGCGCATCCGGCGCCAGAGCATCACGAGGCCGGCGGCGCCGAGCAGGATGTTGGGCACCCACCGCGCCCACACGGCGGGGAAGTGGCCGCTCTTGGTCGCGTTCTCGGTCAGGAACATCACCACGTAGTAGGCAAAGATCACCGCGATGCCGACCGCGAACGCGGCGAACTTCCCTTCGCGCCTCGTGTGCATGCCGACGACGAGCGCAATCAGCGACAGCACGTAACAGGCGACGGGAAACGAGAACTTCTGCTGGATCGCGATGATCTGCGGATGCGGTAATTCGCCGCGCTCGACCTTGGCGACCATCTCGGCGCGCAGCTCGGGAATGGTCATGTTGTTGGGCCCGCCTCCAGGGGTCGACGGCGGCGGGAACACCGAATTGGGATCGAGGCGCGAGACGATCTGCACGAACCGGTTGGTGTCATAGACCGCTTCCCCCGTCGTGCTTTGCGGGCCTGGGGAATAGCGCACGCCGTCGTTGAGGACCACGTCGACCGTGCGCTTGTCGCGGTCGATGACGAGCTGCCCCTGCTGCGCCATCTCGATCCGCGGCCGGCCGGGCTCGCTGGTGTCGCCGATGAAGACCTTGTTCCAGCCCGACGCGGGGGGAATGTCGCGGATGTAGAGGACGCGGTTCGGAAAGTCCTCGAAAAAGACGCGGGGCTGGATCTCGCTTTCCATGCGCTGCGTGAGCAGCGAGAAGGTGATCTCGGTCCAGCGCCGGTTTCCGGTCGGAATGGCCTCGACCATCACCCAGAGGGTTGCAGCGGCGGCAAGGGTCGCGAGTATCACGACCGGGCGCAGCAGTCTCGTATAGCTGACCCCGCAGGCCAGAAACGCCACCGACTCGCGGTCGGCCGACAGGCGGCCGAACGCCATCAGGAGCCCGGCCAGGAGCGCCATGGGGATCGTGATGCCGAGGGCCTGCGGAATCAGATAGACCAGCAGCACGCCGATCGTCTGCGGCGGAACGGACTTGGCGAGCAGGCGCTCGGATTCTTCCATCACCGGCCGCACCGCCAGCAGGAACGTGAAGATGCCGAGGGCCATCAGGAACGGGCCAAGAGTTTCGCGAACGATATAGCGGTCGAGAATGCGCACGGGCGTTATTCGAGCGTAACCCAGGAGGGGCCGGGCCGGGGTGCCGCCAAGCTGACCGGCCTAGGGCAGATGCCGCAGTCTAGCATCCGCAAAGCGTGCACAGGCCTCTTTTACTCAACAAAGCCATTGGGTCTGATAATGTATGTTATGTTGAGTAATATGTTTGGTTGACGGTCGCGCCGCGGCCCTGGCCCGCCTTCGGAGCCGACCCTCAACTATTTCTGGCTGCGGAGGTCCTTGATGATCTCTTCCAGCGCGTCGATGACTTCGTCGCGTTCCACCTTGCTCTTCTTGAAACTGAGCCTGAGATTGAACAGCTTCGTCGGCGGACGGAACGTGAACAGATACGCCTTTGGACGCCCGGCCTTGGGTTTCCCGACCGCCTTTCGCGCTTCTTCCCGCGTGGGGGTGCCTTCGCGCGTCAGTCGCTCGATCAGCGCAATCATTTTTTCGGGGTGGCGCTGCCTAACTATCTGTAGAAGCAACGACTTGGAAGAAATGTCGGCCAGCCGACAGAGGTTTCTGACCTCCTCAGGCATATCGGCGAGCGCCAGGGACTCGGTTATCGCCGTTCGCGATTTCCCGAGGCGCCTGGCCAAATCCTCATGCGTGTAATGTGAGCTCTTCGACAGCGACTCGAGCGCCTCCGCCTCTTCGAACGGAGTCAGGTCCTTGCGCTGGATGTTCTCGATCAGCGCAAGCTCGATCACCTCGCCATCGTCGACGTCGCGAATGACGACCGGGAGTTCGCGGAGCCCGACCTGCACCGAGGCCTGGTAGCGCCGCTCGCCGGCAATGATCTGGAATCGGCTGCCGCGCTGCCGGACGATGAGGGGCTCGATGACACCCTTTTCGGCAATGGACGACATCAGCTCGGACAAGTCGCCCATCATCTGGCGAGGCTGATTCGGGTTCGGTTCGATCTGCTCAATGGGGACGAGCCTGCCGATGGGCGCCCCGGCGGAGCTGGTCAGCGCATCGACGTAATGCTCGTCGTGGCGCATCTTCAGAGAGGTTGGAAGTCCTCGTTTAGGCACGATCCATAACCTCCTCACACAGCCGGTAATATTCGCTCGCGCCGGACGAATCGGGCGCGAACGTAAAGATCGATTCCTTGTAGGCCGGGCTCTCTTCCAGCCGCACGCTCTTGGTAATCACGGTCTTGAACACCTTGTTGCCGAATACCTTGTCAATCTGCGCCCGGATGTCGCGCGCAAGCGCCGTGCGCTTGTCGTGCATCGTGATGACGACCCCGAGGATGCGGAGGTCAGGATTGGCCCGCGCCCTCACCTTCTCGATCGTCTCGAGCAGGTCGTCCGTGCCCTCGAGGGCGAAATACGACGACTGAATCGGGATGAGGAGATGCGTGGACGCGACGAGCGCGTTGACCGTCAGGAGGCCTAGCGTGGGCGGACAGTCGATGACGATCTGGGGAAACCGCGCACGCACTGCGGCGATCTTGTCCTTGAGCCTGAAATGCGCGTCGAGCTCTCCCACCAGCCTCGACTCGAGCTTGGCCAGCGCGATGCGCGACGGCGCCACCCAGAGATTCTCCTGCGACGTCTGCACGACGATGTCATCGATGGAGATGGCAGGATCAGTGATGGCGTCGTACATCCCGCGCTCAACCGTCGACATGTCGAGATACGACATGGTGCTGTTGGCCTGGGGATCGAGGTCGATGAGGAGCGTGGGCTTGCCGCGCATGGCGAGCGCCGCGGCAAGATTGACGGCGGTGGTCGTTTTACCGACGCCGCCTTTCTGATTTGCGATGGAGACAATCATTCGGCGAGGGCCTAAAGCATTCTAGGCACCTGCCCGAGGGGTGTCAATAAACGGCCGGGCTACATCTTGTATTTTCCCAGATCTTCCGGGTCGAGCGACTCGAGCCACTTGGACAAACGCTCGTCATCCGGCTTCTCGGGCACGGCGTCCACCGTTTTGGCGTT
Organism: Acidobacteriota bacterium; assembly: GCA_030855205.1. Lineage (GTDB taxonomy): Bacteria > Acidobacteriota > Vicinamibacteria > Vicinamibacterales > SCN-69-37 > JALYRV01. Next base: position 8,819 of record JALYRV010000079.1, on the reverse strand, counting down.
CTCGAGGACCGAGTCCTCGACGAAAATCGGCGCCTGCGTGCGCAGGGCCAGCGCGATGGCATCGCTGGGGCGGGCGTCGATGACGAGCGGCTCCCCCAGCACGGCCAGGTGGATATGGGCGAAGAACGTGTTGTCGCGCAGATCGGTCACGACGATCTTTTCCACGCTGGCATTGAGCTCGTGCAGCACGTTCCGCAGCAGGTCGTGCGTCATCGGACGCGGCGGCGCGACGTTCTCAATCTGCAGCGCGATGGCGTTTGCCTCGAACACGCCGACCCAGATCGGCAGCACCCGGCCGCCGTCGGAGGCATGCAGAATGACAATGGGCATGTTCGTGATGGGGTCCATCATCAGCCCCTTGATCGACATCGCAATCTGCATACAGTTACACCAGCTCGCCCCGCAGCGTGTTCGGCGCCGCTTCGATTATCCGGACCGGGACGATCGTCCCGATCAGCGCCTTCCCTCCCGGGAAGTTGACGATGGTGTTACCGGACGTACGGCCCGAAACATCGGACTCGCTGCGCCGGCTGGTTCCATCGACCAGTACTTCTTCGACCGATCCGACCGCGGACTGCAGGAGCTCCCCCTGGATTCGGCGCTGCGCGTCCTGGAGGGCCATGATCCGCCGCGTCTTCTCGGCCTCGGTCACATCGTCTGCCATGCGCTTCGACGCGAGCGTGTTTGGACGGACCGAATACTTGAATGAGAAAAGGCTGTGATAGCGCACCGTCTCGAGCAGCGACAGCGTCATCTCGAAGTCATCTGAGGTCTCGCCAGGAAAGCCCACGATCATATCGGTCGATAGCGCCACGTTCGGCACTGCCATGCGAATGCGCGTGACGAGGTCGAGGTATTGCTCGCGCGTGTGACGGCGGCGCATCGCGTCGAGGATGCGCGTCGAACCAGACTGCACGGGCAAATGCACGTGCTTGCACACCTGCGGAATGTCGCGCACGGCCTCGATCAGACGCTCGGAGGTATGCCGGGGATGCGGGCTGGCAAACCGGATGCGGCGAACGCCGGCAACCCCGGCGACACGCTCGAGCAACGAGGGGAAGTCGCAGGACGGATCGTCAGGCGCCGAATAGTGATTGACGATCTGCCCCAGCAACTGGATTTCGACACGGCCCGCGTCGACCGCATGCCGCACGTCCGCCAGGATATCCGCCACGCTGCGCATGCGCTCGTGACCACGGGTGTAAGGCACAACGCAATAACTGCAGTAGTCGTTGCAACCTTCGATGATCGTGACCCATGCCCGTACGGGATCGGCATGCCGCGCCACGCCGAGGGGAAACGAGACGTCCTGATGCAGGTCGATGTCGATCAGGGGCCGCGGCGCGGATAGGTGCCGGGTGCCGGGTGCTGCGTGCTCGTTGCCGTGCAGGGTGCTGTATGCCTTTACCAGGAGTTCCGGCAGCAGTTTCACGCTCTGTGTACCGACGATGACGTCGATGGGGCGCTTGAGGGAGGCGAGTTTCTCTCCTTCCTGCTGTGCGACGCAGCCGGCTACGGCTATCAGCGGCCGCCGGCCGTCCTGGCGCGCCTGGTAATCGAGCTCGTCGAGCCGGTGATAGAGCTTGTCCTCCGCCTTCTCGCGAACGCTGCAGGTGTTGATGACGACGACGTCCGCGTCGGCCGATTCGGTGGCGGCTTCGTAGCCCGCCTGTTCGAGGAGGCCGGCCATCCGTTCGCTGTCGTGATAGTTCATCTGACAGCCGAACGTCTCGATCAGGTATTTACGCGCCACGCGGTTTCTTCCTTCGGCTTTCGCTTTCGCCTTTTGCCTTTTGTTCGTCTTTCGCCTGACGCGCCGCAATCATCTCCTGAGCGCTCTGCAAGAGTTGCGGCGTGACCGAGTCCCCGCCGATCATCCGAGCGATCTCACGCTCGCGCGCCGCGGCGTCCAAGTGCCGGATGTCGGTGACGGTGCGGGAGCCGCGGACGGTCTTGGTTATCGCGAACTGCCGATCGGCTCGCGCGGCGATCTGCGGGAGGTGCGTGATGCAGAGCACCTGGTCCCTGCCCGCCAAGGCCTTGAGTTTGGCGCCGACGACGTCGGCGACTGCCCCGCCGATGCCGGCGTCGACCTCGTCGAAGATCAACGTGCGGCCGGGCGCGTCGGCCGTGGCGATCGTCTTGAGGGCGAGCATGATGCGCGACAGCTCCCCGCCCGACGCGATGCGCGCGAGCGGCTTGGGGTCTTCGCCGGGATTCGGCGACAGGAAGATCTCGCCGCTGTCGATGCCGGTCGAGGTCCAGCGCGCCTGGTCCGAGGGCGCTGAGTCGAATCGCAGCTCGCAGCGCGTGCGTGCCATCGCGAGCTCCCCCAGCGCCGCGACGAGACGCTTCGAGAAACCGGCCGCCGCGGTGCGCCGCGACGCCGAGAGCGCGGAGGCGCCCTGGAGGTAGGCCGCTGCGCTGCCGGCAAGGCGCTGTTCGAGCGCGCCGGCCTGCCCCCCTGGCTCCATCAGCGCGTCCCGCTCGGCGCGCAGGGCGGCTGCCCTGGCCAGGACGTCGTCGAGTCCAGGCCCGTGCTTGCGCTTGAGCCGCTCGAGCGCGGAGAGACGATCCTCGACGTGCTGGAGCCGGGCTGGCGACGCGTCGATGCCGCCGGCGTACGAGCGCAGGAAGAACGCGAGGTCCTCGAGCTGGGACTTGATGGCCGCGCGCGCGTCGAGGTAAGGCGCGAACCGCGGATCGAGATCCGACAGCTCCGCGAGACGCTTCCAGACGGTGCCCAGTGAGGCGAGCGCTGCGGACTCACCGTCGTAGAGCGCCGTATAGGCTTCGGCCGACAGCCGCGTGAGCCGCTCGGCGTTCCCGAGCACGAGCCGCTCGGCGGCGAGCGTGTCGTCCTCGCCTGCCTTCGGCGACGTCTTCTCTATGTCATCGAGCTGAAACGACACGAGCTCGATGCGGGCGGCGCGCTCGCGCGCGTCCATCTTCGTCCGGTCGAGCGCGGCCTGCGCTTCGCGCCAGGCCTGCCAGCGCGTGCCGACGGACGCGCGCGCGTCATCGAGCGCGCCGAACGCGTCGACGATAGCGAGGTGGCTGGCGGGATCGACGAGCTGCTGATGTTCGTGCTGGCCGTGGAGGCCGACGAGCCTGCGTCCCAGTTCCCTCAACGCCGTCGTCGTCACGACATCGTCATTGACGAAGGCGCGGCTGCGTCCCTGTGCGGTGATCTCGCGGCGGATGATGAGCTCTTCGCCGCCGGGCCCGTCGAAGACCGCCTGCACCGATGCGGCGTCTTCACCAGTGCGGACAAGGTCGGAAGAGGCGCGCCCGCCGACCAGGAGGCCGATCCCTTCGACGAGGATCGACTTGCCGGCCCCGGTTTCGCCCGTCAGTACGTTGAACCCGGGGCCGAACTCGACCTCGACCTGTTCGATGACGGCGAGGTGCCGGACCTTTAGAAACCGCAGCATGGGGAAAAGACGGGAACTCCCATAGTATCAGGCCTTTGACAGGGGTCCGACCCCATGTTAACCTTGCACAGTTTAGCGCTGTGCCCAGCGGCGCATCTCGGGGGAGACCCCCACCTCTCGGACGGAGGCGTGTGTGCGCGTGTCTGGTTTGTTCGCCCTGGCGCTTCAGGCGCAGGGTGCGACCGTACCTTCCGGTACGGCCCCTGAAGGCGAGCTCGATCTCGTCCGGCTCGTTCTCGACGGCAGTCCCGCCGGAGCCGTCGTTCTCATCATCCTGCTGCTCTTCTCCGCCGCGGCGTGGGCCATCATCGTCATGAAGTCACGGCAGTTCTCGCGGGCCGAGCGTCAGAGCGCGCAGTTCCTCGACATCTTCCGGCGCAGCAGCAAGTTCTCTGAGGTGCAGGCCGTCTGCGCCAGCCTGCCGCATGCTCCGCTCGTCGGCCTGTTCCAGGCGGCGTATGCGGAGCTCAACGCGCAGCTCCGCGGCACGGCGGCGACGGCCGAACGACCGCAGACCGGCGCGGCGCGTCCAACCCTCAGGAGCCTCGAAGGGATTGATCGGTCGCTGCTGCGTGCGACCTCCGGAGAGCTCGCGAAGCTCGAGCACCGCGTGCCGTTCCTGGCCACGGTCGCGTCGATCACGCCGTACATCGGATTGTTCGGCACCGTGTGGGGGATCATGGCCGCGTTCACCAAGATTGCGAGCGCCGGATCGACGAGCCTCGGCGTCGTCGCGCCGGGCATTGCGGAAGCGTTGATTGCGACTGCGGCAGGCTTGTTCGCGGCGATTCCGGCGGTGTACTTCTACAACTCGCTGACGAATCGCGTGAAGCACTTCGCCCAGTCGATGGATGATTTCTCGCTCGAGTTCCTGAATCTGGCCGAGCGCAATTTCACTTAATGCCCAAGCTGCAGGAATCGGCGAGCGGAGGACGGCGCGGACGGCGCGGCCCGAGGGCCTCGACGTCGCTCTCCGAGATCAACGTCGTGCCGCTGGTCGACGTGATGCTCGTGCTGCTCATCATCTTCATGGTCACGGCCCCGATGATGCAGCAGGGGTTTGCCGTGAACCTGCCGCAGTCCACCCAGTCCCAGCCGCTCGAGACTGCCCCGCTCTACGTCACCGTGCCGGCCGACGTCGGCACGACCGGGCGCGTACGGTTCGGCGACAAGGCCGAAGAGATCGGGCTCGCGGTGCTCGGCGAGCGCGTGCGGCAGGAACTCGAGGGGCGCGCGCAGAAGGACGTCTTCATCCGCGGCGACGGCGCCGTGACGCTGCAGCAGTTGTTTTCAGTGTTCGATCTGCTGAACAAGGCCGGCGTGCAGCGCGTCGGCATGGTGAGCCAGCCGGCCTCGCGCTGACATGGCTACGAGCACCATCAGCTTCGGCGCGCCTGTCGAGCAAGATCGTTTCTCGAGATATTTCGGGATCGCGGTTGCGACTCATGCCGTGCTTTTCGTCGGGATGATGTTGATGCCATCCGGCTGGTTGACGCCGGCCGACGAGCCGGAGCGCAAGGTGTTCTACATCAGTCTGGGCGGGAGCGTCGGAGAGAAGACGAGCGGCCTGCAGCAGATTGCCTCGCGTCCGGTGCAGCAGGCGACCCCCGAGCCGGTGCGCCCTCAGTACCAGGCGCCCGCCGAGAAGGCGCCCGAGATGGCGCTGCCGACCAGGACGCCCGTGAAGGTCGCGCCGCAGCCAGAGACCAAGACGCCGATTCAGTCGACGGCCGAGAAGCCGGCGAGCCGCACGCCGATTCGCGGCGCCGAGGTGCGTGCCGGCACCGCGCGTGTCGATACACAGGCGATCACGGACGGACAGGGGCTCAGCGCGGGCGGTGGCGGCGGAACCGGAGGAGAAACGAACCTCGCGGACTTCTGCTGTCCGCAGTACATCGAAGCGATGCTCGCGGCGATCAGGCGCACATGGAAACGGAACCAGGGGATGGACGGACTCGCGATGGTGCGGTTCACCATCCAGCGTGACGGCCGCATCACCGACGTCAGCGTCCCAACACCGGGTGTCTTCCTGCTCGATCGTGAAGCGCAGGTGGCCGTCATGAACGCGAAGCTCTCCCAGCTGCCCCAACAATTCACCGAGCCACGGCTCGTCGTCCGTCTGAAGTTCGAGTACAAGCGATGACTTATTCGAAGAATGCTTTCCTCGCCGTCACGGCGGCGCTGGTGGCCGGCTCGATGGCCGTGGCCGCCTGGCAGCAACAGCCGCCTCCCCCCGCGTCGCAGGCGCCCCGGCAGCAGTCGGAGGTCGTCACGACGCTCACTGGCGAAGGCGGACGGCGTCCTCGCCTCGCGGTCGCGTCTTTCCTCGCTGGCGGTGACGCCGAGACGCAGGCTGCCGCGCGCACCATCGCGGACGTGCTGCACAGCGACTTCGAGTTCGAGCGCGAGTTCGACATGGTGAGCCGCGCCGCGATCGCCAGCATTCCGGCGAGCCTCACGGCCTCGGCGAATCAGTGGGATCGCTGGCGCGAAGCCGGCGTCGACGCCATCGTGGTCGGCAGCATCGAGAAGAGCGGCTCCGGCGCACGCCTCGTGGTCACCATGTACCGCGTCAGCGGCGGCCAGCAGTTGTTCAGCAAGCAGTACACCGGATCGATTGCCAGTCCCCGCGTCCTCGCGCACACCGTCGCCGACGACGTGCATCTGTCGCAGGGCCTCCAAGGTGTCGCGCGCACCAAGCTGACCTTCAGCTCGAATCGCGACGGCGAGCGCACGGCGACGACCTTCGCGCAGCGCAACACGCAGGAAATCTACATCTCCGACTACGACGGCGCGGGCCAGCGGCGCGTGACGACGAGCCGGAATCTCAACATCACGCCGAGCTGGTCGCCCGATGGCCAGGCCATCGCCTACACGTCGTATGTGTCGGGCTATCCCGACATCGCCATCTCGTGGATCTACAAGGGGCTGCTGCAGAAGCCGGCGCGCGGCAGTCACAGCCAGCAGAACTTCCAGCCGGTGTTCTCGCCCGACGGCACGCGCATCGCGTTCATGTCGAGCCGCGACAACAACAACGAGATCTACGTAATGAACGTCGACGGTTCCGGCGTGCGCCGCGTGACCAATCACGCGAAAATCGATACCACGCCGACGTGGTCGCCGAGCGGCACGCACATCGCCTTCGTCTCGGAACGCGACGGCACGCAGAACATCTGGCGTGTCGATGCCGACGGCCTCGAGCGGCCGCAGAAGCTGACGCACGAGTCGGCGGTCGACCGTCCGACCTGGTCTCCTCCGCCGCTCAACGAGATCGCGTACACGGCGCGGACCGGCGGCGCCGGCTACGACATCAAGATCCTCAACGTCGCCACCGGCAGGACGTCGGCGGTGACGACCGGCGAGGGGTCGAACGAGAGTCCCGCGTTCTCGCCGACCGGCCGGCACGTCGCGTTCACCACGACGCGCTTCGGCAAGACGCAGATTGCCATCGTTAGCCGCGACGGCCGCGGGCTGCGGCAGATCACGCGCGTTGGCGACAACAAGTTCCCCCACTGGTCACGGCGGTAACGTTTTGAGAAGGTCTGGTCCCATGAGACGCACATCACTTGTCCTGCTCGTTCTGATCGCTTTCTCGGCCGCCGGCGCATGCGCGAAGAAGCAGCCGCCGGTTGCGAGGCCCACGGCCCAGCCGCCGGGCGTCGCGGGCACCGGCATGCCCGATACAAACCGGCCGCCCGCGCCTCCCGAGCCTGTCGCCGAGCCGACGGTGATTCCTGCGGATCCCACGGTGACGAGCGGTGACATGGCCAGCCGATCGGTGGACGAGCTCAACAAACAGTCGCCGTTTCAGCCGATCTACTTCGGCCTCGACAGCGACCAGGTCGACGGCGCCAGCCAGGCGGCGCTGCAGCAGAACGCCCAGATCATGAAGCAGTATCCGACATGGGTCATCACGATCGAGGGGCACTGCGACGAGCGTGGCACGCCGGAGTACAACCTCGCCCTCGGCGAGCGACGCGCGATTTCGGCGCGCGACTACCTCGTGTCGCTCGGCATCGCGCCGGATCGGCTCAAAACGGTCAGCTACGGCAACGAATTTCCGTTCGACCAGGCCAACACCGAGGATGCATACTCGAAGAACCGCCGGGCGCATTTCGTCCTGACGGCGAAATAGGTTTCCGGGAGAAGAGATGAGAGCCACTACATTCAGGTACGCCGCCGCCGCGCTGCTGTGCTGCGTGTTTGCCGCGCCGGCCGCCGCGCAGGACCGTGAGCAGCTGCAGATGCTCGCCGAGCTCCGCATGATTCAGGAGCAGTCGGGGCAGCTTCGCGCGCTCATTGCGAACCTCGAAGAGACCCTGAAGGCGCTCAACGCCAAGCTCGATCAGCAGGCCGACTCGACGCGCAAGGGCTTCGCGGATCAGAAGCTCCAGATAGACGGCCTGCGCGACGGCGTCGGAGTCGTGCGCGAGAAGCTCGACGACACCAACGTACGGATCTCGACGCTTTCGCACGAAGTGGCCACGATGCGGTCGACGTTCGCGACGATGCAGGTGCAGCCGTCGCAGACGGCCGAACCGCCGGCCACGGGTGATCCTGCTGCCCCACCCGCGGCGAATCCGCCGGCCGGCGCCCCCGCGACGCCGCCCACCGGCATGAGCGCGCAGCGTCTCTTCGAGACGGCCATGGCCGACTATTTCGGCATCCAGTATGATCTCGCGATCGCCGGCTTCGAAGGGTACCTGCGCACCTATTCCACCGCGCCCGATGCCGCACAGGCTCAGTACTATGTCGGCGAGTCGAACTATCAGCTGAAGCGCTACCAGGAAGCGGTGACCGCGTACGGCCGCGTCATCACGAACTTCAAGGATTCCCGGTGGGTCGCCGAAGCGCTCTACAAACAGGGGCGCGCATTCGAGGAGCTCAAGGAGTTCGATCGCGCGCGACAGGCGTACGACGCTGTCATGAAGAACTATGCCGATACGAATGCCGCCCTGCTCGCCAAACAGCGCCTTCAGGCGCTGCCGCGCTGAGCAGTGCTGCTATGATTCTGACCGTCGAGGTCAGAAAGGACTTTTCCGATGGGCAGCGTAAACAAGGTGATCCTGGTCGGCAATCTCGGTCGTGACGCGGAGCTGCGGTACACGCCCGGGGGCGCGGCCGTCGCGACAATCAACATGGCGACGACCGACGTGTACAAGGATCGCGAGGGCCAGAAAAAGGAAGACACGCAGTGGCACCGCGTCGTGCTGTGGGGCCGCACCGCCGAGTCGCTCCACGAATACCTAACGAAGGGCAAGCAGATCTACGTCGAGGGCCGCCTGCAGACGCGCAAGTGGACCGACAAGGACGGCGTGGAGAAGTACACCACTGAGATTCGCGGCGATCGCGTGGTGCTGCTCGGCGGCGGGGGTGGCGGCGGAC